>JACPWH010000233.1 GCA_016197185.1 Ignavibacteriota bacterium
ATTGGAGTAGTAGCATTAGCAACTATGTGCAAATCAACTGATTTTTGAGTTCCATAAACAAATTTGTATACATCGCTCTTAGTTTCGTCGTAGCTACCATTGTTTCCTCCGAAACCCATATTAGGGCTTCCAGAAACTTGAACACCTTGTGTTCCGTCGCTATTGCTGATACCTGTAGTAGCAGTAAATGAACCAAATCCATAGTTATGAATGATATCAAAATCGCCACCTTCGTATAGTCTGATAGCAAAATAAGTGATGTCAGAACCTGAAGTAGATGCTTTTTGAGCCAATCTCCATTGAATCACATGCACTCTATTAGGAGCTGTTCCATAGGTAGTAGTTCTAATATCAGAAGGGAATGTATTACCATTAGAAGTAACCGTTTGTAATTTTAGATTATCCCAAAATGCAAAAATAGCATTTTTAGGAGCAGTAGCATCAGGCAACGCGGTGTTTGTTGTAACGTCTGTAGTTTGTGCTACATCGAAAGTAATATAACCACTAGTACTCGCTTTAAAAGAAGTGTAAGAGTTGCCATAAAAACTCCAACTAAATGGAATTGTTTGTTCGGCAGATAAATTATTAGTTAATGTAGCACTAGATACAGTAGTAGCTGATGCTGCATTCAAATTGTAAGGCGAAGACGTTCCTTTCAGTTTTAGAAAGTAATACCCTTGCCCCTGAGCCCAGCCAAAAGTGGCCAAAAGCCCTGCGATGAGTAATGATTTTTTCATTTTAATTTGATTATTGATTCAAAAATTAGGCTGCTAAATTAATGAAATTTTGATTTAAAACAATTTTTTTAATAAAAAACAATACGCAAGTAATAACCAAGCCAAATAAGCTCTTGTAAAATATACAATTTGTACTAATTTTGTGATAAAAATAACACCATGACTCTTTCAACACAAATATCTAGTAGTGAGACTAGTAATGCAGTAGATTTTCTTCCACTCAATGGTACTGACTACCTTGAACTTTATGTAGGAAATGCTAAACAAGCAGCCCATTATTATAAAACAGCTTTCGGATTTCAAAACTTAGCCTACGCTGGCCCTGAAACTGGAGTAAAAGATAAAGCCTCATATGTTTTAGTTCAAGGAAAAATTAAATTGGTTTTAACCACACCCTTAACTAGTAATCATCCAATAAGCGAACATATAAAAAAGCATGGTGACGGTGTAAAAATTTTAGCTCTTTGGGTTGACGATGCTTACGATGCTTATCACCAAACTGTAAGCCGTGGAGCTAAATCAGCTTTAGAGCCTCAAACTTTAACTGATGAATTTGGTGAGTTAAAGCAAAGTGGCATATATACATACGGAGAAACCATTCATATGTTTATTGAACGAAAGAATTACAATGGCCCTTTCATGCCTGGATTTATAAAACATGAGAGCGACTATAATCCTGCCGACACTGGCCTATTATATGTTGACCATTGTGTTGGCAATGTAGGCTGGAATAGAATGAACGAGACTGTTAAATGGTATGAAGATGTGATGGGCTTTAAAAATATTTTAACTTTTGACGACAAGCAAATCTCAACAGAATATTCTGCTCTAATGAGTAAAGTAATGAGCAATGGGAATGGATATGTTAAATTTCCTATTAACGAACCTGCCGAGGGTAAAAAGAAATCTCAAATCGAAGAATATATACAATTTTACGAAGGTGAAGGTGTTCAACATATAGCAGTTGCAACCCACGATATAGTAAAAACAGTAACCGATTTAAAGAGTAGAGGTGTTGAGTTTTTAACAGTGCCGGGAGCATACTACGATGAGTTAACAGAGAGAGTGGGGAAAATTGACGAAGAAATTGAACCACTGAGAAAACTAGGAATCTTGGTTGATCGTGATGATGAAGGTTATTTGCTACAAATTTTCACTAAACCAATAGAAGATCGTCCTACCTTATTTTTTGAAATCATTCAGCGTAAAGGAGCTAAATCTTTTGGAGCTGGAAATTTTAAAGCCCTATTCGAGTCAATAGAAAGAGAACAAGCCTTAAGAGGAAACCTATAACCAAAAACTTATGAAAGCTATTATTCCAGTTGCAGGTATTGGTAGTCGTTTAAGGCCGCATACTCATACACAACCCAAAGCACTCATACCTGTTGCTGGAGAACCTATTATTGCACATATCATAAGGCCTCTCATTGCACAAGGTGTTACTGAATATACATTTATTATTGGTTACTTGGGTGATAAAATTGAAGAGTACATTACTTCTCATTTTCCTGAAATTTCAGCAAACTTCATTATTCAAACCTCTGGTAAAGGCATTGGTCATGCTATTTGGTTAGCCAAAGATAATATTGACCCAAATGAAGAAATAATTATCGTTTTAGGAGATACCATCGCAGATATAAATTACAAAGAACTATTAAGTAAAAAGGGAAATATTTTAGCTTGTAAAAGAGTGGAAGACCCTCGCTCATTTGGCGTTGCAGAAATTAATAACGAAGGGTTTATAGAGCATTTAGTAGAAAAACCTGCTATACCTAAAAGCAATATGGCCTTAGTTGGAATATATAAGATTGCAGATACCGATAAACTTATTGAATCTTTAGATTATATTATTGCTAATAAAATAAAAACCAAAAACGAATATTATTTGACCGATGCGTTAATGCATATGATAAGTCTTGGCGTTTCTATGCAGATTTTTCAGGTTGACAATTGGTTTGATTGCGGTAAATCAAGTGTGCTTTTAGAGACGAATAGTACCCTTCTTAGGCGAAATAATCCGGCATATGAAAATAAATATGAAAATACTATTATCATTCCTCCAGTTCACATAGCCCCTTCAGCACAAATAAAAAATAGTATTATAGGACCAGAAGTGTCTATTGGCGAAAATGCAATTATCAATTATTCTATCATTAAAGTGAGTATTATTGGCCCTCATGCACACTTAGAAAATGCTATATTGCATCATTCACTCATAGGAAATGATGCCACTTTTCAAGGCAGTCAGCAGAGTTTAAACATTGGAGATAGTACAGAAATTAACTTTGGATAAAATTTTGTTTTTGTTTTTGTTTTAAATCCCATACATTTGCACTCCTTTTTAGCAGAAAAGGAGAGGTGCCTGAGTGGCCGAAAGGAACAGTTTGCTAAACTGTCGTACTGGGAAACCGGTACCGAGGGTTCGAATCCCTCCCTCTCCGCCACAGTTTCGAAAGAAACATTATCTCTTAATCGGGGTGTAGCGTAGCCTGGTATCGCGCCACATTTGGGATGTGGAGGTCGTAGGTTCGAATCCTGCCACCCCGACTTAAAAGAATCAAAAGTTATCTCCTCAAAAAAGATAACTTTTTTTGCCTCTATAGCTCAGCTGGATAGAGCAACGGTTTTCTAAACCGTAGGTCGAAGGTTCGAGTCCTTCTGGGGGTACAAGTCAAACAGTCTTTTCAAAGCCGCAGCTTCATAAGTTTGCGGCTTTTGTTTTTTAATGCTTATAATTCATAGATCTTTATTTATGAGTTTCTTACTTTCGTTTTACATTTTAATTTATATTCGCAGTTCATATAAATTCAAACACTATTTATGATTTTAATTGCAGATTCAGGATCAACAAAAACAGACTGGGTATTAATTGATAAGAATAAAAACCAACAAAAGTTTCATACCATTGGATATAACCCTTATTTCATCGATACTGAGAATATATACTATTCATTGTCAGAAAATTTGATTCCTGGATTTGATGCCAATGAAGTAAAACAAGTATGGTTTTATGGAGCAGGGTGCTCAACCCCCGAAAAAAATGAAACTGTAGAAAAAGCTTTAAGAAGAACTTTCTTAAACGCCAATGAAATATTTGTTGGGCATGATTTACTGGCTTCTGCAATCGCATTATTGGGCGATCAACCTGGCTTTGCTGCCATCTTAGGAACAGGTGCCAATACTTGCTTATATGATGGAAAGAATGTGACTCTTAATATAGACTCGTTAGGCTATTTGCTTGGTGACGAAGGAAGCGGATGTTTTATAGGTAGAAAATTGGTAAGAGACTATATGAGAAAATTAATGCCTCAAGATTTATGGGACGATTTTAAAGTTACTTACCAAATGGACAATGAACAAATCTTCGATTCTTTGTATCACACCATGTATCCTAATAGGTTCTTAGCCGGATTTGCAAGATTTGCCGACAAACACAAACATACCGAATATATAAGAAGCAAAGTGAGAGATTCTTTCAACGATTTCTTTAAGAACTTGGTGAGCAGATATCCTGACTATAAGCAACACAAACTTAGTTGTGTTGGTTCAATTGGTTTCATTTTTAAAGATATACTAGCCGATACTGCTGAAAAATGGGGCATGCAAACAGGAAAAGTAATCCAAAGTCCGATTGAAGGCTTAGTTGAATACCATCTTCAAAAAATCTAATAGTTACCTTAGTACTATAATCTTTTTATTTAACTGTTTTGTCTCATTGTATATACTCAAAAAGTATATGC
>JACPWH010000234.1 GCA_016197185.1 Ignavibacteriota bacterium
GTTTGAACAGGCTCTAACCCGAAATGTCGTCCTTGGGACAACACTTCTCTACAATTACCACTCTCTTACAGCAGACTACACTCAATGGGAAGCAGTTGAATTACAAAAAGAAGGTTCCTCTAAATCTACTGTCCGTATTCCCTTCCTCCACACAACGAACTCCTCATTCAAATACATCACTGCTCAACCATATTTGAAATGGTACTTTTTTAAGAGTATTTTTGCGAAGCTTGGTCCAGGTCTTTCCTTTAATGTCGGTTCATCGTTAAAACACGAGAAAGATATGCTTGTAACAACAGCAACACTTGATGACGGTGAGACGGTAAATATATCCTTTCCTGCCGATAAAGATGTTCGAATAGTTTCTGATACAAAAGCAATAATCCAAGACACACCTTTCCCTAAAATGTCAGGCTTTGTACTTTCGGCAGATTTAGCATTGGGTGCGGAAATTAGAGCCGGAAAAAAAATGACTATTGCTCCCATTATTCAATATTCTCTCCCTTTCATGGATGTATCATCGAGCGGAACGGGATTTAAACTCCCGAGTTTTCTCTTCTGCCTTGAAGTACGATATAAATTTGAATGATGCTCTTAGAAGCAAGCGATTAATCTTTGGAGTTCTCGTAGCCGCAATTTATACCTACCAAAAATACTGTGGTTATAAAATGGCTGAATTTTATTACCAAAATAATGTTTTGTTGCAGATGAATGTAAGTTATCAGTAATTATCCTGTCTATGTTTAAGATAAAAACTGACAAATGTTGAAGAAAATTGTTTTTTGTTTTCAATTTTAAGCAGAGCCTAAAGTTATCCGGCTCACAAGTCAATTCACGTTATTTTTATTACCCTTTTAACAAAAGGCATTATTTATGGGAAGATTTACAGCTTTGACGGCGGCAGTTGTGTTATTTGCATTACATTGTGTTTCGGCTGCGCCCCTCCATTCTAAATACGGCTGGCTGCTTAACGGAATGAAAGAAGCAGCAATGAAGGCATCCGAGCCGGAATTATATCTCTACTCTGCTTCGTTGGAGGTCCCGGCAGATGATGATGCGATTCTCGGTGACAAAAATAGAATCCGTATTATCAACCTTGGTCCGGTTATTAATCATAAGGGGTTGGATTATGCACCGACAATCAGTGCAGACGGTAAAACACTCTATTATGTTTCTAACAGAAAAGGTAGCCGATTAACTGCCGATAAAGACCCTTCTCACGATTTTTGGGCAGCCAAAAAAAATAATGACCTTGACACTGTATTCTTCCAACCCTTCAACATTGATACATCCAAAGAACTTGGTAATCTTGGTGTGAATACCCAATTGAACGAAGGTGCTGCTTCGATTGCAGCCGATAAACAAACACTTATCTTTACAGGTTGTAACCGTGCCGACGGTTTGGGTGATTGCGATTTGTATATAACAGAAATTGACGGTGATAAATGGGGCAAACCTAAAAATTTAGGACGTAAAGTGAATTCAGAATGGTGGGATTCTCAGCCGGCTATCTCTCCTGACAAGAGCAGAATTTATTTCTGTTCCAACCGTCCGGGACCTCATGGCTCAGAAAATTTCGATATTTGGTACACTGATTACGATTTCGATACCGAAGAATGGAAAACTGCCGTTAATGCCGGACCTTCCATTAACACTGACGGTATTGAAAACTCTCCCTTTATTGCTGCTGATAATGCTACTTTGTTCTTTGCTTCCGACGGTCACAAACCTAATTTAGGCGGTACTGATTTTTACGTAACACACCTCGAAAATAAAGCATGGACAAAACCTGAGAACTTAGGTGCACCTATCAATACCCCTCAAAACGAGCAATTCATTACATTGTCTGCTTCCGGTCGTGTATTGTATTTCTCTTCTACACGTTCGGATATTGCAGGGTATCAGGGTAGTTTGGATATTTTCATGGCGTTTGTGCCGTCGTTCTTCCGATCAACTATCGTAAAGGGGGTTGTTCTTGACGAATGTACAAATGCAAATATTCCAGCATATATAAGTATCAGAAACCCCGTTACGAATACTACCTATTATGATACTCTCGCTACCGGCGGCCAAACAGAATTTGAAATGGTTGTGCTTCCTGCTGATTATGGTAATCCGAAGGATTCAATCAAAGAAATAAAATTTGAAGTAACAGCATCAAATCCAACGTATGGAAAAACTACAAAAGTAGTATTGGTAACAAAACCTGAACAAACCAAGAACAAGGATGAAGCCGGAAAACCAATTGAGGTTCGTGTAGAACTCAAACTTGGTCAACGTCCGGTGATTGGTGCGGAAATGGCATTTGCGGATTATATTACCCGTGTTTCCAAAAAGAATCCTGAGCTTGCAAGTTGGAAAGGTTTGTTGATGGAAGAAATTGCAACAATTGACCTTTATCCGCTTCTTAATTATGTATTCTTTGATGAAGGTTCTGCAACTTTCCCAAAACGCTATACTCTCTTCACTTCTCCTTCGCAAACCACCGGATTTTCAGATGAAAGAATTCCGGGTGGAACACTTGAGAAATATTATCATGTGCTGAACATATTTGGATACAGGATGACTAAACACCCTACAGTAAAAGTTCAAATTGTAGGTAATAATGATAATGCGACTGCAAGTGAAAAATCGCTTGATCTATCAAAACAACGTGCTCAAATTGTTTATGATTATCTTAAAAACATTTGGAGTATAAGCCCTGACCGTATGAGTATGGATTCAAGAAATTTACCGAAAACACCTTCAACTACAGGTGATAAAGACCCGATAAGCAAAGCTCACTCTCTTGTTGAAAATCGTCGTGCTGAACTTTGGTTTAGCGGTGAACCCGAAGAAGTATGGCAGGTTATGAGACCGATTTTAGATAATGATCCTAAGATTTTCCCGTCTCCAGAAACAATGAACTTTACAATGAAAAACGGAATTGAGGAAGACCTTGTTGCTTCTCGTCGTATCGAAGTAACCAGAGATGAAAAAGCATGGAATACACTTACAAATATCGGTGTGAAAGAGCCTACATTTACATGGGATTGGAAAAATAAATCTGCTGTAGAACTTAATGAATCAGTTACAACCGAATCCCCATTTAAAGCACGTTTGATTATTACCAGTAAAAATGGTTCTGAGTGTATTTCCGATCCAATCAATATAAAAGTAAAGATTGTTAAAAATGAACCCGGTCGTAAAATTGATCATACAGGTGCAGAAACAAGAGAAACATATAATCTTATCCTCTTCCCATTCGACCGTTACGATGCAGGTCCGTTCAACGAGCGTATCTTGAAAGAATATGTTTATCCACGCTGTTTCCCAAAGAGCAAAATTATTGTAGAAGGTCATACAGATATAGTAGGTATGTTTGAACACAATGCTAAACTCTCCGGTAATCGTGCGAAAACAGTTGAAGTCGGTGTGAAAAACTTCACAAAAGGACAGTTCGAATCACTTGAATCAAGCGGAGTAGGTGAAGAAAAAGAACTCTTTACCAATGAACTTCCCGAAGGTCGTTTCTATAACAGAACAGTTCAAATTCGTATTGCATCTCCTGTTGAAGATGATAAATAGTTTTTGAATGATTCCCTTAAGGACGTTTTCGCACGCATTGTGGAAACGTCCTTTTTTTATAAATAGCACTATGGATCATAAATATCCACGACAATTATCGTATGGTGCAAATAACGCTGTTATTGCGCTTTCAGAAACCGAAGCAGGTAAACTGTTCGGAGGAGACACCCGTTCGGATATTGGCTCAGAAGCGGAAAAGATGAAATTTGCCAATATCATAAATGGCTTGACAGTTAAGTTTATCCGTCTGGATATACATATACCTACCGGGTATGAGATGATTGTAATGGAACGTCTATACCCGATAGATTTCAGAGCTTATGAATACGAAAAACGTCAATTATGGTTCGAAGTATTTGTTGATGAAATGAACCAATTACACAAAGCAGGATTTGTACATCGAGATATTAGGCGACCTTCGGAAATTGGAGGTGAACCGTATGATAATGTTTTTCTTACTCAAAACGGTTTACGGTTAATTGATGTAGGGATTTCTGCACTTCAATCGCAAGTAGGAGATAAACTGTACTCAAAATTTATAGAACAGGAACGAAAAGAAATACAAGAATTTGGAACTTATTTTTTAGGACGATAAGATATTAAAAAAGAATAAATAGTTTTGTCATTCTGAACGTTAGTGAAGAATCTCCGTATGCTAATTCGTTATGATGGATAGACGTGCAAACGGAGATTCTTCGGACGAGGACTTCCTCAGAATGACAAAACTTCAAATAATAAAATAAACAAAACTTAAATTAAAATATGAAAATAACACGAACATCATCAGAATATAAAGACCTTCCATTACCTACATACTCCACATCAGGAAGTGCCGGGATGGACGTACACGCAGCAATCGGCGAACCTATAACTATTAACGCAGGAGCAGTAGCAATGATACCAACAGGACTTGCAATTGCCCTTGAGCCCGGCTACGAATGTCAGGTGCGTTCACGAAGCGGGCTTGCAGCAAAGCATGGGGTTTTCACTCTCAATTCACCCGGGACGATAGATAGCGACTATCGTGGTGAAGTAAAAGTTATCCTTGCAAATTTTGGAAGCAACCCATTCGTCATACAACGTGGTGATAGAATTGCCCAACTCGTGGTAGCCCGGTATGAAATTGTTACATGGCAGGAAGTTAATTCACTCGACGAAACTGAGAGGGGCGGTGGTGGGTTTGGCAGTACGGGGATTGGGCATAAGTAGTTAAATAGTTAATAGATATGTCAAAAAGCAATTCAAAAATTGCATGTCATTCTGAAGGAGTCCTCGACTGAAGAATCTCCGTTAGAACGTGAAGTTTGTGTGATAGATATTCAATAAGGATTATCTGAATATGAATGAATACTATGTTTATATAATGACAAATAAGTCTCGTATTTTATATATAGGTATGACAAATAGTCTATTACGAAGAGTATATGAGCATAAAAATAAAATCTTTGAGGGGTTTACAAGTTAATACAATGTAAATGAGCTTGTTTATTTTGAACAAATTAGAGATATTTATTCTGCAATCGCTCGTGAGAAACAATTAAAGGGGTGGACAAGAGAAAAGAAAATTAATTTAATTCACTCAACGAATCCTAAGTGGGAAGACTTAAGTACCAAATGGTATGAATAACATATATAAACATAATTGACTTATGCTTTTTTAGCTTTGTTTTGATGTCACTTAAGAACTCTTCCTGTAAATGAAATCTTTAAGTTTGCTCATTATTTTGAATACTCAAACAGAATATCAGTTTGCATATTCATCAAGCTGGGCAAAAAGAGCTAACGGAGATTCTTCTGTCGAAGACCCCTTCAGAATGACAATGTTAACTATATATTGCCTTTAACATTATTGTGTTGTTTAATCGTTGACTCTACTGCATTCTGAAGTTCTGAATGTGATACTTAATTAAAAAACGAAATAGCTTAATGAAACAATTTCTCTATATACTCATCTTCATTACTGCATTTTACGGTCTATCAGCCCAAATGCCGATATACCACTATGTACGTGTAGCAATATCCCCAACCCTCACTGTGAAAAATGCAGAGCAAAACGGTGTTGACTTGGAAAGTGCCACCATTAAAACAGGAAAATGGATTGAAACGGTGCTTCCCGAAGCAACTATAGAACAGCTACGGTCACGAGGCGAAAAAGTGGATATAATCGTAGAAAACCTGTCCGCTTTTTATCAAGCACGAAACTCACGGCAATCTTTAGCTAAAGCTGCTGAAATTACCACACCCGATCATTTCAAACTCGGTTCAATGGGTGGGTATTTCTTGCTTACTGAAGTATATAAAAACTTCGAAGAGATGCAGAAATTTTATCCTGCTGCAGTTTCCGATGCAATTGAAATAGGGCGTTCCGTAGAAAACCGTCCGATATATGCTTATCGCTTTAGTCTGAATCTTGATGACGACAAGCCCCAAGTTCTCTATACTGCCGTCCACCACGCGCGTGAGCCGGGCGGAGCGTCAACGATTATTTACTTTCTGTGGGATTTACTTGAAAAAGCTAAAGCCGGGGACGACGAAGCCCTGTATTTGCTTGACAACCGTATAATTTATGTTATTCCGATGGTGAATCCTGACGGCTATATGTTTAATCAAACGAATGCTCCTTCCGGTGGTGGACTATGGCGCAAGAACAGAAACGGCAACTTCAGTACGGACATAAACCGTAACTATGGTCCGATGTCACTATGGGATACACCGGAAGGCGGCTCATCCATAAATCCAAATGATGAAACATTCAGAGGTACTGCTCCTTTCTCTGAACCGGAAACGGAAGCTATACGGGATTTTTGTAATGAGAACAAATTCCGAACTGCACTCAATTACCATACGTTTGGCAATCTACTTATCTATCCGTTTGGAAATTCCGAGAAAGAAAGTGCAGATTCGGCATTCTTCCGTTCATTTAGCGCAGACGGAACAAAATTCAACAATTATTCGGCAGGGGTGGCACTCCAAACGGTAAACTATTCCACACGGGGTTCTGCTGATGATTGGATGTACATAAATGAAGCAGGGAAGCCCAAAATATTTGCCATGACTCCTGAAGTCGGAACTCCGCTCGACGGGTTTTACGCTTCTCCCGATCGGATTATACCCCATGCTGCCGATAATCTTTATATGAATTACCAACTTGCTTGGAGTGCGCTCACTAACTATCGCGTTGTTGACGCTGCCCCCTTGTACGACAGTGAAAATGACAAACCTCGCTTCTCGGTAACATTCCAAAATACAGGGGTGGACAAACCCGATGCTACAATTGAAATAACGCTCTCCTCACTCGACAACCGATTTAAGGTTGTTGACGGAACCCGAATATTCAAACAACTTGCTTCCGGTGAAAAGCAAATGGAAGTGTTTGATATTTCTGCTCCTAACGGCTATCACAA
>JACPWH010000235.1 GCA_016197185.1 Ignavibacteriota bacterium
GAGCGCCGATGAAATCAAAGCGGCTGACGCGGTTGCAACACAATGGAAAATAGGCATACCCTTACCCGGTTTTGAGGGGAAATAATCGGGGGACTCGAAAAACCACGGCGAGCGGCGCAGATATTGGGCTGAGAAACATAGCTTTACTAGGATAAAGCGACGCTCGCAAGATTAAGAAATGCCCGTGCAGAAGGTTTTTTTGGATAGTAGCACTTGTGCTCATATTGCAAAAATGCTATTTTCACTGCGCAATTTCTAACATTATCGCTACTAGCACTTTATCAATCTTCCCATCGTACCATTTATAAATAATGAAACCTGTACTTGACATCCTTGCGCAAGAAACTGCATGGCATACAGAAAAATTAAGATCTTTCGCAACCCAAAATTTTGTCAATATTCGTTTTTCGGATAATTTGATGATTTTGAACTATCAAGACGACATTGAAAATGATGAGTGGAATGATTTTAATAGCCAATGCCGAGGCATTATATTTGATCTCCATACCAAGGCACTCATTGCGCATCCTTATGATAAATTTTTCAATCTCGATGCCCATCCTGAAACAAAATCGCATTTGCTCCCCTATTCTTCCGGCTATGAAATTGCGGAAAAATATGATGGTTCAATGGTAACGGCTTTTGAATGGCAAGGACAAGTTCGATTCGCCACTCGCTCGTCATTCGATAATTTACAAACCAATTTAGCAGCAACAATTTTCACTTCGAAATATCCAAAACTTTCCGAAGTTCCGTTTCAAAAATATACCTTAGTATTTGAAATCATTTCGCCGGAAAATCAAATGATTATACCGACGACGGAAAATGATTTGATCCTCATTGGCGTGCGTGATTTAATCGAAAATAGAATGCTAAGCTATGCAGAAGTGATCAACTTTGCTAAGCCCTATGAACTTCGGCCATTGTCATTGATAGCTAAAACATTTGACGCTTTATTATCTGAGGCAAAAGACGGCAATACCGACACTTTTGAAGAAGGGTGGGTCGTGCGATTTGGCACGGGGCTGTATGTCAAAATGAAAACTTGGCAATATCTGGCGCATCGACATATTCAAAGCCTTGGCCTTACCAAAAAACAGCTTTTAAAAACCTACTGCGACGCAAATAAATCACAATGGGAAAAATTCGTGATGAATTTACCCACTAGCGAAACGCAAGAAGCAGTTTCGCAGTTCGGTGCCTTAATCGATGCGAAATTCCTAGAAATTTCAGCTCAAGCAGCGGAGTATTACCAAGGGTTTTCACATATCGACAGCCAAAAAGATTTTGCGCTCGCCATTCAAACAGCTGTTCCACAAAAATTTGTAGTCTTACTTTTCAATCTACGATCTGGAAAATCCTTGGAAATCAGCATACGCAAAAAATACGAGGATCATATTCAAGATGCATTGTTGGAGGATGTCGTTCATCCAGCAATGATTAAAGAATGGGCTTTTGCGCAAAAAGATTAGCGCGCGCTAATAAATAAAATGATGAGTTCAAACTGCTTCAATTGATTTTTTGTCATTGCAAACCACACCATTTCCCTCTCGCCAATGAAAGCCTTGAAATGAAAAAATTGATTACCGCCCTATTATTTATCGCCAGTTCTTTAGCGAACGCCGGACAAGGCGCTGAGCAAGTGAATTCTTACTTTGCATCATGGCTAAAAAATCACCATTTTGAACAGTTTGACAAGCGCAGCGAAGGCATTTTTTTCACAAAAAATGGTGCGTTATTAGATGGCGACATTTATGAAGTCAAAGACCTGAAAGGAGGCACCTTTTACTCGGTTGAATCGCGCATATCGTTGACGTTCAAGAACGGCAGACGCTTAGACGACTTTGTTGCAGGCGCTGGCAACAAGGCTGAAGACGCGTTCTACGATTCCCTGCAAAATTTTTGCCTCACCACGCTGCACCCAATCTACGCCGAATTATTTGATCATAACGATCCACACGTCAGAAAAACAGTGTGGAATGTGAATGGCGCCAAGCGGCGCGTTTTCTTATCCGAGTGGGGCCTACGTGGTAAGAAAATAGATGAAAAAGAACAAAAACGAATTGAGCAATTGCTTGAAAAAGAATTCAAAACGCTCAAGGTTTCTGACGAAATTCACTGGATTAAACTGGTCGCGGGCGGAAATGAAGGCCAAGTCAAGACTCTGGCATTTACGGTCGATGGCATA
>JACPWH010000272.1 GCA_016197185.1 Ignavibacteriota bacterium
GACAATTATTAAACCCAAATAATGCGTGAACGGTTAAAAAAATAAAAAACGGACTCAGAAATAAACCTAATCAGGCAATTTTATGACAATCCCTTCCGATATCAATAAAAACATCAATATCACAAGTCGGAAATCAGAGAGAAAAACCTGTTTTAAACACACCTCTCCCTTAACCTCTCTTGATACCTTTTCTTCGAGAACATCTTTAGCTTCAGGTAACCTTTGCAAGGGCATCCTCATACTCACATCTATAAAACCATGTCCTCTCAAGTCTCAAAATCCATTGCCTTCCCTTATATACCAATCTCCCCGGTATAAGAAAGAGCCGCTCCCTTATACCCTGAATCATCTCCTTTACCTTATTCTGATTCATTACCTCTTCTTTAAAGAAGTTCATAAGGTTATATGCAAACATCAACACCTCAAACCATGCAGAATTACCGGCATAGCTGTGGGATACCACCTTATCCAATCCAAAGCCATATATTCCCTCTTTTATAAAATTCTCACAACATGCCCTCTTATTGTAAAATCTCCATACATCTTCAGGAGAAAGATTACTATTCGTGGCTATAACCTGATAATCATAGAGAACTCCTTCTACATGAAGAAGTTTCAGTTGTTTTTTGGGAGATTCCCCAACTTTAACCTTCTGCCTTATAACCGCCATCCTGATGGTGATGACTCTGTTCAGGATAAATTCAAATTCTCCGACCTCTACTCCATATCCTATGCCCCTCCAGTTTCTTATTCCCATTATCTTATTCTGAACCCAGGTTTGGATAGGGACAATTATATAAAACTCTATAGCGCTATTTATCAGAAACTTGAGCATATCGAGACTGAAAAACCCGCTGTCAGCCCTGACTCTAATCTCCTTTATATGAGAGGGAAGCTTCTTTATAATACTCTTGATAAAAGGAATTGCATTATGGGAGGTATGGCGCTTGCCGCTCCTCAAAAACCCTCCTATATAATCTCTGGTCTCTCCTATAAAACAGAGGAGGGGATGATAGCTCTTTCTACCCTTCTTCTTTGGATTATATCCAAGACCAACCCTCTGCTGATTGCCAAAGACAGGTATTACATGAGAGTCCATATCAAGGGTAATGCTTTTAAATGCCTTGAATCCACCTCTAAACTTCATGAGAAAATTAAAGTTAAGAGCCGCCAACTCCCTTGCAACAGACACCTTAAGAGAGGAGAGAAATCGGCTTATAGTAGACTGAACAGGAAAACCAATGAGTCCTGCTATCTTCTGAAAAACACCGTCCGTCGTGAAGACTTCCATCTGGCTCGGTCTCTGATAACCCAAAAAGATACCATAAAGTATGCTCACAATCATAGAGCCTGCACTGTATTTACATTCCCTCCGCCCTTCTATTTTAATCCTCTTTTCTATCTCATCCTTTATGCTATGACGATTAAAAAATCTCCTTATGAGTCCAGTCCCTCCAAATCGGGTGAGATTCTTTCCACTAAATTCCTCTCTAACATCTTCTGCTTTTTGATTGTTTATTCTCTCTTTTTGAGATATATTGTTTTTCACCTTTTAAGTGCCTCCTCTATAGTTTTAAGGTCTTTCAATCACCCTTATTTTACTATAGTCCGAGGCACTTTTTTATAATAAATGATTGGTTCACGCATTATTTGGGATAAATGATATTATCAAAAAACCACAGATAAACACAGCGTGGCAAAGCCACAACCAAAAAAGGACAAAAACCTGATTAATCCGCAGATTACGCAGATTTTCGCAGATTTTTTAAAAAATATTTTGTTTTAATCTGCGTTAATCTGCGAAATCTGCGGATATATAATTTCATTTATTTTATATGGTTTGGGAAAGGCTTATATGGCGACAAACAAAAAGATGAAGCTGTTGGTGGTAGATGACATGACCAACATGAGGCGGACAATAAAAAATATGCTCCGCTATATCGGTTACGAATTTATAGCAAAGGCTGACAATGGAGA
>JACPWH010000273.1 GCA_016197185.1 Ignavibacteriota bacterium
CTCTACTTCAAAAAACATAAGATTACAGGAGAGAAAACCCAACTTGTATTGACAGTGAAGGAGCCTCCTGCAAAAGTTGGCATTGATCCGTTTTATAAACTTGTTGACCGCGCTCCAGATGATAATGTGAAGAGTGTGGAGATGAGATAATATTTTCCATACCATAGCCCATAATATTATAATATGGGCTATGGTATGTATTTGATTTCAAAGGTTAATCCCTAATGTTTAGCTCTTCAAGTAATTCGCTATAATTTCTGCTGCTGTTTTGCTTCCTCCTAACCCTTTATAAACATATTGCCGTGACAGCTCTCCACGTTTTAAGCGTTCAGACTCATCATTTACCATTTTCAATAACCATTCGGTAAGTTCGTTGCTTGAATTTATACAGGTAAGTGCTTCCAATGTAACCAAATTTTGTGCATCGGGTGAACGACTGATATTTCGCCCGCTAACAAGTGGTACACCATATCCTGCCGGTTCTGCTGTGCTGTGAACCCCTGCACCAAACCCTCCTCCTACATAAACAATATCTGCGTAGCTATAAAGTTTTAGGAGCTTGCCAATACTATCAACTATTGTATGCCGTGCATCCGAATTTTTTCCGTTTATCTCACTTAGCAGAACTGAATCACGTAAATTATTCTTGAGTGCCTGAGTATGCTCGGGTGTAGGTTCATGAGGAACGATGATTGAACGAATCGAATGTCCTTGTTGTTCTAACGAATGAAACGCCTTGATAAGAATCTCCTCGTCAGGCTGCCATGTACTTCCTGCTACCAATACAATATCATCAGGTTTGAAATAGTTGTCAGGTAGGATAGGACTTTCTTTTTGAGAATTTTCTATAACAGAGATAATTCTGTCGAAACGTGTATCGACAGAAGAAATAATAGGCGTAGTTGTATTAATAGACAGAAACAAATTTGTTTCGCGCTGACTAACAGTGTAAATTTCTGTAAAATAATTAAGTATTCTATGAAGTGCAGAACGAAAAACCGGATAATTCCAAATTGAACTGTTTGGAAATGTAGCACAAAAGAGGTAAACAGGGATTTTCCATTGTGAAAGCTCCGCGAGATGGTTGAGCCATAACTCATACCTTATAAAAACAACTACATCCGGGTTGATTGCTTCAATAAATTGCCTTGCCTTTTTACGAGTATCAAAAGGCATATACACAACTGCATCAGCAAGTGGATAATTCTTTTGATTTCGATAGCCGGATGGTGAGAAAAAAGATACTATTATCGAAAGTTCAGGATTATCTTTTTTGAGAAGTTCGATAATTGGCTTTGCCTGTTCAAATTCCCCCATTGAAGCGACATGAAACCATATACGGCGATAGTTTTCAGGATGAGAAGGGATACAGGTTATAGTAGTTTTCCAAGATTCTTCACGTTCGCGAAGTTTTGGATTAATGAATAAAGCACAACGTACTACAATACGCAGAACCGGTATTATCAGAGCATTATAAAGAAAAAGGATCATTCATTCTAAGGGCTTACTATCGAAATAAAGCACTGTTGGAGAATTACATCCGCCGGAAGATTTGATGATTTTATCTTTAAATCAGCATCACGAAGAGCAAAAAAGGCATTATTTAATTGATTCAAAGAAAACCGTTGAAGCGCACCCAAATATTCCGGAATAAAGAATGAACTTATTCCTACGGTTCTGCTAAGTTCATAATGATTCTTGGTTTGCTGTGCAGCTTCGGAGAGCTTCCACAAAACGATAAAATATCTTGTAAGCATAGATATAATAAGTATTTCTTGTTTCTCAGCCGCTATCATGTGAAACATAATATCTAATGCTTTTGGCAAATCCCTTGAGCCGATTGCTTTTTGTAATTCAAATACATTATAAACCCTCGAATCCCCTACTACAGCACTAATATCTTCATCAGTGATTTTCTTTTTGTTTTGGAGGAAAATCAGGATTTTTTCAATTTCATTATTCAATTCTCTCAGTGATGTTCCTACCTTTGCAGTTAAGAATTCTGCAGCTTCCGGTGAAATTTCCCTTCCCTTTTCTTTAAGTCTTCTGGCTATCCACGATGGTACATCACGTTCATATACTTTGGGAAATTCCAAACATGCTGCTTTTTCAAGCAGAACATTATACGGAAATTTCAATGATGCAAGTTTTTTCTGTCCTTTCTCAGATTGCTTAGAGTTACCCATTGCTCCGCTAAGACCGTTAAGTTCTGATGCGGTAGAACGTAAAATTAATAAAGTAGAGGGTTGAGGTGATTGGAAATACTTGGCAAACGGAGACTTCTCTTCAGTTTTTTTGCTTCCGCGCCCGCTAAAATATTTTTCAAAATTTTTAACTGACACTACTCGATGTTCGGACATAAGCGGAAATGCAGATGCCATCGAAACTACACTCTCTGCAGAAGTAACATCA
>JACPWH010000274.1 GCA_016197185.1 Ignavibacteriota bacterium
ACCGATTATGAACCGCAAAGCACTCTTTGATATAGGAGTTGCAGGTCCATTGGCAGGATTTGCTGTATGTTTGGTTATTCTCATTATTGGCATGACCAATCTACCCCCCAAGGATTATCTATACTCAATACATCCTGAATATATGATGAACGGAGGTGAAATTGTTTCGCATGGTTTATATTTCGGCTCTACTCCGCTTTATGATTTTTTTGCTGCAATTTTCGTTCGTCCAGGTGAGTTTCTTCCACCGATGAACGAGATTTATCATTATCCGTTCTTATGTGTGGGATGGTTTGGAATGTTTGTAACGGCACTCAATATGCTCCCTATCGGACAGCTTGACGGCGGACATATTATTTACGCGATGTTTGGCAAACATCAGCGGATTATCTCCAAGGTGTTTTGGTGGATATTACTTGTGATTGGTATGGGATCGATAGTAGAAATAGTGTTAGTGTTTTTGGAACAACAAGTTTACAACTTCGCTCCTACCAGTGGAATACTGGATGTTTTTGCGTGGCTTAAAACTCACGGTGCATGGTATTTTGAATTATGGAACGGATGGTTATTTTGGGTGATTGTCACCCGTTTCATTATGAAACTTAATCATCCACCTACGCAAAACTCTCAGCCAATAGGACGTAATCGAATGATAGTGGGGTATGTTTCGATTGTAATGTTCATTCTCTGCTTTTCTTTCAAAGGAATTTACATTATCCCCGAGCATGGAGGCAATAATTCAAACGGGCTTATGAAAGTTGTAAAGAGGTCTATTCCGTGGGATGATTGAGGGGTTGTGCCTTACATTCACTGTTTAATTCTCATAGAGTCAAACACTCTGAAAAATTTGAATAATGCATGTCATTCTGAACGCAGTGAAGAATCTCCGATGCTGTAGTCTCATTTGTAGTGCATTGCGGAGATTCTTCGGTCTAAGAATCCCTCAGAATGACAGATTGAAAAAGCTTTAATACTACCAAATCTTATATCGCTCTTCAGCCGCTTGCTCCCTTCACACATTCAATAACCCCTCCACCGTAAACTTATCCTCACGCAAATCAATCTCATGCTCCACTACCGACTTCAAGTTCGTCAGGAAAAACGTCCAGTAGGCATAACTGTTTACCTGGCGCATTTGGTCGTAGGTTTTTCCGGGGGTTGCCTGTTGGGTTAGTTTCAAGAGGGTGCTGCCTTCGTGTTCTGTAAGCGCGATCTCAACATTGCATTCCTCACCGAATGTGAATGCAATCCGTTTTTTAAATACATCACAGTCCTGCACTTGCCCTTGCAACTCATAGTTCTTCCCTTTCCATACCCAATGGTAGGAGTCAAGTTCATTCGCAAATGTCAGGTTGAGCAGCTGTGTTTCGTTTGCGAGGGTAAAGAACGACGCTGCCTCCAGCAGCCATTTGGTAAGACCTTTGGCTGTGGCTATGTAGAGAAAAACCTCTTCAGGTTTTTTATTTATCATGATGCTGCGGGAAAATTTTTCCCATGTGAATTGAGGGGTTGGCATAGGGGGAAATCCTTCACTTACTAATATTTATTATTTGATTCACAATTACTTTTTTATAGTTTGATAAGAATAGACGACAATAGATAATCAAAGCAACTTCAATTTAAGAATCTAATCTGAGCTTTTTATTTCATATGGGTCATCAAGAACTGACTGATTGTTGTTTTCATATAACCATTCTAAATAGCTATCAATATCTGACCCACCATAACCTATTGTATATTCAATCCCCATGATTGCTAAAACAAAATAAAGATGGTTTTCCTTGGTTGAAAAAATTCTAAACTCATGAAGAACTTCATAATCATTTGTTGCAATTAAAGGATGATTAAATCTTGTGTTCTCTGAATATATCCGTCTTTGATGATACTTCCAAAATTCTACGCCTTCTCCATAGCGTGCATATTTTTTCATCTCTTCAAGTTCAGATTTGTTCATTACTTCTTCAATCCATC
>JACPWH010000228.1 GCA_016197185.1 Ignavibacteriota bacterium
ATATTGATAAGTATAACAAACTCGGGTATCGTATTGCAGCTATGAATAAAGCTAACGGAATGTGGGTGGTGATTATGAATTATACCCAATCTGTAATTGTAACTCAGCAAAATTATATTATCTCCAAAGAATTCCCGCTTGATTCAATAGCCAAACGATTCCAGGCTACGCAAACTATCAATTCAATAGCCCATTCCGAAGAAACGTGGGCATTATCATTTAATACATTCTCACAATTTCAAAATCAAATAATTCTTCAGGAAAATGAGGCGAGTAAGCAAGAAATTGAAGGACAATGGAGTGCAGGGTATAGGATAACCGGATTAACAGTAAAACAACCCTTGAATGAAGTATATGCTCAAAGGAAGCAGGAGGAATTAACCACACAGGTTGTTGACATATCACAAATACCAAAACCTGAAGCTGTTGAATCATTTCGGCGTTATATTGAACGTAATGCACCTTCAGCGGATGCTTATGTTGCTGTTCAAAGATTAGCTTTTCAAGCAATTAAAGATAAAAATTGGAATGGAGCCGCTGATACGTTTAAAACGTATGCAAGATTCTTCCTTAAAGACGAAATGAAACGTATCCCTAAGACAATAGAAATGCTTACTGCCAAAGAATCCCTCATTGCAATTGCAAATCTTGGGGATTCAGTCAATACAAAAACAGGAGAATGGGACCCAACGCCAACTCCCGACGGTTCAACACTGTATATGACAACTGCCGGACGAGCTGACGGAAGCGGCGGTGAGGATGTATTCTACTCCGAGCGGAAAAACGGGAAGTGGAGCAAAGCAAAAAATATCGGCAGACCAATAAATGCAAACCTTAGTGAGACAATAGATAATGTTTCCGCCGACGGTAATACCCTTTTTCTGTCTGGGTTTTTCCGAGGCAGTTTTGGTGAATTTGACATCTATACCGCCGAACGAACTGCCACAGGTTGGGAGGCTCTCAAGCAAATGCCACAACCGATTAATTCCCAGTATCATGAAGAAAGCGGCGGAATGTCAGCCGATGGTAAAGCATTGATTTTTACTTCTGACCGTCCGGGTGGAATCGGAGGGTATGTACCTCGAGGCAGATATATCTATCATGGGGGAGTGCAAGGCAACATGGATGTATATGTAGTATTAAAAACCAAAAACGGATGGTCAAAGCCGATAAATTTGGGGAGTACTGTCAATACACCGTATGCCGAACGGTCGGCATATTTGCATCCGGATGGAAAAACCTTATATTTCTCCTCTGACGGTCATTATGGACTTGGAGGAATGGATGTGCTTAAATCAACGCGGCTATCTGATACCTCATGGACTGAATGGAGCACACCTGTAAATATTGGCAGGCAAATCAATTCACCAAATGATGATTGGGGATATAAACCAAATGTAACAGGAGATACAGCATACTTTGCTGCATTAAACAGGGAAGGTGGAAAAGGGGAATGGGATATCTATACAGCAACAATTGCAAAGAATGCAAAACCTGAAAATATTGCTACTGTAAACGGTAAGGTGATGGATGCCGACGGTAAACCTTTAGATGCAGCTATCAGATGGGAAAACCTTACGACAAAAGAAGTAGTAGGTCAATTAAAGACTAATCCGCGTGACGGTTCATTCTTTATAGCCCTGCCTTTAGGTAAGAATTATGGATATTTTGCTGAGAAACAAGGGTATTATTCCGTTTCAAAGAATATTGATCTTCGCAAAAAGAAAACGAATATCCGCATATCGGAAAACATTATCCTTGCTCAGCTCAAGGAGCTGCTTGAAAGTAAAAAATCAATTCCTATCAACAACATTTTCTTTAACACAAATGAATTTGAATTACAGAAGGAATCTTTCTCTGAACTTGATCGCCTGGCAAGTATCCTTAAAGAAAATAAAACTATAAAAATTGAGATTTCAGGTCATACCGATGATGTCGGGAACGATGATGCCAATCTCAAATTATCTCAAAATCGAGCAAATGCTGTTCGAGAATATCTAATAAAAGCCGGTTGTGAAGAGAAAGCTATATCTGCAATTGGTTATGGAAAAAGAAAACCGGTCAATAAAGAAAAAACGGATGAAGCACGTGCCCAAAATAGACGTGTCGAGTTCCGGGCTGTAAAATAAAATTTGACACAAAAGCATACTGAACTCAAACTTCAAATAAGAATCTTTAATAGAAATGCTATGAATGTATGCAGGAATATAAATTCCGATTGACGAGCTATTGTATTTTGCGTAAATTTGCCGATATTAATCTAACGTAAAGAGGAAAAATATGAAAATAATGCAGATATTGATAGTATTCGTTATAATTTCTTCTTCGGGATGTAAAGGACCTACGGGCTTGGACGGTGCGATAGGCTCACAACTGAAGGGGGATATTTTCGGTTATGTTGATATTTATGACGTAAATGGGAAACCAGTAATCGACCGTCACGGAGTATATATTCAGACTGAGGAAAATTTAATAGGTTCCTTATCAGATACTTCCGGCAGATGGACTCTAAAAGATCTTTATGCAGGTATATATACAATTTCAGCAAATAAAACCGGATATACGAAGGCATCTGTTTCTAATTTTCAGTTTGTTGGCGGTGGTAATGCGTACTTTAATTCACCGTTGGCAATTATAGAACTTCCTTCGTTCTCAATTAAAAGTATATCGTTAACCGGTAATAGTACAGACTCACTCGGTCAGCAACTTGCTATTGATGTCAACCCTCCTGCGTCTAATGGGGATACACGTTCATTCTTTATAGTTTATGGCAAAGTACCAACTGTGGCTATCAATACCCCGGATGCACTCATTACTTCTCAAGCTACATATACTTATAAGACAGTAGGTTCTGCATCAATTTCACTTAAAAATGTTATTACAAATCTTAAAAATAATTTCGGAATGCAATCAGGCGATAGAGCGTATGCGGTTGTCTATCCTTCTTCAGCACATATTAGTAATGTAGGAACATACACTGACCCAATCACTCGAAAGGTGATTTTTACCCGTTTTTCGGCACCATTCGTAGCTGTTAATTTTCAGATTCCATAAGATTAGGAAATCACTATGAATAGATATATACTCAATGCTCTTCTGGCTATTGTAATTATTACGGTAATCGGCTGTGAGGGTGAAGAAGGGAAACGCGGAATTCCTGCCCCTGTTCTCCGGGGTTCAATAACCGGGATGGTTACAACTGCCATTAAGGATGATATTAAAGGAATTGAAGTAAAGATTGCTGAAACTTCTCAAACTGTACTAACTGATTCCATAGGTAATTGGACTATTAACGATGTGAAAGCGGGAATTTATACCCTGGAATTCAGTAAAGCAGGGTATGGTATATCAAAAATTCAGAACTATTCATTTGTTGGCGGCGGGGTGTCAAGAGTAACTTCTTTAATAACGCTTACAAAACTCCCAACTTATACTGCAACTCATATTGACCTGATAGAGGCACCTACTGATGATCTGGGGCAATTTTCCTGCATAGTTAACTTTACTCCTGAAGCTCCACGAAGTGAGGTTCGTTACTTTAGAGTATATTTTTCAAAAAATAGAAACTATGTGCCAACAAGCGGTGATTTTTTCTACACCACTACTTTTACTGGTTTTCAAGCAAATCCTTATACTGATATAACGTTAAGAGTCAAGGGTATTGTTCCGAATCTTAAAACTAAAAATTCTTTAAGTTCAATGTCCCCATTTGTAAAAGGCGATTCTGTATATGTGGTTGTATGTGCTTCTGCATCTTCGGGATCTACCCCGCTCACAACCAGCGGCTTCAACGACAATTTGAACTTTGGTCAATATGTTTATACCGATATTACTTCTCCAACCAATACAGTTAGTTTTGTTCTTCCGTAATTTTTAACGTGTA
>JACPWH010000229.1 GCA_016197185.1 Ignavibacteriota bacterium
AGCTTCCGCAGTAGCCTATTATCAGGCGATGAATAACAAAGATCTTTCTATCATGGAAAAATATCTTCATCTCGAAGTTCGGCTTATAAGCCCGTTAGCAGATATAACAGGAAAGGCTGCAGTACTCAATTCAATAAAGCACTTTCTTGCTATCTTTAACACGCTCACAATTCGCGCTAAGCTTGGTGCTGGTGATCAGGTTATGCTAGCCTATGATCTAGATTGTCCAGCTCCGATTGGGCTTTACCGAGGGGCCGTACTATTAACCTTTCAAGAGGGCTTAATCATTCGTTATGAGTTATTTTATGACGCCAGACCTTTAGAGAAGAAGAAGGACGAAATATTTACGCAGTCTTAAGTTTTGTTAGAGTTTCCGACACAGCTGTGTACGATTTTGAGTCAGAGGAGAGGGGATTGCTTACTAGTTCTGTATATAAATTTGTCACCACTACTTCCTGACCACTTCTTGCATCTTCGTATTTTATATTACCAGAATAAACATTTATAAGCGTCTCAAGTTCAAACATTTTAAAAGTAAATCTTGCAAATTTTTATCAAAAAAAGGATGCTCATTTTTCTTTGTGAAAAGGTTTCTTATTAATCTTAGTTATGAATGTATCTATAATAAGTGAGTAAAAAATGAGTATGTGCAGATGAAAAGAATGTTGTTGCAATTCCACTGCTTTTTCTTTTGTTTATTTTTTTCTTTTGATATTGCTGCGTTAGAAGAAACTGTACAAGATGGTTTATCTTACGAGCATATTGTTACGGATGTCCCTCAATCAATTCATATCCTGAAGGTTGATCCGTCGTGCTTTGAAATTGTACCTAAAAGGGCACTTGACGATGGGATAGGTCGCGAAACAGTTTCTTCTTTATCTTCTAGATATCATGCAACGGCCGCAATTAATGGAGGATTTTTTCAAATAGGGGGAAATTTTGATGGCTTACCTATGGGTATCCTTAAAATTCAAGATAATTGGTTCTCTTTATCCTATAAGCCAAGAGGAGCTATTGGATGGACGAGAAATTATCATTCGGTACTCATAGATCAAATTTTAGCTTCTTGCTCTGTAACTATAAAGGAAAAAACCATTGATGTAGACGGTCTAAATCGACAAAGAAAAAAGGGAGAGAAGATTCTCTATACTTCAGCTTTTCATCGAACAACCCTTACAAATCCTGAGGGGACTGAGTTGATTATTGAAAATAATAGGATTAATAAAATTTATTCTCATCGTGGCAGTAATGTAATTCCTATCAATGGGGAGGTTTTATCTATTGAGAATTCTGCTAAGGACTCTTTTGTTTCTGTCTTTTCACAAGATGATCCCGTTATGATTTCTTTTAATATGTTTCCTCAAAGCAGTCCTTCTTATACTTCTTCTACCGAATGGGAAAAGATGGATTATAGGTAATGCAAGCTTTTTTCTGTAATTTCATCAATTTTCCCTTTTCTTCCTCACATTTAGTCATCTAAGCTTTCATTTATTAAAGCACCCATATCTAAATATTGCCTTCCGGTCATCCATTCCTCGTGTATTTCTACCAGC
>JACPWH010000230.1 GCA_016197185.1 Ignavibacteriota bacterium
AACTCTGCACACCGTTTCCACCCTAAAACTGTTCGTGCTACAATGGGATCATTATGGCGTGTTCATTTGCATCAAACAACCGATACAGAAACATTTATCCATGAACAACTGAGCGGTTACAAACTGTATGGTGCATCACTCAGAGCCAAACTTTCACTTTCTGATTGTAGCCCGACAGGGAAATATGCACTTGTATTCGGAAGTGAATCACATGGAATTTCTTCAGAAATCCAAGGTATGCTTACAAATGAATACTGTATTCCATCTTTTGGAAATGCTGAGTCGCTTAATGTTGCGGTTGCAGCAGGAATTTCACTTTATCATTTTGCTAAGATGAAGTAGAAACTAATAAAGTCTGAGTAAATCTTATTATAAAAAGGTAAGTATTGGACACTACGACGGACTCAGTGTGAAAAGTGTCGTCATTTCACAATTTGTCACACTGAGCGGAGTCGAAGTGTCTAATATTTACCAAATAAAATATTCAGAATTTTAGTATTCAAGCAAAATACAATACTCTCACATCTTCTCAATATAAGCCAAACACAAATCAATCGTTGCTTCAATACCCTTCACATGAGTGCGCTCTACTCCATGAGAAGCTGCCACCCCGGGACCTATTAACGCCACTCTGAAATCATTCCCTGCAGTCCTTGCAGCAGATCCGTCGGAACTGTAAAATGGATAAACATCAAGTGAATAAGAAATATTTTTTTCATCTGCAATTTCTACCAATTTCTTACGAAAGCCATAGTCATACGGACCACTTGAATCCTTTACACAAATTGAGCAAAGCGTTTCATTCCCCTGACAACTGTCGCCGAGTACCCCCATATCAATTACCAAAAGCTCTGTGATTGACGGTGAATAACCGCATGTGCCGCCATGTCCAACCTCTTCGTAATTAGAGAAGAATATTTCGACTGGAAGCTCTTTCCCTTGTTCTTTTAATCTTCTTGCAATTTCAAAAAGTACATAACATCCGGCTTTATTATCCATAAAATGAGATTTGATGTATCCGCTCGGCAATTCCTGATAACGGGGGTCAAAGCAAATTATATCACCTGTTCGAATTCCCAATGCTTTTGTGTCCTGCTGAGAATATACCTCTTCGTCTAACCTGACGTGCATCGAATCTGTAGTACGGTCTGATTTTGAAGCA
This sequence comes from Ignavibacteriota bacterium, assembly GCA_016197185.1. Classification (GTDB taxonomy): domain Bacteria; phylum Bacteroidota; class Ignavibacteria; order Kapaibacteriales; family UBA961; genus JADJXV01. The sequence goes on from JACPWH010000230.1 coordinate 1,163, forward strand.
TCGCGGTTTGCATGTGCAGAAGGATTGTTAAGAAGCATTGTTCCTGTGTATATCTTTCCGGTCAGAGTATGCACACGCACATAACTGCCCTCGAAACTTGGGAGTAACGGACTGCCTAAGAGTGAAAAGGCAAGCGTTCCATTGGGTTTAATCCCCGAAACAATAGCTCCGAGAGTATCGGTATGTGCGGCTATTGCAAGCGTAGGGCAGCTTCCCAAAGCGCAACGGACAGCACCCTTATTGGTATATTCCGGCTTCCATCCATAACTTTGGAGCAATTCATAAATATACGTACAGGCATCGTGAGTAAAACCTGAGGGAGAATCTATTTCCACCAGACGGCGGAGGGTATCGTAATTATTCATAAAAAAACAAAAAAGAAAACAATAGAACAAATCAGCAAATCGTTGTGTAATAATACAAAATTACGGTTTGTTCCAATACAACGCTTCGCTTCTTGTTCGTATTAGTGAATTTACTCAAAACTTTCCGTAATTTACTACAGATTATCGCTTTGTTTTATTCTATAAGGAATTACGTAATGAAAATGCTCCTCTCTCTTGCCGTTATCCTTTCACTATTACACATTACCTCCGAGCCTGCAATTGCCCAGCAAATCAAAATTTATTCCGCTGAGCAGAATAAATTTATTGCAGTCAATAAGATCGTTCAAACGGAAAAGCAATGGAAAAAGCAATTACCTGTAAAAGTTTTTGAAGTGGCAAGAAAGCAAGGAACCGAACGTGCATTCTCCGGTAAATATCACGATAACCACGAAAAAGGGATATACCAATGTTATTGCTGCGGAACAGATCTCTTCAGTTCTGACCATAAATTTGATTCAGGTACAGGTTGGCCCAGTTTTTGGATGCCTATTAACCCGGCAAATATCGGTAGTGCAGGTGACAATTCGTTGGGAATGAACCGTACAGAGGTAAAATGCGCCAGATGTGATGCTCATCTCGGTCATGTTTTTGACGATGGTCCTAAACCAACAGGACTTCGATATTGCATCAACTCGGTTTGTCTTGTTTTTGTGAAACATAAAACGTGACATTCCCTGTCGGTAAAAAACAGTAAATTTGTAGTAATCATTTTTTGTTTCTGAATATCTATTATATGTAATAATAAGAGTAGCAGCTATATAGGCATTCGTCCCCAATGTTTTCTCTATCTTTTTTAATACTCAATATAAAGGTACTATAAAATGAAAACGCAAGAGCAATCACGAAGAAACTTCCTAAAAGCCGCCGGACAATTAACAGTTCTTGGCGGTGTAATTTCTCTCGGCAGTTGTATAGGCGGATGTTCATCCGATACTACATCGCCTACCGGAAGCACAGGAGTAAAAGTCAACCTTATACTGGCAAATGAACCTGATTTAGCAAATACAGGCGGTTATATCCGCCGTGTATTTTCAGGTAACAACAATAATCTTCCCGTTATTGTAGTTCATACAGCCGATAAAAAGTTTCAAACAATGACCTCACTTTGCGGACATGACGGTGGAAGCATTCAAGCCCCTTCAGGCGGTAACAAGTCAATTTGCAATAAGCATTTTGGAGAATATAGCATTGCAGAAGGTAACTTTGCACAAAATGTCGGAGGGCAGGTAGGACCGACACTCAAAACGTTTTTAACGGAATATGACGAAGTTGCAGGAACAATTACGATTACATTTTAAATTGTTGTGAACGAAATTCACCTTTTCATTCACTCATATTTCGAGGATAGATATTCATAAAATTACAGATAAACAAAACAAAGATTCTCTTATTATTCATTTTATTATGGTGTTGTAATGCCTTTTGATCTTTCCATGATTCGGCGCGTCTATGCTGAATACCCCTCCAAAATTTCTGCTGCACGTGCTTTACTGAACCGCCCTTTGACTCTCACTGAAAAAGTTCTTTATGCTCATCTCGACGGTACACCTGCCGAGTATAAACGTGGTAAATCCTATGTGGATTTCCGTCCTGACCGTGTTGCAATGCAAGATGCAACAGCTCAAATGGCATTGCTCCAATTTATGAGTGCCGGTATTCCTCAGGTTGCAGTACCTTCCACCGTTCATTGCGACCACCTTATCCGGGCTGAAACAGGAGCGCAATCGGACATGGAACGTTCGCTGATTGAAAATGATGAAGTCTTTGCTTTCCTTGCTTCTGTTTCTAAAAAATACGGTATAGGATTTTGGAAACCCGGTGCAGGAATTATTCATCAAGTTGTTTTGGAAAACTATGCGTTCCCTGGTGGGATGATGATCGGGACTGATTCACATACACCAAATGCAGGCGGACTCGGCATGGTAGCAATTGGAGTTGGCGGTGCAGATGCTGTGGATGTCATGTCGGATATGGCATGGGAGCTTCAATTTCCAAAAGTAATCGGAGTAAAGCTTACCGGAAAACTTTCCGGCTGGACATCTCCTAAAGATATTATTTTAAAACTTGCAGGAATCCTTACTGTAAAAGGCGGCACTGGTGCAATTATAGAGTATTTCGGCGATGGATGTGCAACGCTTTCGGCAACAGGCAAAGGTACTATCTGCAATATGGGTGCTGAAATTGGCGCAACCACATCTATTTTTCCGTATGATGAAGCAATGGGCAGGTATCTCGGTGCAACAGACCGTGCAGAAGTTGCTTCTCTTGCTTCGCAAATTGCCGAGCATCTCAGTGCTGATGACGAAGTACGTCAAAATCCTGAACTCTATTACGATAGTGTAATCGAAATTGACCTTACTACGCTCGAACCGCATATCAACGGACCTTTTACGCCCGACCGCGCACTCACAATTTCGGATTTCGTTGTTGCAGTAAAGGAAAACGAATGGCCCCAAGAATTACGTGTTGCTCTTATTGGTTCTTGTACCAATTCAAGTTATGAAGATATCAGCAGAGTAGCCGAAATTGCCGATTATGCTTCTCAACACGGACTTAAATCAAAATCCGAATTAACTATCAATCCGGGTAGCGAACAAGTACGTGCTACAATAGAACGTGACGGATTCTTATCAAAGATTGAAGCAGTCGGCGGGATGATATTTGCCAATGCGTGCGGACCATGTATCGGTCAGTGGAAGCGTCATGATGTGAAAAAAGGTGATAAGAATTCAATCATTACTTCATTCAATAGAAATTTTACCGGACGTAATGACGGTATCGCAGAAACTCACGCTTTCGTTGCATCGCCTGAAACTGTAATCGGCTTTGCGCTTGCAGGAGACTTGACCATTAATTTTACAAAAGAGCCAATCAATGGTGTAATGCTTGTTCCTCCTACCGGAGAAGAATTACCTGCTAACGGATTTCTTCCTGATTCACAAGGGTTTGTTACCCCTGCAGTAGATGGTTCGGGTATTGAGGTTATTATCAAAGAAGGTTCGGAACGCTTGGAGCGTTTAGATCCTTTTATTCCGAATTCTGAAGAGCAGTTCGTAGATATGCCCCTTTTGATTAAAGCAAAAGGTAAATGTACGACCGATCATATTTCGGCAGCAGGTCCATGGCTTCGTTTCCGTGGACACCTAACGAATATCTCGAATAATATGCTTATCGGAGCTATAAACTATTTTAACAATACTGCAAACTCAGTAAAAAATACTCTTACCGGTGAGTATGCTGAAGTTCCTGTAGTTGCCCGTGCATATCAAGCTGCAGGATTAGGGTGGGTTGTTGTGGGGGATGAGAATTATGGCGAAGGTTCAAGCCGCGAGCACGCTGCAATGGAGCCACGTCACTTGGGTGGCAAGGCAATTATAGTGAAATCATTTGCACGTATTCATGAAACAAACCTCAAAAAACAAGGGATGTTACCTGTTACGTTCGAAAATCCAGCCGACTATGATAAATTCCGTGAAGGTGACAGAGTTTCGATCAACATAAAAGACCTTGCTCCCGGAATGCCGTTAACAGCAACAGTTTGGCACGAAGACGGAACAATGGAAAATATTCTGCTTAAACATACCTACAACGAAAATCAAATCGGATGGTTTGCCGCAGGCAGCGCACTAAATTTGATTGCAGCTAAGGGTATTGAGATGAATAAGTAGTTTTCGATCGGGATTGAAATTAAAGCACCTAAGCAATTTGATTACTTAGGTGCTTTTTTATGTTCTATTTTAAGTAGAAGGACATATTTATGTATGCTGTATTGTAATAAATATGTCCTTCTACTTACTGATACTCAAGGTATGTAAACAACATCCTCACACAATTATTTCTTTCTCGAAGTCTTACCTTTCCCTTCTTTCAATACGTTCTTTTCATCACTGTTCAATTTTCTTTGGACTTTCTTAATATCATCTGCCGGTGGAAGATTTTCAGGAACAATACCTCTGGTAATCAGCATTGCTCTTACAGCGGCACTGTTGTCTATATGTTCTTTTTCAATCAACGTTTGTCCCGTCAGGTCTTTTGTCTGAACGTTTAATCCGGTCATTTCGGCAGCAAGGTCTTTTGCTTTTATACTTATCGTCGGCAGAAAGTCCGCAACGGGTCTATTTTCGGGAACTCCCATTTTTTTCTTTAATTGCTGCGTGTTAATCTTAAATAATGCTTGGTCACCTTTGGAGCGAATCATGGCAAATCCTTGATTATCAACACCTCGTTCATACAATATTCCGGAAAGCTGATTCTCCGTATGGCTTAGTTTTTCACGTGCTTTTACTCTTTCATATTCACTTAGCCGCTGCTCTATTATTTCCGCCTTGCGTGTTTGCACGGCAAAATAATTCTGAGCAAAGGAAATCTTATCCTTTCTGCTATCTCCATTTTGCGCTACAAGATAGCAAGCATAACGGGTTAAGGCAATGTCATTTATCGACCGTTCAGTTTCTGACCCTATCCCAACCATTTTCCTGACGTCAGGAAAATGGTTGAGAACATTCTCCCCAGCATTGGTGCAAGCATCTTTAGCTTTTTGAATCACTTTTTCAAAATTTTCCCATTTACTATACCCCAAAAGCAATTGCATGTCTCTTGCACTCCAACATTCTACACCTTCAATGCGGGTAGCTGCTACTTCAAATTCTTCAAAAAGCTGTTTTATTTCTTCTGTTTTCATTGCTTGTTTCTGAAATGTATACGTAGACGGATATAATTATCTGAGTTTTACAGTTTGATATATGGCAAGTAAATGAACCCTTCGATGAACTCAGTGTGACATATCCTGAAACTGTCATGCTCAACCCATAACAGCCGCAAAACCAACAGCTAAATAATTCGACGACTCGACATCATACCCTTAAATCGGCTTGTCTATCACCGTAATAGTCCCGTCAACGTGCCGAACCGTAAGGCGAGCAAGCGGCTCTGTAGGCGGAGCGGCCGCAACACTCCCGTCACGACGGAAAATCCCACCGTGACATCTGCAATGGAATTGATTGTCCTGCTCTTGCCAAAGTAATGTACATCCGGCATGAGTGCATTGCAAACTCATTGCCTCGAATGTATTATCCTGTTTTTTGAAAAGGATTGCATCTTTATCCCCAAGTTTGATGGTAGCATAATTTTTCCCGCGAAAGAGTTTATCGGGGTTATCTGTGATAAATTGCTCTGCACGCTCCTTTCGACCTGCAAGAGGAGGATAAATATATGAAACTGCAGCATACGCAATCGGTGCAATTGCTGTAATACCAAGACCATTCAGCATACGCATCAGGAAAGTTCGTCTGGATGAATTCATACGTATAGTTATTGACCCGAAATTCTGAATTTTATCATAATGCAGTTATAATCAGAAGTACAATAAAACCGGCTATCAAAGCAGGAGCTGTTCGTTTGATAAGCTCGAAAGGAGTTGTTTTCACAAGAGTAGTAGTGAATATCACAACAGCCGCAACAGGCGACATAGTCCGCCCGAACGTAGCTCCAATAGCACCAATTACCCCCAAATCCACAGCTCCTTGCTGATTGATTTTGGCAAGCGTAGGCAATACCGCTTTGGAAAATGACACACTCGGCGCAGTACCCGAACCGGACAAGACGGCTAAAAGCCATGTCATTGAACCGCTTATTGTTTTTGCCGTAAAGTCGAAATTCGATACCATTGATACCACAATTTGCACAAGCCCGACAGCTTCCATTCCTGCTATTAAACAACTTGCTGCAATTATCAGGGAAATAACATGAATATAGGCATACCCTAATCCCTCGAAAAATGTTTTGGTGAGCGATGATATATCCCGATAATTAAGCAATAAAACTATTATCGTGAAAAAGAGCATCACATGAACAACGGGCAAACCGTCAGGATAGAGTGCAAGGAGAGATGGAAAAAGGTGAAATTTAGGCTGGCATAATAACAATACAGCTACGGGAAGAGGAGGAAGCAATGCTTTATAATATTGAATCTTTGCAGTAGAATTTTCATCAGGAAGTTCAACTTCTTCGGTAACTGCCGTAGGTTTCATAAAAAATGCCATCATTGTAAACACAACAACTGCTACTCCAAAACCAATCAATTCAGGTTGAAATGCAGCATCTAATACTGATGGAAGCGGTGCAAGCGTCGCAGTCTGAATCGCAACAATATCAGGTTCACCCGGATTAAACAAATTACCGCCTCCCGAGCAACCGAGTACCAATACTGCACCGGCAATGATAGGATGAATTCGTGCAGCAAGAAGAATAGGAACCAAAATAGGACCGACGGCTGCGGCTGCAGCAGTTTGACTTGTAATAGCCATATTCGTAAAAAAGCCTACGAAACATCCTCCCGGAATAAGCAGCCATCTTATTTGCCGGATAGGTCGCATGAGCAGTCGTACCATTTCGCGATCGCAACATGTTGCTCTCAGTACAAAAGCATAGCCCATCGCGGAGCAAATCGGTCCGATAATCTTACCATCGCCCATTACTCGCTGAAATGTATCAAATACAATAAGCGGTTTCAATGCGAGCGATGCAAGGATTAATCCGGCAGCAAATAATACTAAACGAACATCTACACCACGTACTACAGAATAAACAGCCGCTCCAAGAACACTCAGGGAGAGAAGAAGAATGTAAATGTTCATTTAAATAGACAGGAAAAAAATATCAGAATATCAGCTATAATCTAATCCGTAGAATAGGATTTGCAAACCCTATTCTACGAATTAGAAAAAAGATTATCAATCAAATAGATATGCCTAAGGCAAAGATAAACTTTTTTTCTGAAAAGCTCCTTATTGTTTCCTAGTAAAGTCAGTAGCGCAGTGTGATTTGTTTTTAGTTCAATCTGGTTGCAAAAGTATTCTTTGTGTGTAAAGAATTACCGGTATATTACCACTTGGCGGGAAGTTCAGTGTTAATACACTTCATCGTGATTGTATTGTTTTACAGAATGGTTTCGTTTGATGATTTGAAAAAGAATTTGTTCTGGAAAAGGATACAGAAACTACTCCTCTGTGCAATTGAGATTCAAAATATAATGTACTTATAAAAGATGGTTCTCTGACAATTTTTTGTGGTAGTATATACAAATCCCCTCGTCCCCCTTTAACAAGGGGTTGACGTAGGCATATGTTATTTATAGACTATCTTATCTCCCCCTTGTTAAAGGGGGATTAAGGGGAATTTCTGCGCTTGCTGAAACCACAAAAATTGTCAGAGAACCTAAAAGATATAATTCAACACCTTTATTCTCACCTCCAAATGCTAAGCAGCTTACCGTCAGAATTATTGTTTCCTTGCAGTACAATACAATAAGAGCCACATACCAAATCTGACGTTGAAATATCAAATTGATAGCGACCTGAATCAATGTATCCACCTATGAGGGTTTGAGTGACTCGACCAAGTATATCATATAAGGTACATGAATATCGTCCCGTTAGCGGTATATTGATGCTAATAACAGCTTGATCTTGAACAGGATTTGGGGTAATATTCAATATTACAGGATTGTCACTTACACTGCCTCCTAAGCGTTGACCTCCCCACTCTGTTGTAGATTTGATTTCGCAGACGCTTCCTTCTGCTCGTACTGTGGACGGTATGGAAAAAAGATTGTAGCGAGACGGCACTTTAATAACATACTCTAATACCGAACAAGAGGAACTGCTGTCGCCGGAAGATATAAAACGCGGAGGCAAATCGAATGAGCGGAACGTAAACAGATATCCGTGCTTAAGATACTTAGGATTATAGATAGAAGGTGATGTAGTAAGAGACAGATTATTAAGTCGAACAGAAGTATCCATCAACCGTAAATCAGAAATTAGAGAATCTATAATGGAAACCGAACGTACCGGAGTTGTGCTTGAATTGCAAACGGTAGTTCGAATTGAAAAATAGTCCGCACTGTCTGTCTCGCGGATTTTGGTAATAGTTTTCCTAACCGTCATTGCCGGTACGGAAGGGATAATACTTGCCGAAGACTTCCCAAAACGGTCTGCTTGTGATTCAGGCACATCATCGGGAATAATTTGAACTCTTTGAGGAAGATTTTGGAAACGCGGGTCACTACTGACACGTGTACGGAGTACCTTAGTAATACAACCGCCACTGTCCGGCTTTTCTCCAGAAACGTGAGCAATAATCTGTCCGTTTTCTAGGGTAAAATCCCCATCAAGGAATTCTAACCCGTCAGGTAGAACAGCATGAAGTTTCAACGGGCGGATATATTCTTCTCCATCCCAGCAGAGCGTAATTACAAATGGAACTTCTTCTCCTGAACAGGGGTACTGTGTAGATGGGAGCACATCAAATCCATATCCTGCGGGGCGTAGCCGCACATCATCTAAAAATATATAGTTGTTATATACTTGATTTGTATCCGCAAGCTTGAGCTTATTTGAATAAATGATTAGTTGAGTATAATTTTCATTTTTAAAACGAAAAGGTTTACTTCTCAATTTATGCCACTTAAAATGTGTAAATGTGGTATCTAATATCACCATACCACCAAAATCTGGTGGAAGATTATTCAATTCGTTATAGTCCGGATAACGTGAACAAATATCATTCTCAACTATATTTACTGATATACGTGAATTATTAATTTTTTCTAATCCAACATGAGTTCCAAAAGTATGAAACTCTAATGTATATAAACCGAGTATATCTATATTTTTGGGATAAAAGTGCTGAGTAAGACCTTCATTTGTATAATATTTTTTTTCTCTATCAGGAGGGAAATTAGTTATTACTCTATTAAATATACCAACCATTACTTCATTTTTAACATCATTATCCCATGCCTCAGGAGCAATAGGTGCCTGAATTTCAGTTTGAATTGTATCGGTAGGGAATAAAGTATTAATAGGTTGTAAATTTATTCTACCACTTCCTTTTCTAGTAAAAACATCAGGAGTAGCTGGCATATTTTCCCAACCAATAAGTGGTGATAAAGGTGAACAATGATTAGTTACTCCATATTTTTCAAATGGTCCTCCACCTTGAGTTTGCTCAAAGCCACCATTACATAGTGTGAAATATTCCTGAGGAGGGCAGTTCCCACCTCCCTGTAATTTAACCCGTATAACGAGATAAGCAATATTACTTTTTGAACCAATAGTATTCTTTCCAAGGTAACGAACAATTGCAACTCCATAAAATCCCTTTCCTCGTATAAAAACATACTCTTTACCATAGATTGATTTGAGTGAATCGGATGCTTTTACGATTGTTCCGATGATGCTTCCGCCAATAACATCCGAACAGTTAATGTCATTAACTCCTACATCATTATTTAATAAATCACTTGCATTAAACATCATCGTTTCAGGCTTATCATATTGAATTAACAATTCATCATTACCCGAAGCCGTAAATTCGCCTATAACAGGAAATGATGCAAATCTCCCACCTCCATTTTCTGATTTTCCATATTTGTCTGTTAATGCATACCCCAAGTCTTCGAGCATTCGAACATCTGTTACAGTAGGTGCTCTTCTTGTAATTCCATTCTGAATGGAATATGTCATTACACTATGCACATCATCACAATCAGTGTCAATATGGCAAATACTTGTTCCAAGGGAAAATACTTTTGGTGTATAAATCGGTAAACGATTCGATGACCTACCTGCAAAAACTAATGCAGGCATTCCACTTGTGCATGGCTTATGTAATATCAATGGATCAATTATAGTATTATAATGTGTAGTATAGCATTGGTCATCATGTATTATCAATGGCTTATTATCAGCAGTTTGTACGAATGTATCAAACCTTGTATAATATCCCCCTCTACGTAAGCTTGAGCCGTCAGCCTGGATAAAGCTTGCTACACCAAGCGTATGCAAGCATTCATGGAGCAAAACAGTGTATAGGTCAATACCCGTAAAACTAACAGAATTATAGTCAAGGTTAAGTGTATTCCCAACGTTAATTTCAATAATACCATGATAGGCAGGACGATTAGGCAGATACTTGAATGCATCTGTTCCCGAATTAAGTGTACTCCAAACAGCACCGTCCAGAATTCCACTTTGTCCGGCTGGGTCATCGGCATAAATGGCAGTGGCTTGGGCTGCAGTTCCATCGTGTTTATTGGAACAAAGAGCAAGGATTTCTACGGTATCGCTATTACGGTGGGGACGTTTGATTAGAGCAGAAATATCTGTTAATACCGCAAGAAGGACATTACGACGGGCTTCACCCAATTGAGGATGAAAATACCCTCCTGCTGGGTCATTCGTTTCACGACTGAAAGTTATCCTAAAGTGACCTGCCATTTCTGTAAAACCTTCAACAAGAGTACGTGAAGTTTTTTTTGCAACGAAATGATTGTTCCCACTAAATGCTTGGGGAGGAAGGGCTTCACCTTTAAATGTAAAATAGTTTAATACTGATACTAGTTGCTGAGCGGATACTGTATTATAAGCTACAAAACCTATAAAGATTGAGAGTATGAGACGATGTAGCATATATATTTGAAAATTGTAGAATTTATAGAAGACTTCCTTTGTGAGCAAAATTATACTTCTGACTAAGATTAATTTGTATGTTCCATTCAGTATATTTATTTAAGTATATACTGCAATCGGGAGCAATCCACTACAGATTGCTCCCGATTTAACAGTTTTATTTATATTATTCCTTTAACAGATAGATTCCTGTGTTATCAGGAATACCGTCTTGTATAATAAACATATAATAGCCACCAGCCAGTAAACCAGTCCCATCTACTGTGGTGGTATAGCTGCCTGGGGTTAAACTACCTAGAACTACAGATCGAACTTCTGACAAATTACCGTCATAGAGTTTATAACTATAATTTCCGTTTACTGTTACATCGTATGCAACGACTGCATTTGACTGCCATGGGTTAGGACTTACACTAATCCCTCCTCTAACGGTAGGGCATCCTAGCATTGTAACTTGTTGCGTTTTTACACAACCGTTTTTATCCGTTACCGTAACACTAAATGTTGCCGGCAAGGCACGAAATGATGTAGTAGGGGTTGTGTGAATATCAGGACTCCATGTATATGTATATGGGGCTTCTCCACCTGCAAGATTGGCTACATCAACACGTCCATAACAGACACCATTTACTACCGTTGAAGTGGTTAGTAGTGAAAAAGTCATAGGAGTATATGCAGGTATTTCCCATGGCAGTTCTAAAACACAAGCATTGTTCAAATCTACTATACGAACCCATCCCTTATCTCCCGGTTGCAAATTGCACCACTGAGTAGCATTTCCTGTAGGCCCAAATGTTTCAGGTGTTGGAAATGTTCTTTTCCAGACAATTGCTTTACCAGTCAATCCGGAACCTGTTAGTTCCACACAACCACCGTCTGCTGTCGCAGTATTACAACCTTTAGGTGTAATTTTAAGAGTAACATCAGGGAGTGCTGCTTCGGTCGTTACTGTGAATTCTTTAATACACTTACAACCATTAGCATCTGTTACTGTCATTCGATAGGTTCCTGACTTAAGTTTTAGAGGATTAACTGGTTGATTTGTCACCACATCTATCCATTCATAGGAGTATGCTGGCGTACCACCTGATACAACAGGTGTTGCCATTTTGTAATAACATCCGCAGTTGGCAAGACTAACATCACAGTTTAGTAGCTCGGCACTTCCTGTTAGCTGAACATGAAGTGCAGCAGATGTTCCGTCACCAACAAAAAATTTAAGTGTATTATCATCTATAACATTATATGCAAACTTAAAATACCAATCACCTGCACAGAGGTTATGAATTGTAAAATGTAAACCATTTTTATTATCTTGATTACCACTTGCCTGTACATACGTTTCGAATTGGGGTGAAACATCCCATGGAGGTGTACCAAGGCTTGAATTATTTAGTTGATTGGTATTGGATTTAAGCACCCACCAATTTGTACCTATAAAATTATACGTACCACATTCTTCTACTACTATTTCAACTTCACCGTCACATCCGCAAACAGGTTGTTTAACAATTGTATATGTAAGATGGGCATTGGCTAATAAAGTTGTATTTGCAGACATCAAGCAGATGAACAATACTGCAATCATTATGAACGTCTTTTTCATATTAAATTCCCTTAATAATGTTATTTTTGTAGTACCTGAGCAAGCCGAAGCAATTAATTATAGCTTGTTCGGGTATGAATGCCTCGCAGAATGTCAGTTCTGCGAGGTTCTTTTTTCTCTAAGGTCTTAGTTTATACTTTACATTAGGCGTGAGAAAAAACACCACCTCGCATGGGTAGAGTAGGAAGGATACTTTTGGTTGCACCTGTAGGATGTGGATAAAAATTTGGTTTTTGATGAAATACTAACGTAGTGAACGTTTCTACAAAATTACAATAATATTCACAATATGAAGCCATTACCTCCGAACGATTTCGCCGAACATTTTCGCCGTTTTTAAGTGGCTTGCAGTACATTTTCCAAACTTTTCAGTACTATTGAATGTACCTTGTCATTATCTGCGCAGAGTTTTCGGAGGAGGTGTTTTAATTGCAGTTCTTTATCAGTTGCTTTCACTAACAACGCTCTGCATTCCGACGGTGAGCATCCAAAGCGTCTGCGAAATGCGTCTCTTAGTGTTTTAGGAGTAGCAAAACCAGCGTTCTTATATATTGATTCAATACCTTTATTCTCAGATAGTCGGACAAGTGCATCTGCCACTCTGAGTATTTCCAACATATCATGAAGCGAGCATCCGTGTTCTTCTTTGAAAACAAAACGGTTGTATGATGCAGATTCATGTGTCGAATTATGCAATGAGTTTATATTGAATACCGGATTACGGTAATTCTTTTGGATATAGTGAAGTATATGCTTGCGGGGCATTGGTTATTCCTAACATATTTTTCATGCCTGCATTAATCTTTTCTTCTCAACTTTATACTCAAGAATATCGAACGATATAGAGTGCATAAACAGTTCAGCGGCAATTTGCTTACTATCTTGCAGCATGAGCCGTGGGAGCTTCTCATGTCGAATGACACTGCTTCTTGCCGCTAAATCTGTATTACTGTTCTCTTTTTGTATGTTTGCGATAATGCTGATTATCATATAATTATTTGATGTATGGACATCATAACCTATTAAAAAGGACTCCAAATGCTAAAAATTGTGGCTGATGAATGCAATATACCGGAAAAAAAGGGCTGAAAAATGGAGAATCTTCGAAAAAAGTCACCCCGTCAAATAGTCAAAATCAGGGTTAAAATCATATCAAAAAAAACACAAAATTGCATTTAATTACTTTTATTATAAAACAGTAACAGTAAATTTAAAAATCGCTAAATTTTAACAAAAAACACCCTGTTTGGTCAGTTTTTCTAAGAAAAATATTTTTTTATGCTTTTTGGTTAAAATTTCAGTGTCATTTTACTTGGTTTTGACTGCATTTTAGATGTAGATTTTCGATTACACTGCCCGACTACTATAAACAAAAGCCGCTTCTTTCTTACTGAAAGAAGCGGCTTTTGTTTATTCAACTCTTTTTGTAAGTGTTCTACAGGTAACTAAGCCAACCTGACTTGTCACGTTGCTTCACACCTGCATACCACTTACAGAGGGGATAGAGAACAATAATTACACTTACCCAAACAATATACACCCCGATGAGCGGAAATCCACGTTCACCAACAGACTGGGTAAAGAGTGAGTCACTTGTGTAAAACCCTACATTCAATCCCCGTATATACGTTATCGTAACTGCCAATAAATGAATAAGGTAAATATGAACGATGTAATAGAACATCGGAACCCGACCAAATACGATTATCGGTTTGGAAACAGAAAATTGCTTTCCGTCCAATACTCTGAGAACGAGCATTGCCGGTCCGAGTGTAATCAACAAATACAATAATGAAGGAGGGTATTTTGCTACATTAAAAAAGGAAAGAACCGTATGGAGTCCATTGAGTTGAGTTGCCCACGGCATCGGGTCACCGTAGATATTAATTCCTCGAATAGCAAAAAAACCGGCTATCATCCCCAAACCAAGACGCAGAAGAATTGTTCTACGCCTTTGCTGCTCCATTTTATACAATGCACCGAAACTGTATCCGCTTGCCATCACTCCAATCCAGGGAAGCAACGGATAGAGGTAGAACATTGAATGATTAGGGGCTATCAAAACGGCACCCGGCTCATGAAAAATATTCCATAACCAACCCATAGAACCTAAACTTTGAGAATGGATTCCATCCAAGCAATTATGGAAAAGTATAATCGAGACTCCTATTGCCGCAATAACCTTCTGAGGCAACCACATCAATCCTGACAGTGCCACCATTGACCAACCAATTGCCCAAATAACCTGACCTACGGAAGTCCCATAAGTAACATTAAAAAACCATCCGAAGCGCACAACGGTAAGCTCCAGTATAACCAACCATAATCCACGCGTAAGTAAGAAACGGGATAATTCTGCAGGACGCTCCCTTTTCGATGAAAGAAATGCACCTGTACCTGCCAGAAACACAAACACAGGAGCGCAGAAATGAGTTATGAACCGAGTAAAGAAGTAATAAATATCGGTATGTACCAAGTCGAGAGGGTCGAAGGGAGCATTGGAGAAGTAATCACGTACATGATCGAGAGCCATGATTATCATTACCAAACCGCGAAGAAAATCTATCGAATCAAGCCGGATTCTTTGGGTAGAATTATCCATGTATGTAATTCAGAGAAATTGTAGAAACAATCATAATATTAATCAAAAAGAATGAAAAATATAATCAGATATTTTATTACTAAAACGCACTTATCAAATGCCTGATTTCCGTAGGTTTTCGGGTATAATCTATCGCAATTACATCAAAGCGGCATTCCATATTCGTAATTTTATTCACATATAAATATCCTTCGGCAGTACGGCGTATAACTTTCATTTTACTTGGTGTAATCGAAGATTCCGGTGAGCCGAATAGATCACTTGACCGTGCTTTTACCTCGACAAAAACCAGCACATCCTTATCCTGAGCAATAATATCAATTTCCCCGTCACGCCCAAAATGGAAGTTTCGCTTCACGATTTTGAAGCCTTTTTCCTTCAGGAATTCTACTGCTTTATCTTCGGCTTTTGCGCCTTTTTCGCGTTGGTTTGGCTGGTTGGGCATAGAATTATTATTTATTAATTTAACACTATATCCCCAAACATCGTAGCAGAATTAGCCCTGTTGATTTTCACAGGAATGATATCACCCACAATATACCCGCCAAATTCATTATGTGTGAAAATTACGATTTTGTTCGAGTCGGTGCGACCTTGCCATTCAGTCGGATTTTTCTTGCTTGCACCCTCTACCAGTACCTTTTCAATTGTTCCGAGGGTCAATTGATTAAGCTCTCCCGAAACGATTCTTTGCTTTTCGATTATACGGTTAAGACGTTCGGTTTTCACATCGTCAGGTACATCGTCACCCATTTTCCATGCTTTTGTTTTTTCGCGTGGGGAATATTTATACATATATGCACCGTCGTATCGCACTTGCTGCATCAGTTCGATTGTCGCATCATTATCTTCCTCCGTTTCGGAGGGAAATCCAACGATAATATCAGTTGAAAGAGCGCAATTTGGCATCACTTCCTTAATTTTTCTCATACGTTCCAAATAATGCTCAACTGTATAGGTGCGGTTCATCAGTTTCAAAATCCTATCAGAACCTGACTGCACCGGCAGATGTACATACTTACAAATATTATCATACTGCGCCATCGTTTCGATGAGTTTATCACTCATATCCTGCGGATGGGATGTCGTATAGCGAATCCTCATTTCAGGAACAGAACTGGCGCAAGCTGCCAGTAAATCTGCAAAGTCTTTGCTTGTTTGTTCATCGCGGTAGCTGTTTACGTTTTGTCCCAGTAGTGTGGTTTCCTTAAAACCACTGTCTCTCAAGATTTTCAGTTCATTCACGACTGAATCTAATGTTCTTGATCGTTCCCTGCCACGTGTAAACGGTACAACACAGAATGTACAAAACTTATCACATCCACGCATAATCGAAACCCATGCCGAAATACCGTCTGTTCTGAGCGGCAGAATATCGTCATACGTTTCTACACGGCTGAGCTTTACGGCAATTCCTTTTTCGCCTGTAAATGCCCTGCCAACAAGTTCGGGTACGTTTCTATATTCGTCGGGTCCTACCACTACATCCACTAATTTTTTCTCTAATAAATCACTGCGCAGGCGTTCAGCCATACAGCCCAGGACACCTACCACCAAATCATGATTACGTTTTTTATAGTATTTTAGATGGTCGAGACGCTCGTGGATTTTCCGCTCGGCATTGTCGCGTACTGCGCATGTATTCAGGAGAATTACATCCGCTTCATCGGGTTTATCGGTAATTGCATAGCCGCTGTTGTTCATCACTCCCTTTACGATTTCGGAGTCGTTTACATTCATTTGGCAGCCGTAGGTTTCCACGTACAGTTTTCGTTGCGGGGCAATGGGCGAAGGCAAGTCGAAAATTTCATTCTCGTATAGTTCAGATTCGGTTAGAATCGGTAATTCAAACATAGCTTTTCTTAAGTAAGTGGGTGATAACTGCACCCGAGGAAAATCAGGGTAACGTGTTGTTTTTAGGTGCAATATACGAAAAATGGAGAAAGGAAAAGGCTTTCCATTCTAACAAGATGAGGCATTTTTCGGGTTTGGAATAAAGATGGCGGGATAATAATTTCACTTGGCAAATAGTAGATACAAAAAAGCGACAGCCCCAAAACAGGAACTGTCGCTTTTTTATATCCATCCAATTCAGAACCTTACGAACATCCGCTTGTAGTCCCGCAATCTTCACACACCGTACAGCTGCCGTTGCGCTTCACACGCATCGAACTGCAGTTTGAACATTGCTCGCCTGTATAACCCTTAGTTTTCGCTTCGTAAATTTTGGTTAGCGAACCGTTTGCTCCTCCTGCAGGCAGTTTTGCAGAAGCACGTGCCGAATCTGTAAAGTCTAATGTAAGATTTACAGATTCTTCAGTCTTGGGTTGATGTCCTTTAGGTAATGCTACGGGAGGTTTGGAGGTAACTTCGTCCACCGCTTTTACATGAACGAAATCAGTGCGGTTCAGGTAATCATACCCGAGTGAACGGAAAATATAATCCAAAACAGACGTAGAATTTTTAATTGATTCGTGTCCCTGCACAGGTCCTGCCGGTTCGAAGCGCGTGAATGTGAATGAATCCACCAATTCCTCAAGCGGGATACCATATTGCAATGCTTTGGAGGCAAGCACTGCAAAGCAATTCATCAATCCCTTGAACGATGCACCTTCTTTGTACATATCAATGAAAATCTCACCAAGCGTTCCATCCTCGAATTCACCTGTACGGAGGAATACCTTGTGTCCGCCTACATACGCCTCACGTACATGCCCTTTACGTTTTTTCGGAAGGCGACGACGTTCTGCACGGTGATATACGCGCTCTATGATTCGCTCCTGTACTTCTTTAGGTCCGATTGTTTCGTCTAATGTATCTTCATCGCCAAGCATGATTACTTCGTCCAAATCAGAATCATTCGATGAATTGAGCGGCTGCGAAAGTTTCGAGCCGTCACGGTAGAGCGCAATCGCCTTTACCATCAATTTCCATGATTCCATATATACACTGCCCACATCTTCCACACTTGCATCGGCAGGCATATTCACTGTTTTGGAAATCGCACCGGAAATAAACGGCTGGGCTGCAGCCATCATTCTGACGTGTGCCATGTATTGAATATAACGCTGACCCTTTCTCCCGCACTTGTTAGCGCAGTCGAAAATTGGCAAATGCTCGTCTTTCAGATGCGGCGCACCTTCTATCATCATTGTGCCGCATACATAGTCATTAGCAATTTCTATTTCATCTTTGCTAAATCCAAGTTGACGAAGCATATCGAATGAAAAGTCATTTAACTGTTCGTCGGTAAAGCCGAGCGAATGACAGAATTCATCACCCAACGCCCATTTATTGAAGGCGAATTTAATATCAAATACATTATCGAGTTGTTTCTCGATTACATCAATCTTCTCATCTATAAATCCCTTCTCTTTTAGTTTCTGACGGTTAATCGTAGAACAACCTACGAATGTACCATGTCCTTTGCAATACTTTTCAATATCATCAATTTGCTGGTTATTATACCCCAAATTCACCAAAGCGCGACGCACGGATTGATTTACGATTTTGAAGTATCCGCCTCCGGCAAGTTTCTTGAACTTCACCACTGCAAAATCCGGTTCGATACCTGTAGTATCGCAGTCCATTACAAGCCCGATTGTTCCCGTAGGCGCAATAACAGTAACTTGAGCATTTCTATAGCCGTATTTCTCTCCTAATTCAATTGCATTATCCCATGAAGTACGGGCAGCTTTGAGTAATTCGGGAGGACAGAATTCAGTGTTAATTCCAACAGGAGGAATAGACAAGTTTTCGTATTCACCCGAAGGAGCATTATAAGCTGCACGACGGTGATTTCTCATCACACGCAGCATTGCTTCCTTATTGTGTTCGTAGGATGGAAATGGCTTTACATCACGGGCAAGTTCGGCACTTGTTGAGTATGATTCACCTGTCATAAGAGCGGTAATTGCTCCTGCAATTGCGAGTGCTTTCGGAGAATCATAAGGAATACCGTCGGTCATTAATATTGTTCCAAGATTGGCGTATCCAAGCCCGAGCGTGCGGAAGTCATAACTTAGCTTGGCGATTTGTTTTGACGGGAATTGAGCCATCAACACCGATATTTCGAGAACTATTGTCCAAAGGCGTGTAGCATGGCGGAAATCTTCCACTAAGAATTTTCCTTCATTATCCACAAAATGGACTAAATTCAAGCTCGCAAGGTTACATGCTGTGTCATCAAGGAACATATACTCTGAGCAATTATGCACTCCGATTCCATTGGCGACAAAGTGACTCGTTTCCGGCTCGGTTAAATCAAAAACATCATCTTCACGCAGATATGTAAATGATTCTACATAGTCAGTCATAGAATCTTTATATGCGCTTACTGATTGATTCAATTCATATAATTTCGTTGCTTTTTCTGTTCCTGCAAAAAAACCTATTTCTTTTTCAAATACAATGCGAGATGAACGGCTTATTCGCAATGAATATACTTCTTCTACGGTATATTCTTTAGAACCTCCGGTACCGTCGGGAAGCATTGCGGTTAATTTACCTGCTCTGCGGTTTTCATATAATTTTGCTTTTATTCCAAAGTTCAAAAGCATAATCTGAACTTGGCGAAGAAGTTCGAGCGATGTAGAATCGAGTGCTACATACTGGCTTTTCTCACCATAATTTGCTACTGTTCCATCAGCAGTAAACAATCCGCGAAGAAGTGCTGCTTGCTCTTGCTTCGATAATTGAAAGGCATAAGGAGTGATACTTTTTTGTGTACTTCCTTGGTCTAATACGGCGTATTTTTTGAATAAAGAAAGAATTCTTGGGCTACCAACAGCAGTACGCACTGTTGTAGCGGTCTCGGTTGTTGCACTCTGTTTATTATGTTCACCAAATTCAGGGCGTAATAAATTGATAGCATTAGTTGCCCACTCTACAACTGCATTTTCTTCTTTACTCATAGTCAAGAACCCTACTTCACGCTGACTTCCCGTGCTGTCATTTTCATTCAATCGGGTAATACAACCGTCGCCAAGAAGTAAACCGATAAGCAGTGCAATATCTTCCGAACCGGTCGAATCTGTTCCGAATGTTCCTGAAACTAACCGTACAGCATCGTCTTTGGTAAGTTGATGTGCCGGAACATCGCCTCTGTTTTCTGTAAACACCTTATGGTCTGCTGTCAATTCAATACTATAACCGGACTTGGTTTTCAACTCATATACCGGCTTATGCCCTGTAGGGAAAATATTTTCAACCCAGTGCATATTGCTGTCAATGCTTTTAATGCCGCGTGATTGACCGATCATATCACCGATGCGTTCCAATCCTTGATGAGTAGCTACTAATGTATTTGCAGAAACGCAGGGGTTAGATCCATTAATACGCCCGTCCGCAGGACACGTATGCCACTCATTAATCGTTGTATCGAATTGCAATCCCGGGTCGGCGGATTTCCACGCACTCATATTTATCTTCGCCCAAAGGTCGCGCGCTTTTACAGTTTTCGCTATGCCCGGCTTTGTGCGCCATTTCAAATCCCAAGTACCATCCTCATTAACGGCTTTCATGAAATCATTGGTAACACGCACCGAATTGTTTGAATTTTGCCCACTGACGGTAATATATGCTTCCGATTCGTAATGGGTATCGAAAGTATCGAAATCAAGCGTAGTGAACCCCTGATCCAAAAGTGTGAGTGTACGTTGGATATAATTAAGCGGCACACCACGATGAAGCGCACGGTGAATAAGACTGTTCAATCTTTGATTAGTTTTACGGTCAGAACCGCCTGCAACCGCTTCGTCCAAAACTGCTTGGAGGAATGTTGCGTTAATTTTCGATCCTGCTACAAGCGCAGCAACTTTCTCTTCTTCTTTCGCTTTCCATTCTATGAATGCTTCGATATCCGGGTGATCAATATTCACGATAACCATTTTGGCAGCACGGCGTGTTGTTCCGCCGGATTTGATTGCTCCTGCAGCACGGTCGAAAATTTTGAGGAAGCTCATCAACCCTGAAGATGCACCGCCGCCGGAAAGTTTTTCTCCGCTACTTCGTAGATTAGAGAAATTCGAGCCCGTTCCGCTGCCGAATTTGAATATCCGTGCTTCGCGGGTAATGAGGTCAAAGATACCGCCTTCATTTACCAAATCATCATCTACCGATTGAATAAAACACGCGTGGGGCTGAGGATGTGTATAAGAATCCGTTGATTGCGTAAGCTTCCCTGTCTCAGGGTTTACATAATAATGTCCCTGAGGTTTACCGGTAATTCCATACGCGTAATTCAAACCTGTGTTGAACCATTGTGGAGAATTCGGAGCAGTCATTTGCTTGAGGAGTGTATAGGCGATTTCATCATAGAACGCCTGAGCATCCTCTGCAGTATCGAAATAGCCGTATTTTTCACCCCAATGCCGCCAACACCCAGCAAGACGATGAACTACCTGACGAAGATTATTTTCGCTTCCTGTCTTTTGATTTCCGTTTTCATCAAGAACAGGATTACCTTGCTCATCCACAAGCGGAACTCCCGCTTTACGGAAATACTTTTGAGCAAGAATATCGGTAGCCACCTGCGACCAATGCGAAGGTACTTCGATATTTTCCATATTAAAAACAAGTGAACCGTCGGGGTTTCGGAGGACGGATGCCCGGCGCGTATATTCAAACTGTGAATAAGGGCTACCACCGGATTTCGTAAAGCGGCGTGGAATATTCATTGAAACCTCAAGAAATTAAAAAGTAGATTTTCGTAAGAACGAAATAAATGTCATTATTATCAAAGAAGCGGACAATTATCCACTGCTCTACGTTTATGGGTAGAACTTGGAATATACTATCACGAATAATTGTTAACTTTATTAGGGGGGCAACTGAAAAGATGCTGCTCGACGTTTCAAAATTAAGATAAGTTTTCGACTTATTCCAATGAATTTTGCACTTGGGGAAAACTTATTATTGACAATGTTGTTTTTATATGCAAAAATTACAGAAAACAGCATCAATCCATACCAATTTAGATACGGGATAATAGATAATTAATGTTGCAAGAGAAGCATTGTTTTTCTCAACTTAACATAGTAGAGCCCTGTGGTACTCCAAGAATATCAATGAATTACTTGATCGCTATTCAGAAGAGCCCAATTTTGAACAAGGGTAGCATATTGAAACGGTTGAATCAGAGCAAGAGCAGTATCTCACAATGGTTTCAGAGCATCATTAGGTGCAATACGAAATTTCTTGGAGCAGGGCATTAGCATCATTTCATGGGCGGTCTTATCATTTTGGGGGTAAAGAGCATCCACTATTTAATAAAAACTTTTGTTCTGATTACCTGTAAGTTCCGGGCAACGAAGCAGCAACGGAAGTGAGTCGAATTTAATCCGACGATGAGGTCAGTCATCTGTTACAGAATGCCATTTGCAGACAGCTTGTACTTTTTCGTATAGAATTTTTGAAACAATTATTTTTATTTTACATCGTACAATGAGTTTAAGGCATGGAAAATGTAGTATAATTAGATGCTTTTCATTCTTAAATGAACAGATTCCTTATTTATTAGATCTATGGATAATCTATCATCATCCCGAAAAGAATATTTTGAACTTTCAAAACATTCGACTCTTCAACTTCTTTCATTTGCCATATTGTTTTTTGGAATTGCATATTCACTCCAATTTTATGTTGGTCTTCCATTAATGGATATGTTTTTCCGTGAGTTTCTGCATACTGAGGTACTGAAAGACGGAACAAATGTACAGTACCAGATCACTGATGATTCCAAAGCAGAAATTATCAAGACCTCCTACACAACGAAATGGGCAATTATCGACAACAGAGCTTCTGACCGTTCAGCTACCCCCTTAGCACGGTATTTATTTAACCCTTTATTAGCACTTTTGCCGATGATCCTCACATTGTCAGCTGCATTCGCTGCATGGTTATCCGCATTATTTCCCAAAGGGATAGGACTCTTGCGTCAGAAAATTGAGAGGGAATTGATTAACTCGCTTGACCATATTGCAAGAAATATTTACGGAGAACATACAGACGAAGAATTGCAAGGAATCATTTCAAACCTTCTACGATCCGACATGAGGCAATTGCATGATTATGCAGAAACAGTTGGAGTGCCATATCATGATATTGAGATACTGCAAAGTGCCGTGCAATGGCATCAGTCATCGGGAATAAAACGACTCTTTCGAATCGGCGGTGCACTTAAATTTTATATGAGGCAATATTTTACCGTTAAATACAGTAATACAATTTTGGGAATGGTGTATATCGGAGCCGCTGCATTGATTATTATTATCGGAATCAGAGGTTTGAAATTTATCCCGCCATCCGAGCCGTCTATTATTTTATTTGCATTGGGTTTGGAATTTGTTCTGCTGATTGTATATGCATTAACTTTAATGTACTCACGACAGGAAGATATGCCGGATAATGAGCGATCACATGAAAGACCGGATATGTTTTTTGGCGGTGATGGTGTGGAAGGAAGTAAAGAAGTTGAAGATTTACTTCGGGTATTCATAGCAAAACACCAAAGGGGTGAGTAGGAACATACTCCTATTGTAAATTTCCACAGTGCAGGTTTAGCAAACCTTGTATTACGGAAAATTTATTTTATGGCTGAATAAATCCGTTCCTAAGTGCAATCAACAAATAAATTCCCAGAACTATTCTATAAACCACAAACACAAGAGTTGATTTAGTGCGGAGGTATCGAAGCAGAAATGCTATCGAAGCATAGCCGCTGATAAATGCAACAATCGAAGCAACAATCAGTGCAAGAGCATCAGCAGAAGTAATATATCCGAGAGAATGCTTCAATTCCAAAAGACCGCTCCCAAGCACCGCCGGAATACTCAAGAGAAACGAAAACCGTGCAGCCGTTTCTCGGGTCATACCCAAAAACAATCCCGCAGTAATCGTAGTTCCCGACCGTGACGAACCGGGAATAAGAGCCAACGATTGTGCAAATCCTACAATAATTGAATCCTTTAAAGTTATTTTATCGATAGTTTTTCGATATGAAGCCACGCGTTCAGCGATAAACAACAGCAGAGCCAAACCAATCAAACTATAAGAAATAAGGGTCAAATCTTTTGTTAAGTTACCTTCTATAATTTTCTTTAGTCCAAGCCCAATCACTACAATCGGAACGCTTCCGGCTATAATCATCCATCCCATACGAGCATTCAGCGATTGCTCTTTAATACTTCTGCGCCCGATACCCAGATTCTCACGAATAAACTCAGTTGAAATTGATGTAATGTCTCTTGCAAAATAGAGGAGAACGGCGGCAAGGGTTCCAAGCTGGATTACCGCTACAAATGCTGTCCATTGTTCGGGATGTTCAGGGGAGATGACTCCCATTATTTTTCCGGCTATTGTGAGGTGAGC
>JACPWH010000231.1 GCA_016197185.1 Ignavibacteriota bacterium
AATTGTCGATTATATAATGGATAAATTATAAATCATAAATTCAAAATCTAAATAAACAGTGGTGTTCCGTTCCATTGATTTTCCGGAAATTCGTCCGAAAAAAAACCGATTTGAGCCGATTTACCATCAATCCCGTTATTCACTGATACAAACACCCCGCCGTCAGTTCCTGCTATAACAAGTGAATCTCGAACAGCAAATGACTCCACTTCCCTATTTGATAAACCAGTAGTGCATGGAACCCAGTTTGCTCCTTTATTTGTGGAAACAAAACCTCCGTAAGTGGTTCCGGCTATTAGATTCCATCCGCTTGCAGCAATGGATTTAATAGGTTTATCCTGTAAACCGACATTTGCTTTCACCCAACTTTTTCCATTGTTTTGTGAAAAATATACACCTTTATTGGTTCCGGCATATATATAACTGCTATCAATTGCCATGCAATACACTAAGAGTTTTGCCATTTGCTCATCATTCATCGGAATCCATGTTGCACCGTTATCAGAAGAGCTATATACACCATGATTAGTTCCTGCAAGAAGATTCCCGTCTTTTATCGCTAAACAAAAAATGCCTACGGTCACTAATACAGAATTATTGACAGGTTTCCAATTATTCCCGTTATTTGAAGAAACAAATACACCTTCCAATGTTCCTGCAAATATATTTGATTCCTTTACAATAAGACTTGTTATATTATTATCAGCCAAGCGATTGCCACATATTTTCCAATCTATACCCTTATTTGTAGAAATGAACACATCTCCGGGAGAAGTTCCTGCAAAAATATTTGAATCTCCTACTGCCAAACAGCTGACATTACCTCCATAAGGTCCGTTACAAGGAGTCCAATCCGCTTCTGCAGTGAAGACTAATACAAATACAAGGCTAAGATAAACAAGTAAGTATTTTATAAATTTCATGATAGTATCCTTTATTATTTGATGAAATATCGGTGATATGATGGCAATTTAAGTTTTTGAAGCAAAAAATCATCACTATTCCAATAACACTGTTTCTGTGAAAGTATCACAGGAAATGAGTAATCTTATTAAATAAATTATTACAATCAGATAAGAGTTATCCGAATAGATTCTTATTCCAAAAAAAAAATCCTACAGGCACTACTATTGCAATTGAACTGATAACGAAGATTCCTCACAAATGTTCAGAACGACACCATCTATGAATATATCCATTGTTTTTCTTCAATGATGCATACTTCTATTTGTTATAATACTTTGCTTGGTGCATTTTAGTTCCCTGTCAAATAAAAAAGGCGCAATTTCCTGCGCCTTGAATGAACTTATTTAATAAACCCGATTCTAGAATCTATATCCAAATCCAATCCCGATCAATTCCTTAAATTGTGTTTTAGGACCTTTACTGACCTCAGTTTTAACACCGTTTATAGTTTCATAAGTTGGAATATCTATATCATGATCATAAATGGCATTAGCAAAGATACTTGCTGATATATATTTATTGACTTTCATTGTGAGAAGAAAATCCCAATTCACATCCACATTTAACCTGTTCGATGCTATTTTATCTGTGTAGTTATCAAAAAGGGTGATTTTTGTAAGCAAATCCACATTTTCCATAATTGTATTTTGATATTTTGCAGCAAGATATGCTCCAAACTCTATTCTTGTATTTTTTCCATTCTTGATTTTATTTCCGGCAGCATCAAATTCAGCTTTATCCACTCCAAACGCTCCCGAATCTGCAAGGATTTGGTTAGCTACAATTGTTATACGACCTGTTGCAGGAGATAAAAAAAGAGAGAATGTTGCATTAGGTTTGTAATCCATACCGAGAGCAAGAGTAATATATGCAGGAGCAGTAAAATTTGAGACCTCAACTGAATCATTCGGATAATTATATCCGGCTGCAAATTGAGTTCTGAAATTCAGTAACCCTGAATAAAAGAAGCTGCCCTGCGCAAGCTGACCATATTTAGAATTCAATTCAATTTTATCTTCGTTCTTGTGCATTGGATCTCCGTCTGCTTTAATTACACCGTACCCTAGATCCAAAGAATTATCCCATGAAGCTCCTTCTAAACGATAGTTTGCAAAATAATTGAAGAGTCCGGCTAATGAAAATGAGCTTTCACCTCCGGCTGCCCAATTATTCAAACTGACTTGATTTATATTTAGAGATAAGAAACCACCTGATTTCCATGCAGTATCTTTCTTAATTGCGGTACTGTCCTGTGCAAAAATGAAACTTGCAGGAATCGACATAAACACTATTAGAAGCAGTATTTTTTTTCTCATTTTCAATTCCTTATGATTGTATTAAAATATAGGAAACTTTTTATTTCTTTATTTGCTATCTGTATCAAAATGATTGTAGTGCAAAAAAGCCGGATTGCTTATAAGGAAAGCAGTCCGGCTTTGAAGATACTATTTAAAATGCTATCCAATAAGTACAGCTTTATCGAATTCCGGCTTTTTTTCATTGCCAAAATCCAAAATAATCGGAGATTTTGTCTCTACTTTGTCCTGTATAGCCATTAATCCCTTAATCACTGCCTCCGGGCGTGGAGGGCATCCTGATACATATACATCAACAGGAATGAAACGGTCAATGCCCTGTACAACTGAGTAGCTGCGGAACATTCCACCTGAAGAAGCACATACCCCCATAGAAAGTACCCATTTAGGGTCAGGCATTTGATCATAAATCTTACGAACTACCCAACTCATTTTATACGTAACAGTTCCCGCTACAATAAGCAAATCAGATTGGCGCGGAGAGAATCTGAATACTTCCGAACCGAAGCGGGAAGCATCCATACGCGGACCTGCGAAAGCCATCATTTCAATTGCACAGCAGGAAATCCCCAGAGGCATAGGCCACATCGCATTTTTTTGAGCCCATTGAATAACTGAATCAACGGTTGTCGTAAGGAATCCTTGCTTTGCAAGCGTTTGGTCTAATCCCATTTTAAAGCTCCTTTTTTAACTACATAAATAAATCCGGCGAAAAGCAGCATCATAAAAAAACCCATAGCCACTAATCCTGTGATGCCTAATTCTTTGAATTGAACTGCCCATGGATACATAAACACAATTTCAATGTCAAACAGAATAAACAACATCGCTACCATATAAAACTTAACAGAGAACCGCTCACGGGCTGATGTAATCGGCTCCATTCCACATTCATAGATACTGAGCTTTGTCTTCGTTTTGGTTCTACGGGGACCGAGAACTTCAGCAAGTATGACATTCGAAAGTCCGAATAAACCGCCGACCACCACCATAATTACCAAAGGAATGTAGGAATCTAACATTATGTCTTTCCGAAAAAATGAGGAATTACCTAAATTTTACCTTCGAAATTACCCGTTTTTTTCCTCATAGCAAAGTAAAAATAATGGGAAGATACGAGAAGAGTGCATTCACTTTGGGTTTGATACCCTTTTCAAATAAATTTATCAACATTCTCAATCGAGAATCAAACAGACAAGTATATGAATTTCTTATCTTTATCGTAGTTCATAGACGAATTACATTAGGTGTTCTTGTATATGAGCTTTACTCAGTATTGTACTTGGAAGAAAATGTAATATATATGACATACTTTAAGATTGTTCATGCTTTCGAATTCAAAGAAATTTTCAACACAAATTAGAATACTTAGTTGAATGTTTCATACAACCTCACATCGGCAATTTCACCCGTTTTTCGTATTTTTGCTTTTCAATTGCTTTACAATTTTTACAATTAGAAGAAATTATTTCTATGAATATTCGTATCGAAACTGATTCAATGGGGCAAATAGATGTCCCTTCAGATAAATATTATGGTGCCCAAACAGCCCGCTCATTAGTTCACTTTGCCATCGGTATCGAAAGAATGCCTCGTGAGCTTATCCGCGCTTTGGGTATTTTGAAAAAAGCTGCTGCGATTGTTAACTGTGATGTTGAACTATTACCTGTAGCTAAACGTGACCTTATCTGCCAAGCTGCAGATGAAGTGATAAGCGGTACATTGGATGAGCATTTCCCGCTTTCAATATGGCAGACGGGTTCCGGTACTCAAACGAATATGAATACGAACGAAGTGATTTCCAACCGTGCGATTGAAATTGCGGGGGGAGAGATGGGCAGCAAAAAACCCGTTCACCCGAATGATGACGTTAACAAATCACAAAGCTCGAATGATACCTTCCCTACTGCTATGCACATTGCTGCTGCAGAGCAAATAGTTCATAAGCTTATTCCATCGGTCACTGCACTTCGCAATACACTTCAACACAAAGCAGAAGAATTCAAGCATATTATCAAGAGCGGGCGTACACACTTGATGGATGCAACCCCTGTCACACTCGGTCAGGAATTTTCCGGTTACACACAACAGTTAAGCAATGCTCTCGACCGCATTGATGCTGTCCTTCCAGCTTTATATGAACTTGCTTTAGGCGGTACTGCGGTAGGGACAGGCTTAAATACTCACCCTGAATTTGCAGTTCGTGGAGCAGCCAAAATTGCAGAACTTACCGGGCTCCCCTTCGTAACTGCTCCCAATAAATTTGAAGCTTTAGCTGCCCACGATGCTTTGGTTTTCGCACACGGTGCCTTGAAAACTTTGGCAGCTTCATTTATGAAAATTGCTAATGATATTCGCTGGATGGCTTCGGGTCCACGGTGCGGTCTTGGGGAACTCGCTATTCCTGAAAACGAACCCGGTTCGTCGATTATGCCCGGTAAGGTAAACCCAACTCAATCCGAAGCGATGACGATGGTGGCTGTGCAGGTATTCGGCAATGACGCTTCGATTAATTTCGGGGGTGCTTCCGGTAATTTTGAGCTGAATGTATTCAAGCCGGCAATCATCTATAATTTCTTACAAAGTGTGCGATTGATTTCGGATAGCTGTGTGATGTTCAATGAGCATTGCGCAGAAGGGATTGAAGCAATTCTGCCGAAACTCGATTATTACAACAAAAATACGCTGATGCTAGTAACTGCTTTGAACCCTCATATCGGGTATGATAATGCAGCAAAGATTGCTAAACACGCCCATCATTCAGGTGGTACCTTGCGTGATGCTGCAATTGAACTTGGGTTGTTATCAGGTGAAGATTTTGACAGATTGGTTAAGCCTGAAGAGATGTTGGGACCGAATATATAAGGCTAAATTAAATATACTTCCAAAAATGAATAGTGAATTGCCCTACAGACTTCTCTTCCTATTAATAATGCTTACAATAACATGTGTTCCTTTGTATGCAGAATTAAAATCAGCAAACTTCACAAAGAGAGAAATATTTAAATGGTTTTTCCCATGTTTCTTATTAAAATATGGGATAATTATTGGTATTCCTATAAGTATAATTAGAAATCAATCGCAAAGTAATAATACTAATGGGGTTATTTCATTATTTATTATTTTTTCTCCTATAATAATCATTCTTATTGTAAAGTATATATTTACACGTTTTATTAAGGTTAAGAATCTGTATTTCTTTATTTATGATTTACCGACAAATCTTCTCATTACTTCTTTTCTATATTTTTTGTCAACAGTTAGATGGTAACACAGTTCTTGACTTTACCGTAATTTTTTTGCTGTAAAAGCTGTGCTTAAATAACAATGACATATTTTCATTGGGTTTTATGAGGCCAATATGAACAACTATTCAATTTTTATCCTTGCAACAATGCTTATCGCCTATCTTTTGGATGTTGTAACAGGTATGCTGAACCTTCGTGCCTTGCAACCGGAACTTCCAAAAGAATTTACGGGTGTTTATGATGCTGAGAAATATCGCAAGTCTCAAGAATATACACGTGTCAGTTCAAAATTCGGGCTTTTTGTTTCCACATTCAACCTTTTAGTAACTCTTACCTTTTGGTTTATGGGTGGGTTTGCTTATGTGGATACACTTGTTCGATCTTGGGGATTTAGTCCAATTATGAGCGGGCTTGCGTTTATCGGGATATTAGTAGTTGCTAATGGGATTACCTCCATGCCGTTCGGAATATACTCAACATTCGTGATAGAAGAACGATTTGGATTTAATAAGACGACTGTCGGGACATTTATACTCGATAAAATTAAGGCATTAGGACTTGGATTGGTGCTCGGTGTTCCGGTTTTGGCAGGTATCTTATGGTTCTTTGGTTCTGCAGGTGAATTTGCATGGCTGTACTGTTGGATTGCGGTTACGATAGTTACATTTGGTTTGCAATTCATAGCCCCAACTTGGATTATGCCGCTTTTCAATAAATTCACACCGCTTGAAGATGGTGAATTAAGGAGTACCCTTCTTGCTTATGCTGATAAAGTGAATTTCCCGTTACAAGGTATTTTCGTTATTGACGGCTCGAAACGTTCCGCCCGATCAAACGCCTACTTTACCGGGTTTGGTAAGAATAAGCGTATCGCCCTCTATGATACATTGATAAACAATCATTCGATTGAAGAGCTTACAGCAGTACTTGCTCATGAGGTGGGACACTACAAGCGCAAA
>JACPWH010000232.1 GCA_016197185.1 Ignavibacteriota bacterium
ATCAACTCTTCGAAATGTCAATTGTATGCGATTCGAACGGTTTGTGTCAGATAAAATACGATGGTGTTTCCTGTTTATAGCTCGGTTCATGCTCTTCATCAACGATTATCAATCCTAACTTAGTGATGGGCGCAAAGATAGCAGAACGTGCACCGATGATGATTTTAGCTTCATTCCGTTCAATCTTACGCCAATTATCGAAACGTTCTCCTGAGTTCATTTTGCTATGCAGAACTGCTATTTCTTCTCCGAAAACTGCGTGAAATCTATCCAACAGCTGTGGAGTAAGCGAGATTTCCGGTACAAGCAATAACGCAGTTTTGCCCATTGTAAGTGCTTGTCGGATAGCATGGATATAGACAAGGGTCTTACCGCTTCCGGTTACTCCGTGCAGGAGAAAGGTCTTATATTTTTCTGCAGATAATTGTTCATTGATTTTCTTGAGTGCGTGTTCCTGTTCGATTGTTAGGGGTAGATGTGCTTCTTCCCGCTGAACGAGTGATTCCTTATGCGGTTTTTCTATTCGCGAAACTTCAATTTCTGTTTCGAGAACAAGCCCTTTGTCCTTCAGGCTTTTTACTGTTTGGGAAGATGTTTTGGTTTCTTGAAGAGCATCAGCAATCAACATCGGATAAGAATTATGCAGCGAATGGATATAGAGATGACTGAGTAGCAATGCCTGTTTCGGTGCTTTGCGATCCAATTCATCAAGGATAGCTTTGAAATTTTCCTGAGAAGCATAAACTGCCGGATTAATAAAGACCGCCCGTTGCATTTTGGGTTGAATATCTGCTTCCACTCCCAATGTGCACCGTATGATACCGGCGTGTTCGAGTGCATCCAATTGCTCGCTTATGGAATCGGTATTCAATTGCTTCTGCAAATACCCTACGGACACTGCTCCCTTATGCAATGTAATGAGTTTGAGGAGAGCCGCACGCTTCGGGGCACGCTTAGCTATTACTGCAAGCTCATCATCTGTAATCGGTTGCAACAGCTTTGCAGTCACAACACTTTGTGGTGACATTCCTTGCGGCAGAGCAGCTTTGAGAGTTTCGCCCCATGATGCAAAATAGTATTCCGATACCCACTTTGTAAAATCAAGCAACCTCTCACTGAAAATTGGAGAATCATCTAAGATTTCATGGATAAGTTTAGCACTTGTTGCGGATTCTGAACTTTCGGATGTGATAATCCCTGTAAGAGTTCTCTTACCGAACGGCACAAGAGCACGTCTTCCCACAAGGTTTTCTTGCCAAAGTTCCTGAGGAACGGCGTAGGTAAATTGTTTGTGGATTGGTAAGGCGAGGGCGATTTGAACGAAATGCTGCATGGATGGAGAAAGGAAATTACGATGTACCTGTTCTAAACTTACGAAAGTGACGATTAAATCCGTGATTTAATGCTTAAAAGGTCGCCTCTTAATCATCCCGCCTTTTGTGTCCTTGATACTGCTCATCACTACAAAAGCTGACGGATCGATTTTCTCTATTTCAGAATTTATTTTACTGACTTCCAATCGGGTAATAACTGTATAGATAATATCCATTTCCTTTGTTTCACCATGATTTCCGTAGCCGCCTCTACCGGTATATACTGTAACTCCCCTGCCCAATTCATTAATAATCATGGTTCTTACATCATCACTACGAACTGAAATTATGGTAATTCCGGTATATTCTTCAATACCATCTATCGTAAAATCAATGATTTTTGTGGCAGCTAAATATGTTATTACCGAGTATAATGCAGTTTCAATTGTAAAGAAATATGCTGCTGATGAAAATACTATAACATTAATAATGATAATAATATCACCAATAGTCGTGCCCAGTTTTTTACTGAGTGCTATCGCAAGTACTTCCGTTCCGTCGAGTACTGCCCCTCCCCTGATTGTCAGCCCTACTCCCGCACCCAAAAAAAATCCTCCAAAAACAGCAACTAAAAGTTTATCATGTGTAATAGCAGGAAAAGGAACAAAAGCGGTAACAATAGCAAGTCCCCCGATCGCTAATGCGGTTTTGACAGCAAATCTGGCACCCATCGTTTTATAACCGATAAAAACAAATGGAATATTTATAAGAACCAACAAAAGTGACAACGGGAAGGCGGTGATTTCAGCGATTAAAAGCGCAATACCTGTCGCCCCACCATCCAAGAATTTATTGGGCAATAGAAAACTTTTCAATCCGACAGCGGCTGAAAATATTCCAAATACAACAAACATGATGTTTTTTGCATACGACCTTATTAGCTCTGAGTATCGTTTTCGAAGCATGAGTAGTTTTCTCCGGTAAATATGCTTTCATTTCTGAAGAAGTACTTTTCTAAGGTGAAGAATCAAGTAATCACTATGTGTTTTCACACTATACTTCATAGTAACTTTTTTTTATGAAAGAAACACTTACAAGAGAGGTAAAGCCATACATTTGATGCAAGATTTTTATTCTTCAATCTCTTCCTTCTTTGGCATAAGCAGAGATGCAGCAATTGAGATGACAAGTATCCCCACAATTACTCCAAGAGCAACAGCAATCGGAATTTTATATATATCAGAGAGTACCATCTTTACACCTATGAACATCAAGATAACCGACATCCCCAAGTTCAAATAATGGAATATATTTACAAGTCCGGCGAGAGCAAAATAAAGCGTTCTTAATCCTAAGATTGCAAAAATATTGGAAGTATAAATAATAAACGGATTGGATGAAACAGCCAATACAGCAGGAATGGAATCAACAGCAAAAAGTAAATCGGTCGTTTCGATAAGCACAAGTACTACAAACAGAGGTGTAGCGAACGTATATCCCATTCGACGGACAAAAAACTTATCTTCCGAATAGTATTTTGATACTCCAATGACTCGTCGGAGTAATTTCAATACAGGATTTTTCTCGGGCTGTATTTGCTGTTCTTGCTGTATCGCAAGCCTGATACCTGTAAACAGCAGGAATGCACCGAATACATAAATAATAAAATGAAACTGTTGAATTAATACTATACCGCCTAATATGAAAGTTGCCCTTAGAACCAACGCCCCTATAATACCCCAAAAAAGAACCTTATGCTGATATTTGGCAGGTACTTGAAAATAGCTGAAAATAGTAAGAAATACAAACAAGTTATCAACGCTTAACGATTCTTCAATAACATAACCGGTAGCAAACTCCAACGCCATTTCAGGCGTTCCCCAATAATAAATCCCACAACAAAATATAGCAGCCAACCCAACCCAAAACCCTGTCCATTTCAACGCCTCGCGAACAGTAATTTCATGAGCCTTTTTGTTGAAAACAAAGAGGTCAAGAACAAGCAGAATCGCAACCAAGACATGAAAACCAACCCACAACATAGTATTTTGGGACATAAGCTCTTTATTCAATAATTATCAAATCACGTTCAGCAGGGTACATTATCATTTAGCAGAAGCCATCACTTCTTTCACTTGCCCCTTGGCAATCGTTTCGAGAATATCCGCAAAATAATCAATTTCCGAGAGAGTAGTATAGACATTAGGCGTAATACGTACTCCGGAGATCTCTGCATACGTTATAGGAGTGGTAATAATACGGTGTTTAGAGAGCAAATAATCCCCTATTTTACCGCCATCCATTCCATCTATACTAAATAACACTAAACCACACCAATTCCTTTCATCATCAATATTTTGAAGAAAACGAACATTCGGATATTGTTTCATACGGTCAATCCAACGGTGATGAATAAACCGCAGTCGGGCTGCCTTACGTTCCAAGCCTATTCCGTCGCAAAATGTTATTGCATCAGCAATTGCATTATGCAGAGCTGCCGAATGCGTACCGATTTCCTCGAATTTACGGATATTGTCTTCCTGATCTTTATTCGATGCCATTAGCGACCAAATATCTTTTATTTTTTCTTTTTTTACATAGAGCATTCCTGTGCCAATCGGAGCGGATAGCCATTTGTGCAGTGAAGTTCCATAATAGTCACATTCCAAGTCCTTTTGAGTAAATGGAAATTGTGCGAACGCATGTGCACCGTCCACTATACACTCAATACCTTTTGATTTTGCAAGTCTGCA
This sequence comes from Ignavibacteriota bacterium, assembly GCA_016197185.1. Taxonomy (GTDB): domain Bacteria; phylum Bacteroidota; class Ignavibacteria; order Kapaibacteriales; family UBA961; genus JADJXV01. The sequence continues at coordinate 4,067 of JACPWH010000232.1, forward strand.
T
>JACPWH010000264.1 GCA_016197185.1 Ignavibacteriota bacterium
GAAGTAGGGATAGCCGGTTGCAAAGTGCTGAACAGTGACGGGACATTCCAAGTGCAATGCAGAAGAGGATTTCCAACCCCTTGGGCATCTTTTTGTAAATTATTCGGACTTCAACGGTTATTCCCCAAATCACCGTTGTTTGCACGTTATAATCAAACCTTTCGTTCGGAAGATGAAACATACTATGTGGATGCAGTAATAGGTGCATTCATGTTTTGCAGAACAGATGTGTTGCAATCGGTGGGAGGGTTTGATCCTGAATATTTTATGTACGGCGAGGATTTGGATTTATGTTATAGAGTTTTTCTAAATGGATGGAAAACTGCGTATTATCATAAAACAACAACAATCCATTTTAAAGGTGAAAGCACCCGAAGAAGCTCGATGAATGAAGTAAAAGTATTCTATAGTGCTATGGAGATTTTTGCACGGAAGCACTATGGGAAGTCGTTCCTTTTTCTGAATCTACTTCGTTTGGGTATATGGCTACGATCCCTTCTTGCTTATTTTTCAAAAAACAAAAGAGTTAGTATCATTTTTCTCTGGGATTGTTTGGCAATCAATATTTCTCTGTTATTAGCTACAAAAATTAGATTCGGACATTATTTAGGTTTCCCGGCATTTGCATACCCGGCAGTGTTTATAGTTGTTACTCTCTTATTTGCGTTATCGATGTTGGCAGTTGAGGGTTATTATTCCCAGAAAACTCCTGTCAGGAAACTAATTTCGGGGTTAATGGTTTCGTTTTTTATACTTTCAGCTTTTACATATTTTTTCAAAGAGTATGCTTTTAGTCGTGGTGTACTTCTCATGACAATTGCCTCAACCCTTATAGCTTCTTCATTTGTACGTTTGGGATTTGTTATCTACGATAAATTGCTCGGAATAGATAATAACCGTAAAATAGCATTTATAGGAAGGAATGAGAATACTGAGAAAATTGTAAATACTCTTGTAAATTCTGAATCCCGTTCTACTGAAATTGCCGGAATAATTACTACAGGGAATGAAACTGTTTCTCTAAATAATGACGTAGTCCCTTTTATTGGAAATATTGATTATTTGGCAAAAATCATAAGCGAGTATCGTATCGGAGAATTGATTGTTACCGATAAGTCAATCGATAAATTAAAACTATTAAGTACAGCAAATGCTTTGCCTAAAGTCCGGTTTCATTTTGCTGAAAATTACGAAGATGTTATTGTATCAAGAATAGTTGCAGATGTTACAGGTACTGAACCTACTTTGCCAAAAATGCAAATTGCAACCTTCCGTAATCGGCTCATACAGCGTACTACCGATATGTTGATTAGCTTTTTTCTTTTGACAGGTGGGCTTCCTCTCGTATTTTTGTTTGCAAGAAATGTACGTTCAATGCTTTTGAATACATGGAATGTATTGCTTAGCCGTCAAAGTTTAATAGGATTGTATCCTGTTGGTTCATTGAAAAGTACGGAGGGTAAAGTTGGTATTATCAGTCTGGTACATTTGAATAGACCTGAGCAACTTTCATTACAGGCAATTGAAGAATTGAACAGGTATTATGCTGAGAATTATTCATTCTCACTTGATTTGGATATTTGTCTTAAATATTTTTGGCGGAAATAGTGGCATCAAACTTTACACTCGATTTTGAAAAACCGGTTCTCGAACTTGAAAAAAAGATTGAGGAAATGCGTTCACTTGCCGGAACATTGGATATTGAGCCTCAAATTGCAGAACTGCAGCTCAAAGTTGAAGAATTACGTGCAGATATTTACAGCAATTTAACAAGATGGCAGCGAGTCCAAATAGCTCGCCATCCAGATCGCCCGTATTCATCGGATTACTTCAATTCTGCATTTAGTAACTTTATCGAATTGCACGGAGACCGTTCGTTTAGGGATGATCCTGCAATCGTTTGTGGCATCGCACAACTTGGTGAGCAATCAGTAGTAGTTGTAGGGCATCAAAAGGGACGAGACACCAAATCAAATGTGTACCGTAACTTTGGGATGCCTAATCCTGAGGGATACCGTAAGGCAAGCAGAATGTTCGATCTCGCTGAAAAGTTTAACAAACCGATTATTTGCCTTTTGGATACTCCAGGAGCCTTCCCGGGTATTGAAGCTGAAGACAGGGGGCAGGCTCAGGCAATTGCTGCAAATCTTTTGCAAATGTCACGTTTACCGGTGCCGATATTAATTGTGGTGATTGGCGAAGGTGCATCAGGCGGAGCGTTGGGAATTGGTATCGGTGACAGAATATTAATGCTTGAAAATTCTTGGTATTCAGTTATTGCGCCGGAATCATGCTCCAGTATCTTATGGAGGAGTTGGGACTACAAAGAACAAGCCGCAGAAGCATTACAACTAACTGCACAAGATTTGAGACAAAATGGTATTATTGACCGGATAATCCCTGAACCTATTGGTGGAGCGCATAGAAACACAGAGTTAATGAGTGAAATCCTAAAAGGTGTACTTATTGAAGAATTAGACGAAATCAAAGGATTGTCAGCAAAGGAGCTTGTACGTCTTCGCCGAGAAAAATTTGCTGCAATGGGTGTGTGGGAAACAATTGGTTAACACCAAAGGGAAACAACTGAATGGCAAATATTTTATACGTGCTCGGTGTAAGACTGCCGGATGAAGTACGAGCCGAAAAGATTTGCAGAGCACTTGTTCAAGATGGGCACAAAGTAACAGTTCTCTCAAGGTGGTTTCCAAATCTTCCTGAAAGGGAAGAATTCCAAGGATACACAGTTCTGCGATTCGGCAAGAACATTAAATCTTGGCAACGTTTACCCATATCTGTAAATCCATACTGGAAAGATGCAATTGAAAAGACTGTGGTTGAGTGTAAACCTGATTTGATAATCACCCGAGAAATGCTTTTATCTGGGGCATCTAACATTATAGCAAAAAAAATATCTGTACCATCAGTGATTGACATGGCGGAAAATTACCCGGGAGCTATGAGAGGATGGAAGCAATATCAATCACGTTTCATTTCAAGATTTGCAGTAAATACATTACGATTGCCGGACAGATTAGAAAAGAGTGCAGTTCTTGGGTCTGATGGCATAATTGTTGTGTGCGATGAGCAAACCCGGAGATTGAACTCCCTCTACCAGTATCCGGTTGATCAAATTGTATTAGTTCAGAATACACCCGAGTTGGAAACCTTTTCTACTATTAGAAAGGGGTGTAATCAGCCACCTGTTGTATTTGGTCATCACGGGTTATTCACGTTGGACAGGGGGTTGGAAAATTTAGTAAGGGGGTTTGAACTTGCTGCAAATGACCTGCCTACCATACGGCTTGAATTATATGGAAAAGGTGAAACGTATGAAGATATTAAACGTATAATTTCAGCTTCTGTCCATAGGGACAGAATGGAAATTTACGGAGCATATCCGCTAGCAATGTTACCTGAAATATACAGTAAAGTGGATATTGGTGTCTTGCCATATTTTCCCGATGAAAATTTTAATATGACAATAGCCAACAAATTGTTTGATTATCTGTCCTGCGGTAAACCGATAATAGTTTCGGAAGCACTGCCAATGAAGCGAATAATTAAAGAAACTGGCGCAGGAATATGTACAGATTGTTCTACTCCCGAGAAGATTGCAGCAGCAATAAAGCACATTTATCATTCAAATCTTGGTGAAATGAGTGAAAATGGACAAAAATTTGCAAAAAAAAAATATAATTGGGCGGTAGATTCAGAGAGATTATGTAAATTCGCAAAGAAATTCATCACTTAAGCCGCGTAAAGAAATGCACAATACGACGGAAAGCGGAGGGGATTCACGAAAGACATGTGCTGTACTTGTGGTTTCTTGCGATAACTATTCAGATGTTTGGGAACCATTTTTTGAGTTATTCAAGCGATTTTGGGGGAATTGTCCTTATCCAGTTTATTTACTGACCAATCATCTATGCCCGCATATTGACAATGTTTCAATAATTAATGTTGGTGATGATATCTCGTGGTCAGATAATCTTATTACCGGACTTCAGCAAATTAAAGAAGACTATATATTTCTTTTTCTCGAAGATTTAATGCTTGAGGGGTATGTAAATTCAGAGAAAGTAAAAGAAATATTTGATTGGACAATAGAAAATCAAATTAATTATGTTCGACTTAATCCGTCAACAAAACCTGATTTGCCTTATAACCCTACTGTTGGAATTGTATCAAAAGGAACTATTTACCGTGCATCAGTTGTAGTCTGCCTCTGGAAAAAAAGTGTACTGACCTCCCTTCTGAAAGTAGGAGAAAATGCTTGGGAATTTGAAAAATACGGTTCGATTCGCTCAGATGAATATGACGGGTTTTACTCTACATATCATAACTTATTTCCGATAGTCAACAGTATCATTAAACGTGTTTGGGAAACCTCTGCAGTTAATAAACTAAAGAGCTTGAATATTGACCTCGATTTTTCGAAGCGAAGGAAAATGACATTAAGTGAATCATTAGTATGGAAATTTAAATTGATTCGATCTTTGATTTTTAATCTTTTTCCGGCGAAGACCAGACGGTTTATAAAGTCTGTCGCACAGGGCGGAAAATAAAAATCTAACCGACCTAAAAAATAATATATATAATTCATAGATTTATCCACCACTTCTGCACTATAATCCTATGCAAGAAGAAGATGAAAAACAACCCGAAAGCAATGAGTCTGACCGAATGAAGGCGCATACTCAAGGCAACTATCAACGCGGAAATTACCAACGTAATAATCAACCTTATGGAGGAGGTAACTATTCTCCAAACAGAGGGAGTTATTCAGGAGGTAACGATCGTCCGAATGATCGTTCTTATCCAAATAGCAGAAATACATATTCTGATCGTCAGCCCCGTCCCGGAGGCACAGGTGGAGGGGATAATAGACCTTACGGAAATAATCGAACTTACGATAACCGTTCAACAGGCAACAGTCGCCCATACCCTCCACGTCAAGACGGGTACTCTCAAAACCGCTCTTATGACAATAGATCGAATGACGGTCGCTCCGGCGGTTACAAGTCACGCGAAGGTGGCGGAGGTGAGCACCGACGTTCATACGACAACAATGCACCGCAGCGTGGGGGATATGACCGCCGTCCAAGCACAGGGGACAGGAATCCTCGTTATAATTCCGGGGGTAAACCGTCGTACAAACAAAAAAATGAACCTCTGCAACCGAAACCGAAAGTAAGAACGATTACTCTTGTAAAAGCATTGTGCAGATTAGATTATGGTTCGCCGAAACTGTGTTTACAGCAGATTCAAAGCGGCAAAGTTTATGTGAATGATATACTTGCCAAAGATCAAAATGTACCGATAGTACCGTACAAAGAAAAAATAGTGGTTGACGGTGTAGTTGTTCAACAAAAGCAAAAAAATGTGTACATTGTGATGCACAAACCACGTGGAATATCCGGCTCAATCGACAAGAGCGATTCAATTTTTCAAATGCTCCGTCATAACAGAGGGTGGTTTTTTCCGCTTGGCTGCCTTGATAGAGCGTCAAGTGGCATTGTAGTTATTACAAACGACCCGTCGCATAAAGACCCAGCAAAATCTCCGTTCAGATTACTGGAAAAAGAATATTGGGTTAAGGTTCATAAAGTTCTCACCCCGAAGCAAATTGCCCAACTTGAACTTACTTTGTGTAAGGATTTGAATGAAACTGTTAAGATTGACTTGGCGAGTGCTAATACCCGTAACACGGTAATTTCAATTTCTGTATTTAATTCCACTCCGTCACAAATCCGTACTTGTTTGAAAAAACTTGATTTGGAAACAATGTCATTCGAACGCAGAAGGTTTTCTTCGGTTGTAACAACCGAAACGTTACGTTCAGGCTCATGGAGACAATTGAATATACAGGAAATCCGTGAATTGATGGGAGATGTCGTGGAAATGCAGGAATATATCCCTTCTCCTGAACAGGTTAAAACGGTAAATACCGTAAAGGAAAATAAGGAAGACTCAACGTCAACACCTACAAGTAAATGGCAAAAACTTAAAAAGCAATTGCTTGGCGGGTAGAGTACTGCTGGTAAAAAAAGAGAAAAGGCACAATGAGCAATATGCTTATTGTGCCTTTGATTTTACATCTTATCAATTTGGATTGTTAGGTAATGATATAGAGTTTATGTCATTATGAGCGATTTCTCGTTGAGCCGTAAATGAAATCTTCTAAATTATTGATAAAATAACCATTATCTCATGCTGAACTTGATTCAGCATCCCCGTTCATAGGTCTAAATTAGCACGACCAAAAGCAACGGAAACCCTGAATCAAGTTCAGGGTGTTAAAGGTACATATTTTTTTTCAATGTCATCATACTCTTTGTAGGCGGCTTTCGCGACTAACAGGAGCTCAGAGTGACCGACTAAACTAAAGATGCCATTTACTGACAGTCGAAGGATTCAATTACTTGTCATAGTATCAATTGTTAAGAGCCTGTAAAAAATGAAGTTTATCAGCTATCAAGATTTCTTGGTAGTTTTAGGCTTTGCAGTTGCTTTGGAACTCTTTGAACTCCCGCCGCTTTTCGGTGCTTCGGCTCCAGCCAATTTCAAACATTCTTCCAATGTAAGATCTGCAGGAACTTTATCTTTCGGAATTTTTACATTTTGCTTGCCTACGACGATATATGGACCATACCTTCCATTCAAAATCTTAACATCGGGATTTGAGGTAAACTCTTTAATGATTCTTTTTGAATCAGCGTCTCTCTTTGCAGCAATTAATTCAATTGCGCGTTCAATGGTCACTAAATATGGATCGTCAGTTTCTTCCAAAGATACAAATTTTGAATCATGCTGAATATAAGGACCAAATCTGCCAATAGCCACCTTTACTGGTTTATCTTCAAATTCACCCACAATACGTGGCAACCGGAATAAATCCAAGGCTTGCTCTAATGAAATCGACTCAATTGACTGGTCAGAGAGTAAACTTGCAAACTTAGCTTCCTTACCTTCTCCAATTTGAACCATAGGACCAAAACGCCCAACCTTAGCTATTACTTTTAACTCACTTTTCGGTTCAATACCCAATTCTCGGGCTCCTGTAGAACGTGCGGCAGTGCCGATTGTCTCAACTACTGTTTTATGAAAAGGAGTGTAAAAGTCTGTGATAACATCATTCCAAATTCTTTTTCCATCTGCAATCAAGTCGAACTCTTCTTCTACTGATGCAGTGAAATTATAGTCCATAATCTGTTTGAAATGCAATATTAAAAAATCAGTTACTACGTTGCCGATGTCTGTAGGGAATAGTTTTGATTTCTCTGCACCATAATTTTCTGTTTTGGTTTGGGAGCTTATTACATTATCTTTCAATGTTATAATCTGAACTTGTCGTGTTTTACCTTCACGATCTTCTTTTACAACATATTCCCGTTTCTGAATTGTCGAAATTGTCGGGGCGTATGTTGAAGGTCTTCCTATACCGAGTTCTTCAAGTTTTTTCACTAAACTAGCTTCTGTATATCGAGCAGCGGGCTTGGCAAATTTTTGAGAGGCAAGCATCACATTCAAATCAACAGTTTCACCGATATGAAGGGGAGGTAGCATTTTTGATTCATCCGATTCGGTATCATCATCAGTTGATTCAAGATATACTTTAAGGAATCCGTCGAATTTCAATACTTCACCTGTTGCAATAAGGTCTTCAGGAGTAGTTGAAATTCCTATTGTTGCGATTGTCTTCTCAAGTTGTGCTTCTGCCATTTGAGATGCAATTGCACGCTTCCAAATCAAATCATACAGACGTTTGGCATTTGAATCTCCTTCGATAGTCTTATGATTGAAATACGTGGGGCGTATCGCTTCGTGAGCTTCTTGTGCGCCGGATGATTTGGTCGTATATTTTCTTGTTTGGGAATACTTAGGTCCGTAAGCGGATGAGATTTCTTCTTTAGCGAGGTTCAAAGCCATTTCGGAAAGGTTTACGGAGTCAGTTCTCATGTAAGTGATATGTCCGGCTTCGTAGAGTTTTTGAGCGATTGTCATCGTTTGCAGGATAGAGAATCCAAGTTTACGGCTTGCTTCCTGCTGCAATGTAGAAGTAGTAAATGGAGGAGCAGGGGACTTCTTACCTGCTTTTTTCTCCAAATTCTTGATTGTGAATGTTGCATTGATACATCGGGTAAGGAATTGCTCGGCTTCTTCAATACTTTCATACCTTTTGGGTAATTCTGCACTCAAGATTTTTGTTTTGTCGCCCGCTACGATAAAATCTGCAGTTACGCGATATGCGTATGAGCTTTCAAAACCTGTTATTTCTCGTTCACGTTCTACAATTAAACGTACTGCAACCGATTGAACACGACCGGCTGAAAGTGAGGGTTTGATTTTCTTCCATAACACAGGCGAAAGCTCGAATCCTACTAAACGGTCAAGTACACGGCGTGCTTGCTGCGCATTTACCAAATTATAATCAATACCTCTCGGAGAAGCTATTGCAGCAAGAATGGCAGGTTTGGTAACTTCATGATAAACGAATCGTTTTGTTTCCTTTTTCTTGAGATTGAGAGCCTCGTACAAATGCCAAGCTATTGCCTCTCCTTCTCGGTCTTCGTCAGTTGCCAGCCATATAGTGTCGGCACTTGCTGCGAGTTTTTTCAATTCGGCTACGAGTTTGTGTTTGTCTTCAGAAATTTCATAAACAGGTGTAAATCCGTTTTCGGTGTCAATTGCCATATCCCCTTTGGCTAAGTCTCTAATATGACCATACGATGCTTTTACAGTAAATTCTTTTCCCAGGAAACCTTCGATGGTTTTTGCTTTGGCAGGCGACTCAACAATTACAAGATTTTTAGACATAAATTCCAAGCTAAACGGTAAGAAATAAAAGAAAAATCAACCCATGAACATGATAAAAATGTAATTATTGTTTGTTATGTTCGCACTGTGCAGTGTTTGGACAGATTGCAAATATTTGAAGCGAATGTTTCATGGGTTTGAACCCGAACTCAGCACAAACCTTTTTTTGAACAGTATCAATATCGGTTTCACGAAATTCTATAATATACCCGCATTCTACACATATTAAATGGTCATGATCAGGCATACGTGAAGCAAGCTCAAAGTGTGCGCTTTCACCTTGGAAACGGTGTTTCATCAAAATTGTACACTTTGTCAGCAAATCAAGGGTTGAGTAAATTGTTGCACGCGAAATACGGTCGCCTTTTGAATTCATATAGAAATACAATTCATCGGCACTAAAGTGTTTATCCAATTCTGTAAGCCTGTCAAGAACCCTATATCGCTCTTGAGTATTGCGGTATTGTTTACGCTTTAGAAAGTCAGTAAATTGCTGTTTTAATGCCTCAATATCAATAGGGGAAGTCGTTGTTTCCATAAAGTCTGAGCAAGCCGTATAAAGAAGGATGGACTTTTAGATTAAATGCTAATATACGTAAATTTAAAGACAGAACACCATATACTTTCAAAACTCCTGCTCTATAATTGCACTGTATTTACCGGAAGAACCTATAAAAATTATTGAATAATTTTTACCCAAAGGGAACGAAACATTTTCGATTCTGCTGTAAATTTCTTGAGTTGTAGGATTTGAGAATACTAAGGTGATTCTTTGTTCGGCAATAGCCGGAACATCAACTGTGCTTCTGCTTGGTAATCCGGGTGAAATCAATGTACCGTTCAATGAATCTTGTGTGATTTTCACCTCAGATACATCTTTAGAAGCATTGATGTAACGTCTTCGTGACGAAGATTGCAAAATCGTTCCAACATGTGAACTAAACAGTAATATATCCGAAACATTCATTCCGGTAACAATAGCAAGCACTGAACTGTCTGGTGATACTGCTATTGGTAATGAGCCTATACCATTAATGGTAAGACTACGATTGCCGCTTGGTAATATAGTGGCAATAGAATTACTGAAATAGAGTTTAGCACCTGAAAGAACACGGTCGAATCCTGAAGTAATATATTCAGTTTCACCAATTGCATTAACAATCTCTACAAAAGAACCACGCGGGAGTTCCTCTGCATTTCCACCTGTTTGGTTTTCTTCAATTAATGTTGCTTTTGTAATATCATTTGCTCCGCTGGATATAACTAACAGATATTTTTTATCCGGTAATAAATTTGGAACGGCTCCATATAACAATCCTGCGGGAGAACGTGAGGTAAATACCGTAACCGGTAATTCACCGGGATTTAAAAAAGCAGGTTCTGAAAATTCACCTGCTGTAAGATTCGATGCAAGAATTACTCCCGAGCTAAATCCGTTTGTTGCTTTAGAATCTGTTGTAGCTCCAAGCGATACAGTAATCGGTGTTTCACTGTATAATGAATTTACAACCCGAACAGATGCCTTACCCGCAAGGGCATTCCCTGATTGCTCAGGAACAAGGATAACCGGAAAAGTATGTGAATCTCCAAATGCAAGAAGTGTATAACGTTTCAACGCTTCCAATGAAGTTGGGCCTACGAATACGCACGCGTGCGTGGCATTTACGAAAAGCTGGGCGTCAGCGATCGCGCCGAAATCGAGTTTTTTGACGGGCCGCACACCATCAACGGCGTGGGCACCTTCCACTTCTTGGAAAAGCACCTCAACTGGCCAGCATCGAACCTCAAACCGCAATAGCCACGGTCTGATTGGTTTCCAAGTCACGAGCCTGCGGCACAGAGTCAACTCAGCACGAAATCGGTCACCCGCCGGTTGCCCTCACTGACTTCCTCGTGCGTCATGCGCATGGTGGCGGCGTCGCACCGGGCGAGCGAGTCACGATAACCCTGGGCAGCAGCCAGCTTGAACCATTTGTAAGACTCGATGCGCGATTCGGGGGCGTCGGCTTCAATGCCGTGATTACTGGCGCGACCGCAGCGGTCCCCCAGGTTGAATTGCGCACCAGCGTCTCCGCCGTGGGCGGCGCGCTGAATCCACATCACGGCCTCAGTTTCGTTCAATTCCACGCCCTGCCCTCGCGCATACATCTGGCCGAGGTTGAATTGTGCGAGGCGATGATTCTGATCGGCGGCCCGGCTGTACCACTGGACGGCCTGCGAATAATCACCCGAGCCACAGGCCAGCAACACGGCGAGGCCAAATTGGGCCTCCGCATGGCCGGCGTCCGCATCCGCGCGCGTGTGCTTGATCCCGTCATCCGGCAGCGGTCCGTCGTCAAGAGTGTGAAGGCTGTTTTGCATGGCGCCACAGTCAGGGCTGGCTGGGTGAACACAAGGACGAACTGGGTGGGCCAGAAAATCCCATCCGGTCACCCGAAAATAAATGCAGTAATACATTGCTATCGCCCGGAAAGCGGCGACTCTCCGGCTGTCTGTTAGATAGCTTGTCCGTTTCAAGGTCTGGTAAATCCTCAGGTGAACTCGGTTCAGTGATGATTCGAAACCCGATGGTCGGGAACAGTCTGAAGTCGAAGTTAGCTGGAGACATCACAAAGATGAGTAACAAATTGTTCGTAGGAAATCTTTCCTTCAACACCACTGAAAACGACCTCCAGGACGCGTTCGCCGCCCACGGCACCGTGCTGGAAGCCAACCTGATGATGGATCGCATGACCGGCCGCCCGCGCGGCTTCGGCTTCATCACCATGAGCACGCCCGACGAGGCCCAGAAGGCCATCGC
>JACPWH010000071.1 GCA_016197185.1 Ignavibacteriota bacterium
GGGGTAAGCGAAGGGAATTGGGCAGTTATCCGGGTAAGAAAATCAGGGAATTGTTCATTGAATTGCCTTTCAAATGTACTTGAAGCGATTTTCTTATTGCTGCCTACAATTGATTCCAATTCTTTGAATAACTTTCGCTCTTCACGGTTTGATTCTGCTTGTTCCAAATGAATTTGTTTCAGGATGGACTCTATCATTTGTTCGCGTTCAGCCGACAGAAGTGCAGCATATTGTAATTCTGCATTTTTACGCTCCAATTCTTGCGCTATTGCTTGTTGCTTGATACTTTGAACTTCTTTTTCCTGCTGAATTTGGTCAAGTTCCGCTTTGAGTGTAATATTTTTCAGTCTATTGCTGTGGTCTGCATTATGAATATCCTGCCGGCATTGCCAACTTTCTTCAGCATATTGAAGACCGTAGGTATAATCCCCTTTTTTTTCGAAAAGTTCGGAGAGTTTTGCCAAAGATTGTATCTCAGCAGTATGAATACCGGCTGCTTTTGAATTTGATGCTGTTGTAGTATAATATTCGATGGCTTTTTCTGTACTTCCAAGAGCAGCATAAGTATCCCCGATAGAAATCCAAAGATAAATTTTCACAGTTACATCATGCACGTTGGGAGTGAAAGACATTGCTTCTTCAAAAAAAGAAACAGCACGTTCATATTCACCGAGTGTATGATAGAGAGCACCAATTTTCGTGAGAACAAATTGTTCTATTTCAATAAAACTATTGATTCGTGCTATTGCAAATGACCTGTTATAGCAATCCAATGCCTGTTCATATAACCCTAACTCTTTATGAGTATCACCTTGACAATGAAGAACTATAGCTTGTCCAATTGGATTTTCATTCGAAATATGAAGTTCCAAAGCTCGGTTCAGATATTCTTCTTTTTGTTTCAGATTACCTAACTTACCAAGCAACCCGGCAAGCGAAGTATATAAATCCCCTACGAACGACTTATTCGGTTCCGAATCTGCATATTCCAATGCACGCATATACCAATAGTGTGCCTCAGCATAATCGCCTCCATTTTGCTGGAATGTAGCATATTCGTTATATAACCATGTAAGTGTTGAGTGTTCCTCCGAGCCTTCAGCAACCATAATCGCTTGTTTTGCTGTTCGCATTGCCATTTCTCTGTCTCCAATACGACCGTAGAAACTTGCAAGGTTCATAATATAGTTATATTGCAATGGCTTGTCATCTGTTTGGCACGCAATATCCATAGCACGTTGATACTGTACTAATGCTGCGTTGTCATCACCTTTTAAAGCAAAAGAATGAGCAGAACAGGTCAATGCATCGGATTCGAGTACCTTATCACCAATTAATTTTGAAAGTTCAATCGATTCATCTGCAAATCTGATTGCTTCGTCATATTCTTGAATCTTTATAGAATAACCGCTTAACCCACACGCTGCTTTTGCCTTTCCTTTAATATAATTATATTTGGCAGAGAGTATGTACGCTTCGTATGCCGGCTCGAATATTTTTCCGTAAAGCCCCTGATTAGTGTACTTTTCAACAAGCTCGTTTAGTGCATCTATATGTTTTTTGGGAATTTTCATTGAATTGTGATTTGTAGAATTTTATTACAAAATCTCAATAGACCATTCAATCGGACTATGCCCCGAAATTGACAAAAGAATTGCATTTTGAAGTATTCCATATCCTGCAGAATATACATCATTATCACTTATATCAATACTATGATGTACACTTACGAATCTGACTGTTACATCCGTTGAACGTAAAAGTACTGAATGACCGTCATCTTCTTTTTCAACTACAGTAACATCCGGTGCACAATGAAACAATGCAGCAACATCTTGCTCTCCTTCAAATTCATCAATCCCAGTAATATTGATTTCAGTCATTGAAAGTGTACGAATGTGTTTATGCGCTCCAAATCCAGAATGATACCCTTTCCATTCCTTCTCATTTTTATGAACAACTGTTCCCTTCGAACGGTCGCCAAGCATCCAAAAAAGAGCGTCTCCTCCACCGGGCAGCCATAGGTTTTGCTCTTCTTTGTTTTCAGGGATAACTGTATTATGAGCAGAAGTAGAACGGAAATGATTCCTCATATCTGCCGCCGGGGTATAGAGATATGTTCCGCCGTCCACAAAAACATCCTGCCCACGAACATTCAATTCGATTGATAATTGGTCATTATGGGCGTGTCCGCCTTTCCCTCTTTGTCCTATCGAACCGCACCTCACTGTACAGAAATAATTTTTTTTACGGTATATATCCAGCCCAAAATTATCGAAGGAAACGAGTTCCAATTCTCTATCGGGTATTTTACCTGATAACGAAGGACAGTTCAGCAGACCTTCAATTTTCTGCAACTCACTATGATCATTATGGTTTTCAACAAGGTAGATATTATCATCCAGTAATTCTTTGTAATTTTTCAAATTAAGAAATGTACTTCGTGCTTGGTTAGTACTCATTTCCACATAATTTGGAAGCAATTTGAAAAATCTCCCGCTGTCATTATCGCCGATTTGAGGAGAGTGTCCGTTCTGTTTTGCCACAAGCTCCGCAAATCGCAGAATAACGGGTATCCTTTTCTTGAGAGAATGATAATTTCCCATTTCTGATTTTAGTTTCGGTGCTCCTTTCTTTAGTCGATAATTATAATTAGAGAGAGAAACTACCTTGTCCGGAGGCAATTTTTCCAAAAGCGCAGCAGCATAGATTACCATTTCTGCCGAGAGACGATGATAGGGAACGGAAGCCTCGAAATTCCCACCATCGGGCAGGAATTGCAGTTTCGTTTCAGCAATCATTTCCTGCACCGAAAATGCGAGCCACATATCCGTTTCCGGAGTGGAAGGAAGATATGCGGCTATGAATAACAGCCCCGCAATATCAGCAAGATAATGATTCCCCCGAAGTATCGGTGAATACTCCAAATTATTAATGATATGTTTGCCATGTTCATAAATACTTCTCCGGAAAATCTTCTCGAAGTCCTCGTCGAATCTGCAGCCGATTGAATGGAAATAATCATAGCTGATCAGCCAGTTTACTGCACGGATGGCAATATCCATGCTCGTCGTCCAATTCACTCCAAATCGAGGAGGATTGAGCGCAATAAAATCAATTATTTGATTGCGAAACTCAGCTATGTACTTTTCTCGTGGATGGAACTGTTCCTCACTCTTACCCGAAAGAGCAGCAGCTTGAGCAAGTGTGGGGAGATGTTGCATCCGTGCTAACTCCCATGGGACTTTTACATCAACGCCAGCTTTTCCGCCATAACGAATAGATTTGCACCACGACTGAGCAGACCAGCGAAAACCGGATTTGAAATCAAGTTGCCAGTCAATCGGTGTATAGTCCTTATCAACTATTGCCCAAATTCTTTGGGATTCTTTCAGATTGAGCGGACTTATTTCATGAGAAAGCCATTCATCATTCACACTTGGTTTATTTGTGTACGGAGGGAAAACTATACCTTCCGTTCCTCTGCACTCCATACCATACTTCACTTGTGTCCATCCCGAACCTAATAAATCAAAGCGGTGGGAACAGTATAATTCAGCGAGCATCGAGATATGCCGCTCTTGGGATTGCAGTTCTTCAATTGGGGGCAATGTAAAATACGAATGGAGTTCCGGGATTTCCTTATGTGAATAGGTGGAAGCGGATGTATCAAGTTTCTTAGCAGCATTATGGCGGACAGGACGGGCAAACTGCTCATACACCATACGCATAGCAGTGCGCGGCGGCAATGACAAACCCTGACGAATTTTGCGGATTATTTTCACTAAGGGGATTGGCTCAGATGATTATGACAATGTATTGATTTTAGATTGGTAATATACGTGATTTTATTGTGATTACAAATAACGGTTTGGTGGGTGTGGTTTCCTTTTGGTCTTTCGGGGGTTTATGCGTAGTTTCGCTGAAGAAGAAAAATGGCAATTCACTTTCATTATATAAATACGTTAGATGAGAGTTTATTTAGATACGTGTTGCTGGAATCGTCTATTTGACCGTCCACAAATCGGACGGGTTAAATTGGAAACAGATGCAGTCATTGAATTAGTCGCAAAAACTGAACGTGGAGATATTATTCTATTATGGAGTAGTGTTTTAGACTATGAAATTATAAATAACCCAAATAAAGAAATAACCGGTGCAATCATGAATGTTGCGAATGTATGCAAACTTAACATTGATTTGACTGATGAATTAATTAATCGTGCAACTATGATTTCAACACAGGGAATTGATTACTTTGATGCATTGCATTTTGCTTGCTCAGAAAAATTAAATGCAGATATTTTCGTTACAGTTGACGATAAGTTGCTAAAAAAGCTAAATAGAATTACAACACATGTACAATGTGTTAATCCATTAACCTATATTATTCAAGGGATTTAGTTATGGAGAAGACCCTAACAATGCCAGAACTACGAAAGAAAGGTTTAGATGTACTTTATAGAGAACTTGGAGCAGTCGGATTTATTGAGTTCCTCCGTGATATGGGATTGGTACAGGATGATTACTCAGAATGGAGAGCTCAACAACCACAACCTAAAAGTATGGAAGACGCAGTGAGACTTATAAAAGGAAAATAGCAGTTTAATTTATTTATATAATATTTATACTATATCTTCTTACAAACCTTATAAGTTAATAAATTCAAATTTTTGCAGTTGTAAGTGACCAAACCCCAACTCCGAACCCAAATCCTCTCCCGTCGTGAAGCCCTCTCTCCCGAGGTGCGGGCGGAGTATTCCCATAAGATTACCCAAACGCTCACCTCCCTACCACAATTTTTAACCGCCGAGACAATCCACTGCTACCTCTCTTTCGGAACAGAAGTAGATACTTCCGAAATTCGTTTGGCTGCATTTGCAGCAGGAAAACGGGTTGCAATACCCATTCTCGAAAAAAACACACCTATATTGAAGCATTGCATCATTCAAGAACATTTTGAGTTTACAAATGGACATTGGAATGTTCCCGTTCCTACAGGCATTGAAGTAGGGTTACTCTCTGCTGAGGAACTTGCAATGACTGAAAAGGATATTATTATCGTCCCACTTGTAGCATTCGACAAAGAAAAACACCGGCTTGGCTATGGGAAAGGGTTTTATGACCGCTTTCTCCAACACGAAAAAGCCCTGAAAATCGGGATTGCTTTCTCACTTCAGGAAGTAGGGCAAATTCCTTTTGAATCGCATGATGAAGTACTTTCTATGATTATCACCGAAAATCCTCAGTATTAATACGTAGAACTACGTATATTTGTCAATCAATTACCAAAAACAGTTATAGAATGAGATATGAATAAGCCAAAAGCAGTAGTGATGATGTCAGGCGGGATGGATTCAAGTGTTTGTGCAGCAATTGCACAAAACGAAGGGTATGAAGTATCTGCTCTCCATGTCAATTACGGGCAAAGAACACAAGAACGTGAACTTCGTGCATTCAATGAAGTGACGGATTATTTAGGAATTACGCGAAAAATGGTAGTGGATATCGGCTATCTTACGAAGATCGGGGGAAGCTCTCTGACAGATACGTCAATTCCAATTTCCGTTGCAAATTTGGAGAACAAGGAGATTCCTTCAAGTTATGTGCCCTTTCGCAATGCTAACATTCTTGCTATTGCTACAAGTTGGGCTGAGGTTTTGGGAGCGTCAGCTTTGTTTATCGGTGCAGTGGAAGAGGACAGTAGCGGTTATCCTGATTGCAGGGCTGTGTTTTTCGAGGCATTCGAGAAGATGATCGCCGTCGGAACAAAGCCCGAAACTTCAATTAGGATTTTCACTCCGTTGATACATTTATCAAAAAAGGAAATTGTGTTGCAAGGCATTAAATTGAATGCGCCCCTCCATCTAACATGGAGCTGCTATTCATCTGACGAGGAAGCGTGCGGGGTTTGTGATTCGTGTGTATTGCGTTTGAGAGGGTTTGCTCAGGCAGGGGTTGAGGATAAGATTAGGTATGCTTAGAGAATTTTAAAATAAGCAATGTCATTCTGAACGTTAGTGAAGAATCTCTGTTAGAATATCAGTCCA
>JACPWH010000275.1 GCA_016197185.1 Ignavibacteriota bacterium
ACGTTTCTGAAGAAATCAAGAGCATTTTGGGTGATTTTGTGCAAAGATATGAGGATAAATCACTGAAATTGCGATGGTGAACTCAAAGTGGCGAGATGTGATTAGGTACAGAATTAGTCTCAGGAAGTGGCGAAGTTAAGTTAATACTAAGTTTTCTGACATCTTGTCTGACTAACTTCATATTTATTCCAGAACTAGCAATTTTCCTTCTGGCTACTGAAAGCATCTTTTTTGAAATATCAACACCTGTTACATCAAATCCCCTTTTTGCTAATTGTATACCGACGTTTCCTGTTCCTGTACCTATTTCGAGTACACGTTTCCTACCACCCAATACAACCTCAATTGCTAACGCTATCTTGCCGTAATTGTAATAATGAGAAACTATCTCGTCATAGAAATTGACCATACCTTTGTAATAAGTGTTTCTCATATAGAATTCATACTGAATCCAGATATAAATTAGCAGCACTTTATAGTTATTCTTATTTTCTTCTCTCTTTTCGGAAGATGTGTAGGGCAGAACGTTGCCTCTACACCTTTTATCATATACGCAAATATCGACGGGGTTTCACAAACAATGCATTTTCTCATATAGATCATCCCATGTAAGTTATGTCTTCGTCCATTACCTGTGACCTCTTCTTCCTCATCATACTGTCGTAGAACTGGTTCATTTCTTCTGTTAGGGAAGGCTTTATCTCATTCATCGCTTCGTCGAAATCTTTCTTTGAGACAATATCTGTATTGAGATTCTTTCTCATTGCAAACAGTGCAGCCTCGCGACATAGAGCTTCTATGTCAGCGCCTGAAAACCCTTTTGTCTGTGCTGCTATTGAATTTATGTCAACATCGCCGGCAAGAGGCATTGCTTTTGTATGGACTTTCATTATTTCCAGCCTTGTTTTTTCATCAGGGGTCGGGACAAGTATCTGTCTGTCAAGACGACCTGGCCTGAGAAGCGCTGTGTCAATAATATCAGGCCTGTTAGTCGCGGCTATTACCAAAACACCGCGCAATTCCTCAAGCCCTGACATCTCTGCCAGTAACTGTGAAACAACTCTTTCAGTAACATGACTGTCAGAACTTGCGCCTCTTTTTGGAACGAGCGCGTCGATCTCATCAAAAAATATTATGCACGGTGCGACCTGTTTTGCACGCCTGAAGACTTCCCGCACATGCTTTTCGCTCTCACCAACGTACATTGAAAGAAGCTCCGGTCCCTTGACTGAAATAAAGTTTGCACCGCTTTCTGTTGCAACTGCCTTTGCCAGCAGAGTTTTTCCGGTCCCAGGAGGCCCGAAAAGAAGTATGCCTGTTGACGGTCTTATACCAAGCCGCGTATAAGATTCTGCATACTTCAGAGGCCATTCAACAGTCTCTTTAAGCAGTTTCTTGACATCTTCAAGGCCCCCTATATTTTCCCATTTAATGTTAGGCATTTCTATCATGACTTCTCTCATGGCAGAAGGTTCTACCATTTTCAGTGCGTGATCAAAGTCTTCCTTTGTAACAATCAATTTTTTCAGGACTTCCTGCGGTATCGGCTTGTCTTCTTTTATTATTCCAATGTCAGGCAACAATCTTCGCAATGCATGCATAGCACCTTCCTTGCTCAGTGCTGATATGTCTGCACCAACGTAGCCGTATGTTATTTCAGATATCTTGTCTAAGTCGACGTTCTTTGCAAGCGGCATTAGTGCCAAAATTTAAAAAATTTAAAAACTCGATAAAATACAAAAATGAGCTTATTTTTTGCTTTCTCTCTTTAAAACTTCATATAAAAAGATAATAT
>JACPWH010000240.1 GCA_016197185.1 Ignavibacteriota bacterium
AGCATTAGTTAGAGTAATCGGTAAACCAAAGATTGTAGAAACACCAAAAGCAATTGATACTGTAAAAAGCGGTGGTATCATTCATTTGGGTATATCAGCCGTAGGAGTTCATCCTCTTCAATATCGTTGGAAAAAAGACGGTGTTCTCCTCGACGGAGAATATTCTCCTTTATTCCATAAAATAGGCATTACAAAAACTGATGCAGGAAATTACGAATGTTTAGTTTCAAACGGATGTGATACTATAACTGTAGCAATGAAGGTTGTTGTGGTAACTTCAACCGGAGTAGATGAATTCTCTCAAGTAGGTTATCAATTAGAGCAAAGCATACCTAATCCTGCATCTTCAAGCGTAACGTTCGAATATACGTTGCCTGAATCAAGCAGTATAAAACTTAGTGTTACTGATATGCTCGGAAGAATTGTTTGGCAAAGCCCGAATGAAGAAATGATTTCAGGTTTACATTCGGTAACAGTTGATGTTTCTACACTGCCGACAGGAGTTTATTATTATTCTTTGTCAACTCCGAAAACTTCTCTTACTCGGAAACTTGAGATTGTAAGATAAGATAGATTTTCTTTTGCAAAAGGACGCTTCTGCACTCATTGCCGAAGCGTCCTTTTCTTTTACTTTAGTGACTTACTATGGATTTGAATATTCTTTATCAAGACGAGTTCTTGATTGCAATACATAAGCCGACCGGACTGCACGTTCACCCGAGTGATTTTTCTCGAAATGAAATTTCATTGCTTGAATTATTACAGGAAGAATTCGGAGGTTGGTTCGCCCCTGCTCACCGAATTGATCGTGCTACATCGGGCATCGTGGTATTTGCACGAAATAATCAGACTGCAAGTGCAATGGGTGAGTTATTCTCCCAAAGGAAAGTATTCAAGCGATATATAGCAGCAACACGGGGATTTCTACCGCCTGATAATACAATTATTACCGGTTCTGCCGAAACATATAATTTAAGCGAAACACGGTATAAGGTTATCGGACAAATTGAATTACCGTTTAGTGTCAGCAGACATCCCTCGACAAGATATTCCCTTGCAGAAGTAACACCGGTCACAGGAAGGAGACACCAGATTCGCCGTCATTTATCTTCAATCTCACATCCGATTATCGGTGATGTACGGTATGGAGACGGAAGACATAATCTTTTTTTCCGTGAGCATTTCGGTTTGCAGCGGCTTTTGCTATTTGCTGTTGAACTGAGGTTTCAGCATCCGTTTACAAGTGAAGAAATTATTCTTGAAGCACGTATAGAGGATGATGTAAGGAAAGTATTCGCGGAGTTTGGATGGTCGGGAAATTGGTAATAATTTACGAATACATTTTTACTCTCCGGCAGGTGGAAGGATTTCGGGTTGAGAAGAAAATGCAAATTGCTGAAGCATAGCTCCGTTAGTATTGACAATTGATTTGAGCATAATGTACTCTTCATTGAACTTGTGCATAACAGCTTTTACAATTTCACTTCTGATACTGAACTGGGCATCGGGATTATCGACAACAAAGAATACCATAAAATCTATTGCAATTTCATGAATTTCGAATAAATGGATTTGAATGGAACTTACGTTCTCTTGTTGAGAAACAACCTCTTGGAGAATCTTTTGTACAAGTGCTATATCCGCGGAAGTATCAACCGATACCTTCATACTGACCCTGCAAAGCACATCGGGAAGTATATAATTTACAACAGTTGCTTGCGAAAGTACATTATTAGGCAGCACAACCATATTACCGTCCAATCGCCTAAGCACTGTTGTCCGCCAACTAATATCAATCACAAATCCTTCTGCTTGCTCCACAAATTTTGCATCAGATATTTTGATGAAATTCCCTACGCTTATCTGTCCTGCCAAAGTAATGTAAATTCCTGCAAAAATATTCGAGAGTGTATCTTGCAATGCGAGAGCAAGAGCAAGCCCCCCAATTCCTAATGCAGCAATTATAGCTGCAATATTTACACCGAATGAATTGAGAATAAGAACAATTGCTATTATATAGATACTAAATTGCGTGATTTTTAGAATCAATGTGCTTGACGGGGCATGACGAGTATTATCACTACGAATTGCGATTACTTGAGTGGCAATTCGAGCAATTGTTTGGCTGAGTAAGAGAATAAACCCACCCCACAAGCACGGTACTATATAGGGTATTGCCCAAGGAATAACGGCTATATATCGGATAGCAATCGCAATTCCCAATAGAATACTCCAGTACAGAAAGGGATGTTTGATTATTATACTGAACTGAGCAGCACGTGACCATCCTAAGCGGTTTATTATTCGTTTTACCCACCACCCTACAAGCCCACGCAATAATAATCCTACGATAATAGACCCGAGAATAATACTTACGGGAATAATCATTCCATGAAATAAAGAAAACGGTTCATTCATATTGTTTCCTTAATAGACGGGACGCTCTGTTTCATAAAATACCATTCAAAACTTTAAAAGCCATACACTCATATTTCTTTGTCAATATAACAAAATATCTTCATTTCTCAATTTTCCGAATCGTCAATACGATTAACTCTTAAATATAAACTCAAACTCTAAAATTCTGCATTGTTACACTGTCATTTAAAAATACCGTTTGATAACAAATTGAATTTTAAATTACATTTCAAATCAAAATCAAGAAATGTATTTTCTTATTCGTTCTTATGTTTGTTCATTCCACAAACTAATCTTATATTTGTTACCTTAACTAAAAGTATGTTAATACAAACCAAAGGATTTTAATGCATCGTATTGCTACCTATTTTCTCCTGTTTTTTATCAGTTTGCTTACATTGAACACCCATTCGTATTCCCAAGATATTGTAACAATGTTCAAACGAGTGAAACCTTCTGTTGTAACTGTAATTTCCTATAATGCATTTGATTTGGAAGACGGTACAGGCAGCGGCTTTTTTATTGACCATAATCGTATTATAACAAATTTCCATGTGGTTGAAGATGCAGCATCAGTGAAAATACGATTGAACGACAGCACGGAATTTCCGGTTGTTCGAATGATTGCCAAAGATTCAGTGAAGGATATTGCCATATTGGAACTTGACATTCCTGCTTCACGAAAAATTACTCCCTTAGTATTTAGAACAGTCCCACCCGAACAAGGTGAACGGGTGTATGTAGTCGGTAATCCTCTGGGATTTGAACAAAGTGTTTCTGACGGTATTGTTTCATCCGTAAGGGTAATCAAAGATGAAGGTAAAGTTATCCAATTTACTGCCGCAGTTTCTCCGGGGAGTAGCGGAAGCCCTTTATTGGATGCTTCAGGTGCAGTATTGGGAGTAGTACGAATGATTATGACAGAAGGGCAAAATTTAAATTTTGCTGTTCCCGCTGAATTTGCAAAGTCAATAAAAATTGAGGGTGTATTTCCGTTTGTATCAAAACGTAAGAGTTACGAAGGACAGGAAATGGATGTAAAAGATGCATTTGTTGTTGATACTGCGCTCATAGGAGAAATCCCAACTACCTTGGTTGAACAGAAAGATCGAAATCTATGGCGGCTTCGAACCGCTGCACTTCGATTAATGTGGGAATCCGGTATAGTTGATAAAAATATAAACCGAATTGCACGTGCAGTAAAACGAATATATGAAAAAATTGATATTGAAAAAGATACACTGACAATGAAACAAGCCGGTAACGTTGTAATTGAAGCATTGGGAGTAAATACCGCTGCACTTGAATACTCTCAGGAAAACAGACAAATCAGGGAGAATGTAAGTTCTACTCTAACTATGATTGCAACACAAACTATAATGACAGGAAAAGCTACTCCTGTCGGCGGTGTAGCAAGTGTTTTGAAATCTCATGGTCAGATATGGCAGGACTTTGAGAAAGACGGTTCGTATGCTCTACTTACTTATGCTGATACAAACTCAATAAAAGATGTAGATATAGCTGTGTTCTATTTAGATGAGGGTAAATGGAAATCTGTTGCTGCAAATACGAATATCGATAAATATTCCTATTTGTATTTCACTGCTCCAAAGACTGCTGAATATGCAATTCTATGGCGGGTTGCAGAGTATGGCGAGAAAAAGAAAGAAGGCGTTATCGGCTCTATGTTTTTCGAATATTAAATTTTTACTTACTTATTTACTTATTTTTATGGAAACGCTATGAATATTTGTTCCTCTTTTTCAGCAACTCTGCAAAGATATTTTTTTGCATCAATAATTTGTAGTTTCGCTCTTATTTCTCTTATAGGTTGTGGTGGTATGAATGGTGTCTATATCGAACCGTCAAATGGTCAGAAAGGTTTAAGCAGTTTGAAAATAAATAACGGTTATGATCAAGATATAGTTGTAAAACTCAGCGACGTTAAAGATCCCTCTAAAACTTTACATTATATGTTCGTATCTGCAAATAGTTCAGCCACTATAAAGGATATTGCCCCAGGCAATCTCACGATGAAGTACAGTAAAGGATTGGAATGGGATAAAGCAAAAAAAATGTTTTCACGTGAGCGAGCTAATTTTGAATCAGACCAAATTTTTAAATTTGAGGAAACTGAAACCGAAACCGAAACAAGTGATGGAAAGGTGAAGCAAAAAAATTGGACGGTTCAATCGTTTACCCTAAATCCTGGTATTGGTGCAGGAAATACAACTGTTTCTCAAATTAAGGATGAAGAATTTAACGATAAATAGAAATTTTGAACTGTTTTTCAGCGTTACATTTATTCAAAAGGCGTATCGCTATACGCCTTTTTTGATACACCCCTTCGATTTGTATCTAAAAATACAAGGTAAAAGTTTTGATTATACTTAAGTATTACAAATAGAAAACAAAATTGGTTAGATTTGGAGTAATATTCAACAGAATCCTTCAAAAAAACACTCCCTTCTGAAAGAAGACTATGAAATCTTCAGATATATCTGCAACTAAGATAGTTGTTATAGTTTTTACTATCATCTTAATCATTTCTACTTTAGAAAATTGCAACAAGAAAAATGAACCTATACGCGTTCAGGTTGCGATTAAACCTATATCTTCGTCCTTAGAAGAAATTACCATTCCTGCAGAACGATCTATCCATCTCGAGTTAAACACCCCTAACGATAATGACAGTTCTGACGATTATATCATAAGCAGATCACAATATATACTTTCCTATAACAAGAATCTTAATGTATGCAATTGGGTTTCATACGAATTAAACAGCGATTGGTATGGTGATGCAAAGAGGTATAGCGGGAGCTTTATATCGGATACTGTCCTCCCCCTTTCTTTTTATCATGTAAAGCATTCAGATTATACAAACTCAGGTTATGACCGGGGGCATCTTGTTTCGAGCGAACAACGTACTGATAATGACATAGATAACAAATCAACGTTCATTCTGACTAATATCATCCCTCAAACTCCTGACCTTAATCGAGGGGTATGGTATGATATGGAGGATTGGTGCTTGAAAATGTGCAAGGATTCACTCAAAGAACTATTCATCTGTGCAGGTGGAATTTACAGAAGCGGAAAAAGAATTAACCAATTGATTGCTATTCCTGATAGCTGTTTTAAAATAGTTGTTGTACTTGAACCAGGACAAAAATTAGCGAATATAAATAACAATACACGTATCGAAGCGGTTATAATGCCGAACACCAACGGAATTCGCAAAGATAAATGGCAACAATACAAATGTACAGTAAATGATATAGAAAAGGCTACAGGTTATAATTTTCTAAATTATGTTCGTAATGATGTGCAAACTGTTATCGAAAATAGATAATTTTCTCACTAAATGGAATTGGCACTTACTATTATCTAATTATTTTGAACTGACAGATTTTAGTTGGAATCCTCAGCATCATCAGAAACTATGCATCTGCATCTATATTTTTGCTCTTACAAATCGAATGGCACTTTCCTAATTTCACTCATTTCTGACCTCTGTAAATTATCCATATAAAAATACCTTAGGAACAAAAATCATTTATCTTTCACGAAATTTTTGTAATTTGCCATTCCAACTAATTGCAGCAAAAATCTAAATGAATATAAATGTGCTACTTACGCCATCGGAGCTTCCACATAGCTCTGAAAACGGCGAAAGCATTGCTATTGTAATCGACGTTCTAAGGGCTTCTACAACCATTTGCGTTGCCTTATCAAGCGGTGCAACTGCTATATTGCCCGCTTTGACTGTTGACGAAGCAAGTGCTACCTTTCTCCGGCTTCGTCCGACTATTCGTTTCCTTGGGGGAGAGCGAAAAGGTGTAAAACAACTTGGTTTTGATGCAGGAAATTCTCCATTGGAATATATGCCTGAGAGTGTTGCAGGTAAAACGATTTCTTTTACTACTTCCAATGGAACAAAAGCACTAAAATTAGCCGCTAAAGCAAATAAAATCTATATCGGTTCTTTCGTCAATCTCAAATCTTCTGTTGAATATATCGTTTCAAAACATAGTAAAGCGAATGTTGATTTTACAATCGTTTGTGCAGGTTCGGGCGGACAATTCTCTTATGAAGATGCAGTATGTGCAGGTGGGTTTGTGCAACTGCTTGCAAAGAAATTACCGATAGCAGTACTTTCAGATACTGCTGCTGCTGCAGAAGTTCTTTTTGCAAAGCATAAGAATAATCTTATCGGTCTGTTACAAAACACAATGCATGGGAAACGCCTTATAGAACTTGGTTTCTCTGATGATATTGAATGCGCTGCAGACATAAATTCACTTAGTATCGTTCCGTATGTTGACGGTAAAACGATTGTAATGGCAAAATAATAAAGGAAATACCAAATGCCTACTGATCCAGAAAATATTATTCTAAAACGTGCGGGAGCTACCCAACAAGGGAAGAATGCTTCCGAACCAACACAACCAACTTCATCCGAGAACAAGCGGACTCCGCGTTCGGCTAAAGTACCTGCGCCTTCCTCTCCGTCGAAGTC
>JACPWH010000241.1 GCA_016197185.1 Ignavibacteriota bacterium
ATACCTAAACATTGTTTAAGTCCATCATTATCAACCCCAAGAGCTACATACAAACACTTGGTAGCGACTTTGCCGTTTTCTCTGACTTTGAGATGAAACCCGTCGAAAAAAGCAATTGGATATAATGCGTCTAACGGACGATTGCGCCATTGTTCTACATCATCAATAATACTGTCGGTTACTTCGCTAATAAACGTTGCTGATGCCTCAATACCGTAAGCACGATACAGTTCATCGGCAATATCTCGTGTACTCATCCCACCGCCATAAAGTGCGATGATAGTTCGTTCAATCTCCGGCAGACGTGTTGTTCCTTTAGGGATAATCTTCGGCTCAAATGTCCCGAGGCGATCGCGTCCTATATCAAGGCGAACATCACCTTGTGTCGAGCTTACTGTCTTTGAGGAGATCCGTTACGACTATTACCGCCACTCTCAACAGTATTTGTATCAGGCGGCTTTTGATGCTTCTGATACCCCAAATGTTCCGTCAGTTCACTCTCAAGCATCCGCTCAAAAAGGCGTTTGGTCAAACTTCGATAGATTCCGCCTTCACCAAAAACCTCTTCATGTGTTGTCACTCCGTTCAAAAGTCCATCTACTACTTCATCGGTTAAACCGTAGGCATACTCTTTCTTCTTCCGTGGCGTTGTCATAATAATTCTCCTGAAAATGTAAATATAATTGTTTTTATTCCTTTGTGGCATTTGCACAAAATATTTTACACTCCCCCCCAATGCTTTTTGCATCACTCAATTTTGTTTTGACATTCAGTCTTTTGAGAATATAAATAATCCAATATCTATATTCTTCAAGATATAAAACAGAACACTTAAAGTGACAACAAATAAGTTATTTCACAAAATTTATATTTCTTAAAATATTTTGGTGATAAAAACATAAAAAATGTGTCACTGTATTAGATTGCGGAAGTTTTTAGACTAAAAGTTTTAGATTTAAACTAAAATTTATATAATTTAGTGTTTTTTTACCTTTTTCAGGAGTAGTTTTATGCCAACTTGTATTTCCAACTCAGAACCTCTATCTACTGAAGGTCTGACATTAGGAACCATTCGTCTTTTTTCAGTATTGTTTCGCATTACTTTTGCTGCATTTGTTTGCTTTATCGCATCGAATACTGTTGCACTAGCTCAGGGACCTCCACCTCTTAGTTGGGGGTTCTATTATCATTGGAATACCCCTTTAGGAGAGAATAACACTACACGTTTATTTCCATCAGCTATAGCTGGTCCAGTAGTTAATCCTAATGGTGGAATCGGAGGATTTAATACGACAAGATTACCTTTAGCTCCAATAGAAGCACCCAAACGTCTATTTCATATTTATTCCCACAGTATTCCCCAATATACTGCTGAAAATTTTCAACTTGAACCTGCATATCTTCGAATTCAGTCTGATATTGGACTAATTCCTATTCCACTTGGTCAAACTACAACAAGGCCTTCATTCTCTCCCGCCGGAATAGAATTTTTTTCAGGCGCAATAGATGGAAATGTTGATGAACAATCTGCAACAATCCAGTCTTTTGAATTAAATCTTAATGAAGGATCTGATGAAATAATAAAGACACAACGCAAAGCAATTTTTAACAACCCCTCTCAATCTAATTCAGCTTTCGAAAATCCACGTGGTTTAGATATTTTAACAATGAGGCGCGGTACAAGAGGATTGCTTGCCGATAATGATCAAATAAAGAGTATGAGAATCCTTACAACTGCAGGATGAACACCACATGTTGGTATCGGCACAGATGCTCCTCTTGAAATGCTTCAAATAGGGCCTCGACTTACATTTCACGCAGGAGGTGCAGATGCTATTAGGGCTAATGCTTATTTTGATGGAGTTGCCGATAGACGCAT
>JACPWH010000311.1 GCA_016197185.1 Ignavibacteriota bacterium
CCAAGAATCCCATCACAACCTTCATATTGTTCATCCAGCCGCCTGCTTTTGGTAGTTTCGATAATCTGGATGGAAATAATGCAAGAAGAAAGAAAGGAATTGCGAAGGTTGCCGAGAACCCCAACATCCCGATTATAGGATAGAACCATTCACCATCGGCAGCTGCAATCAATGCAGAGCCTACAAATGGAACAGTGCATGTAAAACTTGTAAGTGAAAATGTCAATCCCATTAAAAGAACACTTGTAACACCACTCCCCGAAGATGCCATGTTTAATTTATTCAAAATCTTAGTTGGAATTTGAATTTCAAAAGCTCCGAATAAATTCATTGCAAAAACTAAGAAAATTACTGCAATGGCAACATTAACCCATGGGTTTGCAGCAAAATCAGAAATACCTCCTGCCCCCAAAGCAACTGCAAGAACAATTCCTAATGCAGTAAATGTACCTATGATTCCAAAAGCATAAACAATTGAATCACGTAAACCCTTTGATTTTTCCTTTTCTGAACGTTTTGTAAAAAACGAAACAGTAATCGGTACCATTGGGAATACGCATGGAGTTAGGAGGGCGGCTGCTCCCGCAGTCATAGCAAACCATAGGAATGACCAAATCCCTTTTTTCTTCTCTTTCAGAATTTCTCTTTGGGATTCTGTTCCTGAATTGTTATTTTCTCCTTGCTTTGATACTTTTTGTGCAGGTGATGTAGTTTGAGTAGTTGTTGTTTTAGTCTCAGAACGTTCACATTTACATTTATCACACCCGCAATCGCAGGTATGATTGGAAACATCATGATTTGCAGCAGTAACTGTTGCAGAATTAGCCTCTTCCGGTTCGTTCTCAGCACCAACTGCCTCAGCAGTAATTACAAATTTCAAAGGGAACAGTTTATCTAAACTTGTGCAAATTCCTTCAATATTACATACCTGTATATTTATTTCGAGTGAATCGTTATATGAACCTATTTTAAGGTTTCGCTTGGCTATTATTGGAATTTGTAAAGAAATTTTACCATGATACTCCCCTATTTTCACTTCAAAAGTTGAATCATAACCAAGTTCTGATTTTGGTGCTCCTATTTTTCCTGTTTTGAAATATATTGACTTACGGGCACTTATGGATAGTTCTTGAGGCCCTAAGCCGGAAGCAGATTTTTTATTACGCTCTGCTTGGAGCAAATCATAGGCATGCCACCCTTTATCTATTGTAATGGTAACCGGAAACATAACAGTATCACCTGCACGGAGTTTTAATTCCTTCGGTGTTTTCTCTGAAAGTGAAAATTTGGCGCGCTCAATTATTTCCGCCGTAGCATGACTACCTAAAAATGAACCGGCAAAAAGAATAACTGTAAGAATTAAATATTTTTTCATGACAAGTCTTTTTTGGATAAAACGATACATATAAGTCTCTGCACAGAATTTACTTCGTAATCTCAATCGGTATCAAGACCGTATTTTCTTCCGGCGTAAGGCAGGTTTTGCCATTACATAACTGAAAATAGACATTTATTGAAGGCTTATACTTACCAAGTGCAGCAGATTTTTCAACGGTTATCGGGAGTGTAAAATTAAGTGCTCCCTCTAAAGATTCGACATCCATTTCAAAGCCGTCATCATATTCTACTTTCGGCTTTGGTGACCTTACTTCACCCAATACTACTGACTTTGTAGAATCTTTCAGGGTAATTTCTGTAGCTTGAGGTCCGATTCCATCTTTATTAATCTTAGGAACAACTCCATAAATATGCCATTTTTTAGGTACTTTTATGGTTAATTTCGCATTGACAGTTGTGCCTTGCTTTACTTTAATTGGTGAGACTGAGAGAACCAGTACCGGCTTTTTCGAGTCTGCAGCAAATGAAATTGATGTAAAAAGGAGTGTAGCAGTGAGAAGAAACAGAATTTTCATTTCTTATTAATAATTATGAGTTACGAAAGAAGTTTCAATCAAATGACATTCATTGGTCAATGCACCACCACATCACAATTTTTGACCAAAAGTTGATTACCAAAATTATATTATGGCAAATCTACGAAATAGCGGATAATTATTTCAGCATCTTCGATAGGATTTTCAGAATATTCTTCACCGAGAAGCTGAGCACGTAGTCCTCCTTGCAAACGCTTTGCTGCATTTACAACTTCATTTGGAAACTCATCTGTTTTGGTAAGATGCTCTAAGGCTAACCGGGAATTCCACTCACTTTGCTCGGTAGCGTCCGTATGTTGCATTAAAATCACTATTGCTCTTCTGGCACATACCCGTGCTTTCCCGTCATTCTTTTCACTTATTGCCGTTCGAGCCATTGTCATTTCTTTATCAAGCAAGGTGAATATTTCAGGACTCATAGAAATCTTAGAATGAGGGTTTCGTAGTGAAATTATAAATAACTCCATTGGAAATTTTCGTGCACTTCTATTTGGCGAAAAAGTAATGATTTTATTTTGTACAGTTCCTGCTTACTTCATTTTTGCTCGATACCAAGTAATTGCTTTTCGCTGCATTTCTTGGATAAAATCGTGTTTGGCTGCACTATACTCCAAACTGTTTTGCCAGTCTTTTTGTGCCAATGTTAGCTTAAAAGCACCATACTTGTCACGCTCATTAGTATGATGCCGTAAATAATCCCGGAAAGCAAGGTGTCGCTCCCAAAACTCGGAGTCAATTACAACAGAATGAACATGAATGAAAGATTCGTAGCCGACATCTCCCATATTAGTAATTAAGGAATCGACAACAGGGATATATGGTAAATGTTCATCTTGTGAATATTTCACGAAATAACGACGATAAGGCATAGTGTCCTCATATCGTGAAACATAAGAATATCCAAGAGATTGCATTGGAGGAATAATTTGATTTAATTCTTCAATTGATGTAAGTCCAAGCATTATATCAATAATCGGTTTGGCACTCAAACCAATTACAGATGTGCTTCCAATATGCTGAATAATTGGGTTTACAATTTCAAGGGCTGCCAGAATTCTTTTAGATTCGTCTGCAAATTGTCTTGACCAATCAGGGTTATGCGGTTCTACTTTTATTATCATACGTTTAGGACTTTACATAACTATTCAAAATCTGTATTCAATGTAACTGTAATACTCCTAAAAAAGGAAAAATCAATTACAAAACAGAAATACAATGCAATCTTTTACCCATGTTTTATCTCGCAAATATAAGAATATTTGACAACTACTTCCGTTGAAAATAGTACTCGACCGCCATTTGGTTTTGATTAAATATACATACAGATTATGTGCTCAAAAAATTATTTTGTTTTTCTTGTACACAGTTGTTTTTTTCTTGTATTGTATTTCTGCTTTGTGTAATTTGCAGAATACATAACAGTACGATGTCATATAGGGTTATCGTCCTTATTACACCTCTCAATTGTTACTATTTACAAATGTGCTTCACTTAGATGACACCTGAGAAAAAACCGCTTCTTGTTAAGGAATCACTATGAAAATATTTTCTACTTTATTAGTATCAATTTTGCTCGGTTTTGTCAATTGCTTCGCGCAGCATGAAGCAGACAATTGGTTCTTTGGTAATCGTGCAGGAATGAGTTTTCAGAATGGCACCCCGGTTCAAATTGCTGACGGGAAGCTAAGTACAGAAGAAGGGTGTGCAGTAATGTCGGATAAAGTAACAGGGAAGTTGCTTTTCTATACCGATGGTTCAACGGTTTGGAACGGAAATCATACAGTAGTGACAACTGATTTAAGAGGTGGTATTTCAGGGTCGCAAACTGCTTTGATTGTCCCTAATCCTGCAAATAATTTGGAATATTATATATTTACCACACCTGATCTGACTGCAGGCGGTGAACCTAAAAATACAGCATTGTATTATTCTCTGATAAGTGTTGCAACTCCCGATTGCGAAATGCTGCTTAAAAATGTATTTTTAATTGACAGTGTTTCAGAAAAATTAACAGGTACATTAGACTGTGCAGAAACAGGATATTGGATTGTTACACAGGATGTTTCCAAAAATTTCTTCTATTCATTCCATATAACTTCACAAGGAGTAAACCGAAAACATACGGTATCGTTTTACGATGAAATTCCTATGAGCAATATTCAGGGATGTATGAAGCTTTCACCTGATGGTACGAAATTAGCTGTAACAAGCTCACTTGCAAAAACACCCTTTCTCGCACTTTTTGATTTTAACCGTCTTACAGGAGAAGCTACTAATTACAATTTACTGAGTAATCCAAACACAAGTATATCATTTTACGGAATATCTTTTTCTCCCGACAATAAAATCCTGTTTGCAACAGGTAAAACCGGCTTTGCACTCCCCTTATATTTTTCAGGACTTTTTCAATACGATGTAACAGTTACACCGTCGGCTGTTAAATACACCGAATCCATGCTGTCAGTGAGGTTCCTAATACCCTATAATAATTCAACGATGCAATTAGCACCTGATGGTAAACTTTACGTAGTCTCCGGTAACAGAAATTTTGTTGATATAATTAACAATCCAAATATTAAAGGAGTCGGATGTAATTATCAAGCTGATGCCATTAATTTCCAGAAATTCTGTGGACGAGGTTTGCCTAATTTCATGGATTATCTTTTTGGCGACCATTGTTTCTACAGAAGTTGCAATAGTAGTGGCAATGGTGATACTATAATAATTTGCCCCGGGACTAACATACAAATCGGTAATCGCCCTATATCAGGATTTAGTTATTCGTGGACTCCTACCGAAGGGCTTAATAATCCAAATATTTCCAATCCAATTGCAAGCCCTGTTCAAACAACAGCATATACCCTAAAGTTAACTTCAGTTTCATGTGAAAGTTTTCAAACATTTATTGTCAAAATAGCAGAGAAACCTGTTATTGCCTCTGTCCCTCCTATTTGTACCGGGGAGAGTGTTCAGCTTTCGGTAACACGGGGCGATTCCTATTCCTGGACTCCTGCCATTGATTTTGATACAGCTACCAAAGCAAACCCTATTGTAACTCCGAAAGAAACAACACTATATAAAGTAATAGTTACTCAAGGACATTGCATTGATTCCGCTTTTGTTACCATAAAAGTTTTTCCTAAATTCACTGCCAACGCAGGAGAAGACCAAAGAATCTGTCTTAGTGAAAGTGTGCAAATCGGTGATACTGCGAAAGAAGATGAAACATACTTTTGGTATCCCCCTGAAGGATTGGACGATGTAACCTCACCAAATCCCATAGCAACACCAAAGGGAACTACACGCTATATTGTAGTGACAAAACGCAACGGGTGCATAGCTTATGACACTGTTTTAGTAACTGTTATTATAGTGAAACCTGTTGTTTCTAAGGATGTAACGATCTGTAAGGGAACTTCTGCACAACTTACCTCGAGCGGCGGGAAAGTTTATTCGTGGTCTCCGGCTGCAGGATTGAATAATCCGCGTATTGCAAATCCTGTCGCTACACCGCTTGCGACCACAAAATACAGGGTGCGTATCTCGAATGGTAATTGTATTGACTCTGCTTTTGTTACAGTAAATATCCTGCCATCATTTAAAGCAAATGCTGGAATGGACCAAACTCTTTGCTTTGGTGCGTCCACAGAACTTGGTGAGCTGCCTGAACAAAGTAAAATATATTCATGGCTACCGACAACAAATCTTAATGACTCAAAGAAAGCAAATCCGATTTGCACACCAAGAGCATCAACGAAGTATATCCTAACTGTAACTAATGAAAATGGCTGTAAGGAGTATGATACTGTTTTGGTAACTGTTAAAAACCAAAATGCAAATGCAGGTGCTGATAAAACGATTTGCACAGGATCAAAGACACAACTTGGTACACCCCCTGAATCAGGAAATATCTACTCTTGGGAGCCGTCATCTAACCTTGATGATCCAACTAAATCTGATCCTGTAGCAACTCCAAACAGTACCACTCAATAC
>JACPWH010000312.1 GCA_016197185.1 Ignavibacteriota bacterium
CTACACGCCAACCTGTAAAAGCTCGAGCTGCTTCTACAATATCATGCTCGGTATAGTTTCCGATACCGAGTGTGAAAAGTTCCAGAATTTCACGAGCAAAATTTTCGTTTGGATTTCCAGAAACACTTTGATTGCCATCCAAATAAACAAGCATAGCCATATCACGCACCATTGCTTTTGTCAGTGTTTTGATATTGCCGAAAAAAACTCTGTCATTATCTTGAACAGGTTGATGAATATTACTGACTTGTTTCGGATTGCGTCTGAAAAGATCATGCTGCCAGTAAATATATTGAGAATAATATACTTTTGTTTCTTCGGATGTAAAATGATTATGCCAAAAGAAAACCATTTTTTCAAGCAAGGGATTCTTTCCGCTCATCATTTGTGAAAACCATGTAGTTCTGAGTTCATTTACCTGATCATAATTTTGTTGGAATACATTTGCAAGAGGTGTGGTTGCCCATGTTGGTTGCACAGGAAGAGAGGTGGGATTAACCGTGAGAATTGAATCTATTACTTGGGTGGCTGTTTTACCAATAGCTTGCTGGACTTCCGATTGATTATACTGGAAACCTACACGTCGCAAAAGATGTTCCGCACTTCGTGCAGTAAGGGGAGTAGTATATTCTTCCAATCCGGCAGTATCTTTTAACGGTGTCGGGTTCATTGCCTTTGCAATACGTTCTGCAGATTGCGAACGTTCAATGGGTGGAGCTTCATTTTCACTGTCTGTGCCGGCAAATAGAAAGGAACGACGATTCATAGATGTATCCCCTGAAAAATAAAGAAACGAAGACTTTGATTTTCGATACGGCAAAATTAAAAAAAGTTTAAAATCTTACGTAAGAATTCTATCGGCAAAATTAGCAAAATTCAAACATCTTTTGTCAAAAAAAGATGAACAGGATTTAAGGAATGTAAATTACTTCTTTGTAAGCAGGATAGAACTTCACTTCTTTTTGTCGGGAGCTTGCAATTCCGATGCTAAAATTGTTCGTCTCCACAGTTCCTTTCCGTCCTGTGCATAGACAGTAATATTCATGGCTCGAGCAGCTTTCTCACCTGTAAATTCTATAATTGCAAAATTATGCTGATTGACTAATGTTCCCGGAACTCTCAATGTATTCAATTCACCGTCATCAGGGTGGGCATAAGAAGTAAGTGGTGAGGAGGTAAGATCATAAAGAGGATACGTTCCGTTTCGTTCCAATTTCGACAGTTCTGTATGGTGTCTGTCGCCTGAGAGGAAAATCACTCCGCTGATATTCTCCTTTTCAATTGCTGCGAGCAGTTCGTTCATTTCTTCTGGATAGGTGGCATACGTTTCATATTTGGCTGCTGGATTCAATACCTGTCCTCCAAAAGCAATAACTTTAAATGTAGCAGTACTGCTTGCCAAATTATCCAACAGCCATTCCAATTGTTCTTTGCCTAATATCCTTCTCTCACCGGTTTTTCGCTTATCAGGATTACGGTAATATCTGTTATCCATCAAAAAAAATTGAACGTCGGATTGTTCAAAGGTTGTTGTAATTCCAGGTTTGCTGTTAATGCCATACCCGGGATTTCCCCAAAACAGTTTGAACGCTTCAAGGGATATTTCTTTATTCCAATAGCCTTGATCGGAATCGTTCGGTCCAAAATCATGGTCATCCCATATTGCATAATTACTAACTGAACCAAGCAACGGTTGTATTTCTTTTATTTTTCGAGAATGTGTGTAGCGGTAGAGAATTCCTGTTCTGGTATTCCAATCCGCTTCACGAAGGTAATTGTTGTCACCGAGCCATAGCATTATATCAGGGTGCTGATTGTAGATGCTTGTAAAAATTTCATAACCACCTCCATACGTATTTCCCGGGCGGTCATATTGGGGATCGTTGATATACACACAACTTCCCACTGCAATTTTAAAAGAGGGAGGTTCTGTGCGCCATTTCCAAAGTTTTGGAGTTTTGAATTGCAGGGGATAGGGGCGAGGGACAACTTTGTTGTTAATTCTTAATTCGTAGATGTACGAAATGCCGGGTTGTACACTGTCAGCCAGTAGTTTAGCTGTAAAGGCTTTGTTCTTTTCGGTAAGGATTTCTTCAGTTATATATGGTCTATTTACTTTACTGCTATCCCAATAGGCAATTTTTACTCGAGCAGGTGCAGTAGTTTGCACCCAAATCAAAACTTCACGCATCTCGGTATTGCAGACCATCGGACCGGATAGTAGCAGGTCTGCATCATTCCCACAAAAAAGTTGAAATGTGGCAGTCAGGAAAAGGGAAATGAATATGAGAAATGTCTTCATACCTTGTTTTAAAAGGAATATGAGTGGTAGCAAAGTAAAGGCAACATATTCTAATTAATACGTTTGATAAATATTTAGAGCCGGTCATTCAGAAGGAGTATTCGACTGAAGAATCTCAGTTTAGGCAGTCCTTGAGAATTAGTTTTTCTTGTGAAATTAGGATTTGTCAGTCTGAATATATCGTAACATTTTTTTTAACAAGATATAATTATAGGTCGAAGACTCCCACAGAATGAGGTGTATGATCTTGTAGCAAGTACTGTAATTTGATGAATTTGTGTAGATAATTAGAACTCTAAGTTACCTATTCCACTCTCCCCAAAATAGTCTCGCCACCCACAACTACATCACCAATCTTCACATTAATCTTACTTGTAGTGGGAACTATAATATCCATTCTCGAACCAAATTTCATCATCCCGATTTTCTCACCCGAATGGAGAATATCCCCTTCCTTTACTTCACAAACAATTCTCCGTGCTAAATATCCGGTAATCTGCTTAAATAATACTTTACCGTTTTTAGTTTGCACTCCGATTCTTGACTGTTCGTTCAATTCGGAGGATTTGGGATGCCAAGCAACTAAATAATCTCCGGGCATATATTTATAAAACCCTACACTGCCCGTAACTGGTGATCGGTTGACATGGACATCCAAAGGTGAAAGGAAAATGCTGATCTGGATTGCAGGGGAGTGCAGATA
Organism: Ignavibacteriota bacterium; assembly: GCA_016197185.1. Taxonomy (GTDB): domain Bacteria; phylum Bacteroidota; class Ignavibacteria; order Kapaibacteriales; family UBA961; genus JADJXV01. Next base: position 3,006 of record JACPWH010000312.1, read on the forward strand.
ATTATTTTCTTGAACAGGGGTGACTTCTACAATTTTACCGTCTGCCGGAGCTAAGATGATCGATTCATCTTGCATTGCTTCCTGTGGAATTATTCTTTCCGGGTCACGAAAAAACCAAAGTGTGAAGCAAATTATCAGTGTTCCTAAAGCAGTTATCACCCACCCGAACCATCCCCGTGCAAAAATATATGAAATTGTTATTATTGTAGCACCAATCCCTATCATTAGCAAAGCATTATCATATCCATATCTCGTAAGAGTCATTGATTTCCTTCTTTCTCATAAAACGCAATTTTTGTAATTTGCATAGCAAAATAACGAATTGTCTTGTCCCATCCTCAATTTTGAAAGCAAAGTCATGAAATTTTCTGTTACGCTCAGTGATTTCCAAAGTGTAATTGCCCGCGCAATCCCTGCTATTCCGCCGAAATCCACGCTTCCGGTTCTTGAACATTTTCATTGTAGTGTTACGGCAGGAACACTTACTTTGATTGCTACAGACCAAGAACTCACGATTTCTGCTTCAACAAATATTTTAGGCGGAAACGACGGTTCGGTATTGATTCCGGCAAGAAAATTAAATGAGATCATCAAGGCACTCGGTACTGAGGGGTCAATTGACATTTCCGTTAATGCAAATTACCTTACACTCAATACACCATTTGGTAAATATTCAATGAATGGAGTAAGTGCTGATGAATTTCCTAATATGCCTCATTTTCCCGAAGGAGTAAATGTTAGTTTTGCACAAGATGACATTCAACTTATTGCGGATAAAACTTCGTTTGCAGTTTCGAAAGATGAATACCGCCCTGCGATGACAGGGGTGTTATTTCAATTCCGTACAAGCGAAGTACGTACTGCTGCCACTGACAGTTACAGACTTTCACGGGTTATAATTAATAACGAAGCAGCTGATTTTCCTGCTGATTTGGATGTGATTATCCCTTCGAGGACTATCGACTTGCTTAAGAAAGTAAGTTCGGATGTGAAAGTTTCGGTAACAAAAACTCATGCACAGTTTATGTTCGACAATACCACGATTATTACCCGTGTAATTGATGAGCGTTTCCCTCCTTATGAAAATGTAATTCGTACGGATAATGACAAGGCTGTTTCGTTAAGCCCGAAAGAGCTGTTATCAGCTGTAAAACGTGTTGCGATTTTTACAAGTGATGCATCTCATCAAATACGTTTGAGAGTGGATAAAAAAACGATTACCATCAGCGGTTCGGATGACGACACAGGAAGTAAAGCGTCAGAAACTGTTGTTTGTGAATATGATGGAGATGCTTTTGAAATAGGATTTAACTATATCTATATTGTAGAAGCATTGCAACATCTTATTACCGACGATCCACACGCTGAAGTAACCTTGAGTTGCTCTACGCCGACACGTGCAGCACTTATAAGACCAACGGGAACTGATAACACCCTTTTGATGCTTGTGATGCCTGTTAGATTGTAATGCTAAGTTGTTCGTCTATGTAAAAGTAACTTTCTGATATTTCCTATCCAAAGAACATTCAATTATTAATCCGGTTTAATTACTCAGTTTCATCCAATCCTAAATAGTATGAAAAATTTAAAGAATTTCTTTGTATTTCTTGTTGTAATTGTAAGTGGGCAAACACTTGCATTTTCACAAAATCAAGATTCACTTTCGACTGTTGACAATGCTAAGGGTGCACGTTATATTCATGATTGGAATCAAATGATTGCGAATATAACAATGCTCGACGGGTTCTCACCCGCAGTTTCAAAACGCAATTGCAGTTATCCGAATATTGCAGCGTATGAGGCTGCAAGGGTAGGGTATTCAAAAGAATATCATTCACTTGCCGGACAGCTGAACGGTTTGAAAGAAACACCGAAACCGAAGGATGGCTTGGTGTATGATTGGCGTGTATGTGCAATTCAGGCATACCGTACAGTCGTTAATAAGATGCTCTACCGTGCTTTTTTGGCTGATTCGATGTATAAGGCACAACTTACTCAAATTGCTGATGAAGGAGTGCCAAAAGAAGTCATTAATCAATCAAAAGAATACGGTGAAACAGTTGGTAAGCATATAATAGTGTGGCTGTTAGTGGATGGGCATACAAAGAATCAAGGTCGTCCTCGCTACAATTTTCCTCGTGGGGAAGATAAATGGGAGCCAACTCCTCCTGATTTTCCTGATCCTTTAGACCCGTATTTCCGTTATATGAGGTGTATGGTGATGGATTCGGCGGCTCAGTTCCGCCCGATTGCCCCCGTTCCTTTCAGTAAAGAGAAGGGATCGCCATGTTATGATCAGAATATGCAGGTGTATGTACTTTCAAAAGCTCTTACAAAAGAGCAGGAACTAATCGGACGGTATTGGGACGATAGCCCGATTAAGAATTTTCACGAAGGTCATTTCATGTTCAATCAGCGTCAAATTTCCCCTGGTGGGCATTGGATGAACATTGCTTCAATAGGCTGCAAACAGCTTGATAAAAACATGATGGAATGCCTGGAAGTATATAATCTTGTAGCTATTTCCATGTTCGACGGTTTTATCAATTGTTGGGATGAGAAGTATAGAAGTAATGTTATTCGCCCAATTACGTATATAAACAGATATATTGACTCAACATGGAAACCTATATTTGATACACCTCCTTTCCCGGAGCATCCGAGCGGGCACAGTACAATTTCGGCTTGTGCCGCTCAAATGCTAACATTGCTTTTGGGTGATAAGATACCTTTTGTCGATAATACAGAGGTTCAATTCGGTTTCCCGATTCGCAAGTTCAATTCGTTCTTGGATGCTGCATGGGAAGCATCAAACAGCAGGGTATATGCAGGGATACATTATACTAAAGCATGTAACGAAGGAAACCGTGTAGGTAAAGAGCTTAGTAATTATATTTATCATAAGATTACACTGCGGGAACGTCCGATAGTAAAAGACTGATGTAAACAATTCGGAGTCTTACTATGAGTACGAAAAAACTCCATCAAGTCCGCCATCATATATTGATATGCGAAGGAAAGTCATGTTCGGCTGAAGGCTCGGATAAAGTAGCAAAGCGTATTAAGGAAACTGTCAAAGATTTGGATAGAGAAGATGAGATTTTGATTACACGCACCTCATGTACTGAGCAATGCGGCAAAGGACCTATCGTAATAGTATATCCAGATGGGGTTTGGTATAGGGAAGTAAGCCCTAAAATCGGTTCAAGAATCGTATCAGAGCATATTTGCAATGGTCAGGTAATTGAAAATCGTTTATTGGTTGATTTACAAGAAAATTCAGAACTTTAGTCTGAAATTTGTTCATTTAGAGAGAAATTATGCCTAAAATTGGCTATGTGGCAATCATCGGGAAACCGAATGTAGGAAAATCTACGCTTATGAACGCAATCGTAGGGGCTAAACTCTCGATTGTTACCCCAAAGCCACAAACGACCAGAAAAAACGTATTGGGAATATACACTTCCGATTCCGTTCAAATAGTATTTCTTGATACTCCCGGTGCTTTAGTCCCCAGATATGAGATGCAGCGTTCGATGATGGATTCCGTACATAAATCCATCGAGGAAGCAGATGTAATTGTAGTACTTGCCGATGCCACACACGGACTCCATGCACTCAATTACCTGACTGATGAGTTTATGGAAGTATTAAAGCAAACGAATAAACCCATCCTGCTTGCAATCAATAAAACTGATGCTTTGCCTGACAGAAAAGCTGTACTTCCGTTAATTCTGGAATTTGAGAAATTGGGAATCTTTAAGGAATATTTACCGATTTCCGCATTGCAAAACAAGTATGTTGATGATTTGGTAAAGACAATTGCTAACTATTTACCCGACGGTGAATTCCTCTATGAAGAGGATTTTTTGAGTGACCAGCCTGAACGGTTTTTTGTGGCTGAGATAATCAGGGAAACGATTTTTTTGGAATACGGGCAGGAAATACCATATTCATGCGAAGTGAATATTACTGAATTCAGAGAGCGTGAAGAAGGGAAATGGTATATTGGTGCAGAACTGATAATAGAACGTGAAACTCAAAAAGGGATTATCATTGGTGCTAAGGGACAGAAAATAAAGGCATTGGGATTAAGGGCGAGAATAAAGATAGAGAAACACCTGGAAAAGCCTGTTTTTCTTGAATTATTTGTGAAGGTACGGGATAATTGGCGCAATAATAAGACGATGCTGAAAAGTTACGGGTACTAAGATTGTTATGCAGAATATACTCTGCTTTTGTATGTAGTAATAATATCTTGAAATGTCCAGATTTATAATAATCTTTTTGCTGGTAATCGTAGTTGTGATTTTGACGACCACCTACATTTTAGGTGCATTAAGGAGATTTTTTGTGGGTAAAGTTTCTAATACAAACTCAAGGCAAACTAAGAAACCAAAGGATGAAATTCTTTACGAAAAAGATAATGTAAGAGTTTTGAAAGGTGAGGCAAAAAAACCGGAAAGTAAGAATAAATGAAACCAGCTCCACTGATTGCAGCAATTGATGTAGGTACAAATTCCTTTCACCTCGTAATTGCTTCTGTGAATGACAAAGGAATCCTGCAAATTCATTCGCGTGCTAAGGAAATGGTTCGGTTAGGTTCAGGATCGGGAGATATGAAACTTCTTTCACTGGGTGCGATGGAACGAGGGTTGGATGCTCTCAAACGGTTTTCTGTAATGGCAAAGAAGGTAAAAGCACCTATTAGAGCCATTGCTACAAGTGCTGTTCGGGAAGCAGATAACAGAGAAGAGTTTGTGCATCTTGTTGCAGAAGAGACAGGCATTCATATAGAAGTAGTCTCAGGAATGGAAGAAGGTCGGCTGATTTATGTTGGAGCATTACACGCACTTCCGATACTATCAAAACGTAGTTTGGTGGTCGATATTGGAGGCGGCAGTACCGAAACAGTTATCGGGCAAAAAGGGGAGCATCAGTTTATCCATTCAGCCAAACTTGGGGCTATCCGCCTTTCTCAACGTTTTTTCAGTGAAGAACCTACAACCCCTGA
>JACPWH010000313.1 GCA_016197185.1 Ignavibacteriota bacterium
ATTGTATAGTAGATAAAACAAATGCAGAGGATGTAAAATGTTTCAACACTACTGGATATGAAAACATGCTCAATCCAATATATCATGGAGAAGCTATCGATATGTTTATGGCGGGAGATAGTGAATATGCGAAAACTGTTGCCAAGCAATTGGCTTTAGATTGTGGCTTTGGAAATTGTATAGACTTTGGAAAATCAGACAAGGTTGAGTTACTTGAAAAATTTGCACTATCATGGATCAACCTAGCCATTATTCAAGGCATGGGCAGAAATATTGCCTTCAAGATGGTATCTCGATAAATTAAAGAGTTTATCGCTTCATATAAATTCTATGTGAAGGTTCATTTTCTTTATTTCCATCATATATACATCTCACAAAATATCCATAGGTTTTATCCTTTTCGGTGGTTCTATCTATATAAATATTCTCTGAAGTTACGGCAGTTCCTAACAAAACAACATTGTCACTGCCACGGTCAAATCTGTATATTTTATACCCTTGAACTTGATCTTCTGTAGACAAAGTCCAACGCAAAACTACAGTACCTTCTTCGGTGGCAGATGCTGTAAAATTATCAACTGGCATAGGAGCTTCAATACTCAAGTCCAAAGTAAGCTGAGAAGGTTCACTTAAATTTCCAGTCATATCTACTGCTTGAATTTCGTATATATAAACATTACCCTTTCTTGTAGTTGTGTCATTATAAACACTTATAGCCGCTGGAAGATTAATATTTATCTGATCTACAGTATTACCTTGAGTCTTACGTATAATCTTAAACGAGGTGATGCCTTGTAAGCCATTAATCATTTGCCAAGATAACAAAGCGTTCTTACCTACTTTACTCACATGAAAAACTGGAACAGGAACGATTTGACTGGTGTTCAACAATTTATTAATAAACATTGGCCTGCTTTTCAAACCCTCTCTATGACTTGTATTCTCTTGACTCACTGCATAACTATATCCTTGAGAGGGCATTCTACTAGTAGTATCAATATATGTTACCACAGAATCGTTTGTTTCTATTAAGCCAGTTATCTGTTTCATTTCCTCAGAGAACTGCCCAACACCTCTATATACATAATATCCTTTAATATTTTGATCAGTCTTTATCCACGTAATTTTAATTCCTTCTCTTTCAGCTACTACACCCGTAATCACAGGTGGCAATGGTGCATAACCAGTACTATAAAGTCCATATACACGAGCTGAATTAAAGCCCTCTCTGCCACTTTTATCCAACACCCTCAGGTAATAGTAATAAGTGATCATAGGCAACACATCTTGGTCCTTAAAACTTGTATCAGTTGGTGATGCTCTTCCTATCAGTTTATATGAACCATCATATTCAGTTCCTCTATATACTTCTACAAAACTTAAATTACCCTTCTGGTTTAATTTCCAACTAAGTTTAATCCCAGAATTGAGCTGAGAAGTATGTATATATTCTGGCAACACGATATCCTTCTTATCGGTAGTGAACAATGTAACTGTATCAGAAGCCATACCCTTGTTACCAAAAGCATCTACTGGAACTATAAAATATCTATAATCATTATCGGCCACCACCTGTTGATCGAAAATGGTCATATATATACTATCATTTCTTCCTCTTTTAATATTAAACTCAGGCCATATTTGCTCAAACTTATTGAAGTAAGTAAACTGCCTAAAGACTTTGAAATACACAGGTTTTTTGCCCCCTATAGCAGTATATATAAGTTCAGCTCTTTCAGACCGTCCCTTGCTAAATGTCATTCTAGGTTTGTTCATCTTTTGTACTTCGGGCCAAGTAGTTGAAGAAGTTGTAGCAAATACTTGTTTGGTTCCGCTTTTGGTATACTTAACCAATTGGTATTCGTAAGTACCAGCCTGCACGGTGCTATCTAAAAACAAATAACCCATGGCTAAGCCCATTGCTGGCTCGTGTATATAATTATAACAAGAATCAAATGTATACTTGGCGTTCTCAAATCTACTCCAAACTCTATCAATATTGGCTGTATTGATAAAATACAGATCGGGTGAATAACCAGAAAATTGATTAAATCTTTTTTGAAGTTCTTCTAAACTCTCAGGTTGTTTGAACGACCCTATTTCTTTCCAATTACTTTCATTGGCTTGTTTACGTTGTATACTTACTTTAACAGTGCCATCAGGTAAAGACATATTGTCACTGGCAGCACCAACCACATTGGTGATATATATACCCTTGGGTGCCGCATATACAAATGTTTCTTGTGCATATACGTTAGATATATACAAACATATAACTAGTATAAATATAATTTTTTTCATTCTTATTGAAATTCGACGTTAAAGTCAGGAACTATACTAAAAGTGTATTTAGGGGATTTATTGGTATCAAAATCTACAAACGAAGTCATTTTGATAATGGCCGTTTTATTGACCTCTATGCAAGGCAAAGGACAAAGAGTGATATGGTCGCAGTCTGAATCGCAGCAACCTCCACCGGCTTTAACAGTCCCTTTTAACTTCATCACGGTCTCGCCATGAAAATATATATCTTTAGATGAGAAGTTAATTCCACCATATACATTTACATCTACATCACATCTGAGAGTTGCACTCACACAACCAATGATAACACTACCACCAGCATGAGCTTCTACAAATCCTCCCACATTGGCATAAAAGTCTAACCGCACAGCATCGCCAAAGCCAACTGAAACAACGGCATTTATATGCAAACCATGAGTAAGACTCACACTAAAAAATGGATCTAGCGGTATATCAATAGTGGGCACTGGAGGCGGAAATGGTATAGCCAATCCACCAGCCACACATATACCAGTTACCACATTATCATTAAACATTGGAGGTATATAACTACCCTCATAACTAAAAGATTGTATAGTTTGTTTGATGATAGGTTTTTGATTGAGATATACTTGATCTACCATTCCTATAAAGAAGGCTGCTTTTATTTTATCTACAAAACCATTGTCAGGCAAAGTAGCTTCACCTGCACCAAACATATACCAGCTACCAGAGCCTAATCGCATTTCTATATCACCTGTAAGGGCTGCTCCACCTGCCGAACCTTCCTCGCCTCCTCCAAGAGAAACATTATCTAAATGCATACTTCCTATTAATGCCTTTTCATTAAAATCAAATACAATGCTCATATTCCCAAATGGAGTTTCAACATTGTTGATAGCAACACTTGAACTGCTAGGAACAACTTCTACAGCACCTTTAACCGTCATCACTGTATAACTCTTTGCTTCGTTTACTCCCTCCATTCCAAACAGTCTGCCTTCAAATGTGAGATTGCTCCAATGGCTTCCGTTATCTATTACCTTCTGACTGGCATGCACTACATGAACACCAGTTTTACCATTTTTACTAAATAGGAAAGTATTATCAGCAGTAGTTTCGTGTATAGTGGTAGAATCCTTAGTTTTAAGCAATTTCATTATATTAAAAGTATACATTCCTTCTACTTCATCGGTTACAGTTCCCATCCAGGCCAAAGATCCATCCGAAAATAATGGATTCTTCATATTGCCTTTAGCATCTTTCACCACTTTAAAAGTATATCTCACTCCATTAATTTTAAAATCAACATCATTCAAATTACCTGGCATCGCTTGTATAACACCATTATTATCTTTTTGATACTTGAGAGCAAAACTTTCGAACACAGGAAACTTAGGAATCTGAAAATCTAGTATACCAGTAAATGCCACATACCCAGAGGCTAAGTCCATTCCTTCCGGCTCAAATTGTGCTACTTGATTAATCATTACCTTCTGACCTGTAGTGAGTATATTCACTTTAAACTGGCCACTACTAAAAGTATTAATACTAAACACTTTGAAAGTGGTATTGCCCATACCTGGTAAATTTTTTATCTCTGAACAATATGCTTGTGCTGGGTTTGGAACTATACTCAAATTCCACACTTTAAATCCTTTGTCATATCCAAAAGAAATAGTCGGATTATACTTCTTAATTTCTAATGTTAATGTATTTGCCAGTGTGAGATTATCTAACTGATATTCGCCGAATTTGATTTCCTTGGGCAATATACAAAGATTGGTAAACGGCACAGTAACTCCTGCGTCAATAGCACCTGATTTCAACAACAAACCTTGCTCAGAAAACTCCCAATTGCTGCTATTCATCATCCATTTGCCCAATGCTATTTTTAAGACTCCAGTACCACTAATTTTCTTTAGTCCGTCCTTGCTATTCACGTTCACCATTCCAAGATCAATTTCCAAATCTCCATCCTTTATTTTCTCTCCTTTTTTATTCTTGGTGCCTTCGGTATTCACCATTCCTTCTATCTGGGTGTGGAGTGTTGTAGCCAAATTCATTCCTGCTTCATTAAAAGTTGATTTAGTAAAATCGGCCTCCATAGTTGTATATATACTATGAGCAGTATATTGAAGATTAATCATGTTAATAGCTTGACCCTTTGAATATATAGGCAGAACAGCACCAATGGAGAAACCTGATTGGTAACTACTTGGAATACTCTTATCATTATACAAAACTGCAAATGATACTTTGTTCTCTTGATTACCAAGTATCACCGAATTACTTTTTGGAATGCTTATACCCGTTGGAAAATTGCCCAATGCAAGAGATAGTCTGCCTTTAATAAAAGCTTTATCACGCTGGGTAGTAGCATAAGATATTACAATATCTGAATATATACTTGGAGCAGATAATTGACCTATATAATTATTGTAATAAGTAACATCAACACTCTGGTCAGTAACCGCAACATCTGACTCAATGGGCTCATATACTTGTTTATTATTGGCTAAAGTCTTTACACTAACTTCAACATGTTCGAAGCGAAGAGAGGCATTCTTACTTAAGGCAATTTTGGCATTTCCTGGTATATTAATCAGTCGACCACTTACCCATACTTTAGATCAAAAAAAGAAGAGGTAAACTCTGCTGGGAATCCCATGAATTGAGAAAGATCCACATCAGACTTTGACAACTTAAAATCCTTTTTCTTAATGGTTGAGATAGGTGCAGTGCCGTTATCACTAAACTTAAAAAACTCTTCACTTCCCATGATGTTTTGACCCGGTATACTCACAATTATTTTAATAGGTTGAAAATTATTTAAAGGAACATTCCGAAGCTCATAAGTTCCATCGGTTCCTGTACTATATGAAACATCTATTCCACTAGTAAAAGCTTCGTCAATTCTGACAAGAGCTCCTCCAATTGGCTTTCCATCAAGAGTGACTTTACCCTTAACAATTCCACCACGTTCAAGTTTAACAAACACAGCTTTCATAGTGTAACCTTCAGTCATACTAGTTGTGACTTTTTGCACCGCATAGCTCATCAAATCTGAGCCCACAGGTTCTGATGCCCTTGCAATAAAAGAAAAAGATTTACCAGATGAGAAGAAAGAGCATTCAGGATAATTATTCATATCCAACCCATCAGTAAAACCTTCATAATCTACATTCGTTCCTTTGAAAGATTGAGGTTTACAATTGAGTAGCTGTAGTTTGGTATATTGTACTGGACCACCAGATTTCCCATTAGGTCTGATGAGGTAAAATTTAAAATGTTGTTTACGAGTTTTGACACCAATAGTTCCCAACGTTGTCATTCCTTCATTAACTGCCAGATATACAGTATCAATTCTATAATGATCTAAATCGTTTGGTATGATAGTAAACATCACTTTCTTGCCATAAGGCGAAAGGATATCATAAGCCACCTGATCACAATTCTCTGCACAAAAGAATGAAGGTCTAGAGTCAGTCCAACTAAAATTATTACCCACCACAATCTTCACTGGTACTGGTGTTTTCTGATCATCATAGTCAACAAACTTAGCTGCCAACTTTACAGGCAAACGCATATATATTTTACCAAAAGACTTTTTACTTCCGTTTACCAAAGCTTCTACCGTTTCAAATTGAAAAAGAAATCCTTTACCACCAGCCCATATCAATCTTTTTGGTTGCTTACCATCAACATTGGGTTGCAAATTATCAAATACAAATTTCCCATTGGGACCAGTAATTACAGTATTTCCTGGGTTCTCAATTACAAGTTTATTACTAAAAACTAAAGCTAGAATAGTGTCGCTTATATAATCGCTAAAATTCATACCCAATGATATAGCACTAGCTTTCATTTTCTCGAAGAGCTGATTGTCTGTAATTTTATATAAGTCGACCCGAATATCTTGCAGCGGATAGTTACCCATATTAGATTGAGGATATACAGCACCTGTGATACTTGGAGGTAAAGGTTGTGCCAATATATTTTGCTCATAAGTGGCATTAATACAGGCATCATTAAACCACCAACTACTTGCTTTCACTGTTCTAGACGAAGCAACATACTCTCCAGGAAGTTGATTGGTATAATTGGTATTACTAAACTCATCTGGGTTTACTACCACACGATACAAACTCCTATCATCGGCACTATATGCATTACCTGCATATAAGTTAGTGCCAGGAAAACGAACATTAAAATCTAACAAATGACTGAACGTTACTTTACCATTTTTATCGGTATTGCCTGTTGCTACCACCTTCCACGACTGACCAAAATAATCGACTAAAGTATCATACATCACCGATTTTGCATCAGCATCATCAAGCTTCAAGTCGGTTTCATAATCGGTTGGACGAACAATATATACAGGTGTACCAATCACCACCTTTTGATATTCATTTTTGTCTCGTATCGTAAATGTCATGCTTGCTTCTTTCACATAAGCATTGAGGTTTCCTAAGTCATAATCATAACCAGGTTGCACAAAGAAATTATCTTCAGGACTGCACAAATGGTCTGAAATAACCTTGATGCGTAACACTCTATATACACTGCAATTCTCACTTAAACCACTTTCAGGATTATCTAAAAACACAGAAGAATATAATTGACCTAGCTCATTATAAGTATTGTCAACTTTGGTTCCTTTTGAATGATCATATACATAGGCTTCGAGAGAAAAATTTCCATTATCATCGGTAAAACCTACTGCCACAGGTTTTGGTGTAGCATCAAGTCCAGCAAGCGGCTTTCCAGTTATCATAAAAGGCTTACCTGCTGCTTTTGCCACCACAACAGACCATAATTCAATTTGTTGATTGGCCAATACCTTAGAAGTTTTCGTGTTCTTTTTATCATTATTAGTCCACTTATATTTTAAATTACCCGACAATTTAATATTTGCCATATTGATTGGCTGAATAGAAACAGACTTGTTATATGGATCGTGCTTGGTCTCATATCCAACAGTCAACTCGCTAGACTGGTCGTATGGGGTTTGTTCATATATACTCAATGGATCACGAAGTTTTTCTGTCTTCCCTGGATATTGAGCATATACATATAAGTCGTTGGTACCAGCCTGCATATCGTTAGTGAGCAACCCTGGAAATGAAGCTATCTGAAAACTATCTCCCACCAAATTGACAGTTTTCTTAGCAATCAAGTAATAAGAGTATTGACTATTTTTGATACTAAAAACAGCCTTTGAAGGCTGACTGTATCCTTCATTCTTAGGAAATCCATCATAAGGGATAGCTTTTTTTCTTAATACATATATATCAACTTGCTTTTGCTTATTGGCGTTGGTTGGTGTTAAAGAAGTAAGTCCATCGTATTTAATGGTTTGTATTTCTGTAAATTTAACATTCAACGTAAAAGTCTTGGCACGGCTGACTAACTTGACATTGGCCGACTGATTTCTGTTTGCAATAATCTCTGTCGGAATGGTATATATATCAATTGGCCCTTCTATATAATTTCCATTCTTCACCTTACAAACTACAGCATATATACCTCTGTAGACTTGATTCTTCTTTCCATTCACTTCAAAATCTCGTTTACCTATAAATTCATCGGTTTTAAATTCGAAATATCCTGACTCACTAGTAACATCCATAGACACCAATTTACCTTTATCCTTGATGCCATAAACTGTTTCAGCGTGTTTGGAAAGAGGTGTATACTTATTTCCATCAAAAGTATAATATCCAACTAAGAATTTCATACCCACCCCAGCCAATGGATATATATTGGTATTGCTTTTATCAAGTCTGTAACTGAGTGTTCCACTAACCACATATACTCCAGTATCTACAGGAACATAAAATCTCCAAATAGCACTGTGCCCTGTTTCTTGCCCTGTTGAAGTGCTTAGAGACGTTACTTGCCAAATATATACTTTACCTATCTTAAGTGCTCCTGTTTTGTTGAGTACATATTGTTCTTGTTCTATGCTATGCTCTATGACACCTGGCGATTGTAAAATAGCCTTTTCTAAAGCCAATGAAGTATCTTTATATTCTACTATCTTTATTTGATATTTTTCATCTACATATTTTTTAAGTGGACCATCCCATTTGAAAGTATAATGCTTATCACCTTTTTTATTCACGTCCGCTTTTAATTGAACATTACTCTCAGGAGTTAGAAGTTTTATGTTCAGCTTATTCGAAACATTCTTTTTAACA
>JACPWH010000314.1 GCA_016197185.1 Ignavibacteriota bacterium
CCAGGATGTGATGGTATATATTATGAACATTTACCATCAAAGGAGTCATTATGGGACAAGTATTACATGGATGCGCCAAAACAACTAAGGCAATACGTCGGACAATACAAAATAGTCAAAAGAGCATAGCACAACTAGCTGGGGAGTTGAGTCTCAATCCTAAAACTATCCTTAAGGGGAAGAAAAGAGCCTTTCAGCATGATGCTCCTAGGGGACCTAAAAAGATCTGCTCCACCCTCCTAAGCAGTGAAGAAGAAGCAATCATTGTGGCCTTTCGCAAGCACACACTCCTCCCTTTAGATGATTGTTTATATGCTCTTCACTCCACTATTTCTCGTCTCACTAGATCTGCCCTTCATCGCTGCTTGCAGCGTCATGGGATCAGTCGGCTGCCCGAGATAGAAGAGGAAAAGCGCATTAAAAGGAGGTTTAGCTCGTATCCCATAGGCTACGTTCACATTGATATCGCAGAAGTCTCTACTCAAGAGGGAAAGCTTTATTTGATTGTAGCTATTGATAGAGTCTCCAAGTTTACTTATATAGAAGTTCATTCTCAAACTAGCAAAACTATTGCTGCCCAATTTTTGCAGAATGTAATCCAGGTTCTCCCCTATAAAATTCATATTATTTTAACAGATAATGGCTGCCCATTCACTAATAGGAAGCAAGATGTATATGCTTTTCCTCACCTCTTTGATAGAGTGTGTGAGGAGAATCAGATAGAGCATCGGTTAACAAAAATAAACCACCCATGGACAAATGGCCAGGTCGAGCGTATGAATAGAACTCTTAAGGAAGCTACTGTGAACAGATATAACTACCAGAACCATCAGCAGCTAAAAGAGCACCTTTACAATTTTTTAAATGCCTATAATTTTGCTAAGCGACTTAAGGCTCTAAAAGGTGTGACACCGTACGAATATATCATTAAAATCTGGCACAATGAACCAAAAAGATTTAAAGCTAATCCATTCCATCACACCCTGGGACTAAACATCAACCTCCTTCAAAAGAAGGAGTATGATTTTACATTAAAATTTATCTATGTCAAGAAAAATTTCATGAAACGGCCCTGCTGTTAGGTTTAAGAGCATGGACTATATTAGGATAGGCAGTTACACTAAAAATTTAAAAGAATTCCCAGAAAAAGAGAGACAGCTTTGGCGTATATTTGAAAAATCTTCATTTGAAAAAGGGGTAGCAATAGGCAACATCTCTGCAGAACAAGTTCTCTCTTTAATTGTAACGGACTAGATTTGATCTGACAGGTGGCCATTTCTCCCGGTTTTTTACATTTTCAATTTTTCCATTGAAGGGGAATTATTCTACTTCCGGCTTTGCAGCTACACAGCTCTCTAAGAGAGAATCTGACAGTTCACGCTCAGCGTCGCTGTCAGCTGTGTTATATCCTATCATCTTTTGCTTTGCTAAGTGCCTATCTCTATTAAAACATCCCATAGGAGTTTCACCTAAACAATGTTTTCCTTGATGTGTCCTTTCATTATTATATTTTTCTAGCCAATGATCAAGGTCTTTTTGCAACTCCTCTATTGTCTTATAGATCTTTGATCTAAATGCTACATTATAAAATTCCTGCTGTATGGTTCGATGCAATCTTTCGCAGATACCATTACTTTGAGGAGAATAGGCTTTGGTGCAACTGTGCTCTATTTCCTCTACGGCGCAATAGAGCTCATATTCGTGCTGCTCTTTATTCCCTCGATATTCTGATCCCCTGTCTGTTAACATTCTTAAGAGCTTTATCTCTTGCTCTTCAAAAAAGGGGATCACTTTATCGTTAAGGAGATCAGCTGCGACTAAAGCATTTTTTCGATCGTAGAGTTTGCATAGGGAGACTTTTGAATAGGTATCGATAAACGTTTGTTGATATATCTTTCCCACTCCTTTGATAGTACCGACAAAATAGGTGTCCTGCGCTCCTAGATATCCAGGAAATAGGGTCTCTATTTCTCCATGAGCTTCTTTCTGCGCTTTTTGTTTTTCTAAGGCTCGGAGTTGCTTTTCTGTTAAAATCCCTCCTTCTTTAGCTACTTTTTCCTCCAGCGCTTTAAGACGGAGGCTCATCGTATTTAATTTGTTTCTAATCCAGATGTTTCTGATTCCTTGAGAGGAAACAAAGATCCCTTTCTTCTTAAGCTCATTACTTACTCTAAATTGTCCATAGCCAGGTTCTTCTAAAGCAAATTTAACCACTGCCTCTTCTATTTCTATAGGAACACGGTTTTTCAAGTTGGGTTTTTTGCGGGATACTTCTTGTAACCCAGCTTCTCCATGCTCTTCATAAAGTTTCTTGAAGCGGTAAAAGCTATCCCTGCTATATCCAAAAATATGGCAGGCCCTTGAGACATTTCCCAGTTCTTTGGATAATTCTAACAGACCGAGTTTGTTCTTGATCACTTTTTGATGCGTACATTGGTTCATAAATATCTCCTTAAAAATTTATCAGGTTTAAGGAGAAATGGTACACAATTTTTTTGTTTAGTGTCAGATTAAATCAGGTCTTATACAGATAGCCAGCTCTCAAGTTCTTGATTTCCTAACCTTGAGTCTCTTGGGTGAAATGTTGTTCCAAGCATTCGACCAGTTTTATCCTCTATACCCCACATAATATAGGCGCGCTGTTTAGAGAGTAAAGCTGCAGCGTTAGATAGAGCAGAAATGTTCCTTCCAATCTCTTCTGGATCAATATTATTGTGTTTCCACTCTACCCACTCTGTTTCTTGTGGAAGCAAGGTAAGTTGTTTCACAAGGCTTTGAAAGGATGAAAGATCCATTATCTCCTCGGCTTATACAAATGAGGATATGTTTTCAGCTGGGTTATTTTCAAGAAGGCTCTCCGCATGGATCTCAAGTAAGGGCTCTGGAAACAATTATCGTGGAAATTGGTTAAATGGGTTATGGCTTGAGAAGCTATTATTAAATGGGTTATTCATCATGTTACTCGCTCCAAAAACATTCCCTCCAATATCAATACCCCCTTGTGCCATAGGTAAACCTGTTCCAGGATTCACGTGAGCAGAAGCAGAATCCGACATTTTTATCGCCTCCTGACTAAAAGCTGAGCTAAAAAATTTGTCCCATTGATCAAAAAGCCCCATAAAATAATTCTCCCAGTTAAACATTTAACATTTTATAGCTTGTAACTCGTTCTTTTTAAATGCCCGCAGCTTTTTATGTCTCAAGAGCCTCTAATACCTCTAAATCCTCCACAGGCACCAAGGCTGCCTCGCAGCCATCTTTGCCTGTTAAAACGATCCTCTCTCCAGAATAACAAGCTTCGAGCAACAGATTTTCTGTTTTGCCTCCTTGCTCTAGAAGTACGATAAGCAATTTAGGAAGCTTGTCGCTTAATCCAGCTGAGCTTTTTGTTGTCATATGTTTCCCCCTTTTTAGTGACCTATGTCTATTCCCTGACCTTTTGAAAATCCCTTCTGTTCTTTTTCTATAGAAAGCTCCATTTGCTCTCTTTTTTCTATGTGGAGATTTATTTGCTTAGCTTCCATAACCGTTTCTCTACCTAATGCCCGGAGCTCAGCTTGCGGCATTTCTCTTCCTAAAAGCTGTTGCTCACAGATCTTTTCTAGCGTCCTATCCTTTGCAAGTTCTAACCCATTAGGAGAAATCCCTTTGATCTCTTGCTTTTGTAAAACCTGGTTAAAAGCAACAATAGCCTCTTTCATCTGAAGAACTTCTATTAAGGAAGCTTCTTGCCCCTGCTTTATCTGATGTAATAACGCTTGATAAGAAAGCTGTTTACCAAGGCTCCCTTGGGCACAGATGATAGGACTTTCTCTAAATTTGATTTCAAGCTCTTCTAGCCTTTGAATATGGAACTTTGTTTGCTCTTGAAGGGCTGTTTTGATTTCCCATGCTGCCTGTTTCTTAGTTTCCCCATGAGAACGTAGACCCTGCTCTACGCGAAGAGAAAGCTCCTCAAGCCGCTGTTTGTGCAAAGGGTCTATCTGTGATAGGTCTACTCCTTGGAATAGAGGCTTTGGGATAGCACTTTGTCTAATAGTAGCGGTAGAAAGGAGCCGACTTAGAAGGAAGCGATCCACCCCTTCAGGATTGGGATCAGCAAGGTCCCATTTCAGAGGAAACTTTTCTTTCAAACGCTCTAGATTTACAACCTCTAAAGAGCGCACTCCTACTCTACTCAGCTCCTGACAAATGCTTTCCGCTGCCTTAAAACCAGCTTCATCATTATCGGGCCAGATAATTACCTCTCTCCCGGCCAGAGGACTCCAGTGTGCTTTAGAAACACTGCCCGCTCCTCCGGGCCAGGTCATACAGATAAGATCTTTGCCTGGAAACTTTTCCAAAGCTTTATCTGCTGTTTTTTCCCCTTCCACAAGCAAAACCTTAGCCAATGGTTTCTCCCCTAACAGATGAAGATTATAAAGAGTGTTTTTTCCGTTCTCATCTCTAAAACCTTTTAAACTCCAACTGGACTCCGCTCTCCCTTCTTTAAAGCAGCCATAGCTAAGAGGGGGAGTGATCTTGCGAGAAGGATCTTTGATGTCTTGCAGCCTTAGCACATAGTAAAGAAGACCTCCCTTCTGATCCCGATACGCATGCCGCGTAACTTCTTTGTAATGAAGGTGTAGCTTTCCGATCTCTTCAAACTGCGGCGCAGGAACATTTGCATCTGGCTTTAAACTTTGCCACTCTGTTTCCTTATAGGGAAGAGGGGAATCTACCTTACCAAAGGCTTTAGGAAGCTCCAGAGTAGACGCATACCCTAAAAACTCTTGCGCCCACTCTCTGGCTTCCTTAGGATCTAGCTTACATTCCCTTTGGATAAGCTTTAGAGGCCCTCCTCCTTTCCCTTGCTCAAAGTCGTAAAAATTACCGGTCTTTTCTCCCGATCGGATGACGGAAAGAGAGCCCTTTGAGCCGAAGCGGAGCTCGCGCGTATTCCTAGCACTTGGTCCTTCAGGAAACAATTTATAGAGGAGCGCTTCTGTATGACTTCTTAGCTCAGTGTCTAGATCTTTGGAGGTTTGAGCCTGGAGCTTTATGTTTTGCCTTTGTAAAAGCTCTTTATGACGCTCCTCTTGAGACTCTATAAAACCTAGAGCTTTTGCGGAGAAGTGGCTATAGAGCTCTTCTTTAAAAAGCCCCTCCTTTAATCTGAAAGCCGCTTCATTCCTAAGGCCGCAGCTCTCTTTCCATTCCTCTATAGGCCACTCACCATTTGTCGCACTTTTTTCGCTACCCAGGTGCTCTACGAGGGAGATTTCTTTGAGTTCGGCAACTTTGGCGACCGCCTCGAAGTAGTTTGTGACCAGAGTTTTCTTTTGTTTGCTAAGTTGATGCGCAGTTTTTTCGTCTGTTTTGAAACTCTTCGCAATGTTTCTGTCGCTAGCATCTTCATAAAGCTCCTTTTCTAGTTCCTTATTTTCCTGTGCTATCTTATTATTTTCTTTATTTTTTGTAACTTCCTGATCTTGCAGTGCTAAACGGCTAGCCACACTTGTAGGAGAGAGAATATCGGCTGCTTCTACAGAAACAATGTGAAAGCCTCTACCAGCAGCAGCAGGAGGCTCGGGAGGAATCCTTTGAACCGAGC
>JACPWH010000299.1 GCA_016197185.1 Ignavibacteriota bacterium
ATACAAAGATTCATTAAAACTTGGTGGAGTTGTGTACCATCTCCGATAACCGTGATGTCCTCTTTTGTGACATTCACATTAATGTCGATATTCCTCGGGAAAGTTTCTCGAATAACCTTAGCAATTTCAGCCACAATATATTTGGGGTTAATCGGTACATTTTCTCCCTTATTGCCCCTTGCAAAATCCAACACCTGACTGATAAGCCCTGAACCGCGTTTTACGATACCTATTATACTGTCTATCCGTAGCTTACCGGCTTCATCGTCAAGTCTTGTTTTTACAAGTTCCATTCCAAGAACTACCGGCGTTAGAATATTATTGAGGTCATGAGCAATTCCGCTTGCAAGTGTACCGATACTTTCCAAACGTTGTGCCCGAAGGAACTGCTGCTCCAAGTTTCGTTTATCTGTAATATCCGTATTGGTTACAAGTACAAATGTTGGTTCACCTTCCGGATTACGAACTAATTTCCATCTGCTTTGCACAAGTATTTTTTGTTTGGCTTTGGTAAGTTGGATAAATTCACCTGCCCATTCATCCTTTTCAAGAAGAATTTTTTGCATTTCAAAGAAATTAGAGCCTTCCCTGTTACTGATAAGATCAAGAACAGATTGACCGATTGCTTCTGCGGCTGTCCAGCCATACATTTTTGTGGCACCCAAATTCCAATAAATTACTTTTCCACTTAACTCTCTCATAATTATCGCATCGGGCACAATCTCCAACAACGCGGCTTGTTCTTGAAGCTGCTGCTCTGCCTTACGTCTCTCGGTAACATAACGAATAATAACAGTATATAACTTTCCGGCAATAGAATCAATTTGAGACATAGAGGCTTCAACAGGGAATTCCTCGCCATTACAACGCAGACCGCTTATTAATTTTATATTCCTATCTCCCATAGCTCGGCTCAAAATATTGCCTTTGCCAAATTTCTCTATAAGATGTGAATGCGACTCACGAAAACGATATGGAATAAAACGGTCTATTGAAGTATTAAGTACATTTTCGGCACTACAAAGAAACATTTTCTCGGCAGACTTATTGAATAAAACTATGTTATGACTATCATCAATAGAAATGATAGCATCCATAGCCGAATCAATCACCCCACTAAGACGTGCCTTGCTTAAGATTAATTCCTCTTCAGCTTTTTTCTGGTCTGTAACTTCACGGAAATTCATGATAATAGAACCGATACTTGGGTTATGCACCAGATTGGAACCTCTTGACTCAATCCACTTCCATTGTTTGCCCATGTAGTTCCAACGTAGATCAGTCGGTTCAAACTCTTGCCCTTCAAGAAGTCTTTTGAATTTCTCATCAATGATATCTCTATCATCAGGATGAATAAAAGTAAGGAAGTTAAGTTCGTTTAGTTCATCGACATTAGTTCCTATTATCTTTTCTCCGTTCGGACTCATATAGGTCAGGAATCCCTTGCTGTCGATAAGCGTAACTCCATCAGCACTGTTTTCAATCATTGCTCTAAACAGTTCTTCACTCTCACGAAGTTTATCCTCTGCTTTTTTCTGCTCGGAAATATCATACATGGTAATAACAAGTGCCTGCTCTCCACCAAAAGTAATGATTCCTCCTGACAGCAGCACCCAAATCAATTCTCCTGTTTTTCTGCGAAGTTGCAACAAATGATTCTGGACTGTCCCTTGTTCTTTTATCAAATTAAGAAGCAATTCCCTATCTTCAGGATGAGAATAGAAATCCAGCGTCATTTGATCTAAAACAGATTCTATCGGAACTGCAAACATATTCGCTACAAGCTGGTTAGCATAAACTACCTTTCCGCTTGAAATACTTGTAATAACCATCGGTACTGTAACTGCTTCCACAATATCACGGAGTGTCTGAGCACTCTTGCGGAGTTCTTCCTCCGCTTTTTTCTGTTCGGAAATATCATACATTGTGACAACGAGTGCTTGCTCTCCATCAAATGTAATGATACCCCCCGAAAAAAGTACCCAGATTAATTCACCTGAGTGACGACGCAATTGTAACAAGTAATTCCGTATGTACCCGTGCTGTTTAATCAACCCTATAATGATAGCTCTATCTTCCGGATCATTATAATAATCTGATGCCTTTTGATTCAAAGCAACTTCCATCGGGACATCCAACATATCGGCAAGAAGTTGGTTAGTGAAGATTACCTTACCTTCCTTTACACTTGTAACAACCATCGGGACAGTAATCGCCTCAACAATATCCCTTAAATTTTTCTCATTTTTCCGAAGATTTTCCTCGGAATTCTTGCGGTTGGTAATGTCACGTATTACCAATGTAATACCAACTACCTTTTCACCTGAAAATATCGGACCCGCATGTGTTATATACCAGGCAACCGTACCGTTTAGTCCGGGACCTTCAACTTCATAGTTTTGGATTTCACCCGTTTCATAAACCTTTTGGAATGCTTGCTTTGCTACTTGCTGATATTTGGGAGCAATCAAATTAAAGACTTTTGTCCCTAAAACCTGTTCCTTTGTAATTCCAGGAACGGAATGGTTAATGAATTGAATAGTACTATCTCTGTCGAGAGTAATAATAATATCAGGGGCATTTTCTACCAGTGACCTGTATTTTTCTTCATTTTCAATAATTTTTTCTTCTGATTTTCTGCGTTCGGTAATATCCTGAGCTGTTCCAAACAAGCGGATAACTTTCCCGTTTTCATCCAATTCACCACGTCCAAGCTCCTCGATAATTCTTTCCTCACCACTTGGAGTGGTAATTCTATATTCGATAACATAAGGCTCCCCGTCAATCTGAGCTTTTTTGTTTGCTTCAATCATCAAATTACGATCAGCTTCGTGTATCATACTAATAAACGTAGCCTGTGTTTGGCTTAATGAATTTTGATCTATTCCAAATACGTTAAACAGTTCTTCCGACCATGTAATCTTTTCAGAGATACAATCGTAATTCCAATTGCCATATTTTGCCAATCTTTGTGCTTCGGCAAGTTGCATTTGGTTAGTACGTATAAGATCTTCGCCTAATTTACGTTCGGTTATATCGTTTTGGAATCCGACAAAATGGGTAACATCGCCATTTTCATTTGGTACGGGTGCAATACGTAGAAAATTCCAAAACGGAGTTCCATCTTTTCTATAATTAAGTATTTCACCTTCAAAGTATCTTTTTTCTTTTATACATTTCTTAATTGCTTTTATTGAATTTGCGTCGGTCTCCTTCCCTTGTAAAAATCTGCAATTTTTCCCAAGTGTCTCATAAGGACTATAGCCTGTAATATCATAGAAGCCCTCATTAGAGAAAATAATCGGATTGTCAGGCTGTTCGGCATCGGTGATAATAATCCCCTGAGAAGCACTTAGCAGTGCCCGTTCATAAAGCCGTAACTTCTGTTCGGCATTTTTACGTTCTGAAATGTCAATATGCAACCCAATAAAATGAGTAACTTTCCCATTTTCATTTGGTACAGGCGAAAGATGCAGAAAATTCCAAACTGTAGTGCCGTCTTTTTTGTAATTGAGAACCTCGCCTTTAAAGTAACTGTTCTCTGAAATGCTCTTCCTTATTTCCAATTCTACATTTTTATCAGTAGCTTTCCCCTGAAGGAAATCACGGTTTTTCCCCATAACATCTTTGGGACTGTAACCTGTCATTGCATAGAAGCCGTCATTTGCAAAAATCGTTGGATTGCCCGGACGCTCTGCATCGGTGATAATAATTCCGTCATTAACACTTTGCAAAGCTCTTTCATAAATGTGCAATTTTGCCTCAGCTTTTTTACGGTCGTCGATATCGGTAAGCAGTCCGATAAAATGAGTGACTTTTCCGCTCTCATTTGGTACGGGTGAAATTCTTACAAAATTCCAAAACGGTGTTCCGTCTTTTTTATAATTGAGTATTTCACCTTTAAAATAGTTGTTTTTAGTTATGCTTTTTCTAATTTCTAATTCAATGTTCTTATCTGTATCTTTCCCTTGTAAATAGTCGCGATTCTTTCCTAAAACTTCTTCAGGGCTATACCCTGTCATGGAGTAAAATCCCTCATTTGCAAAAATTGTCGGGTTGTCAGGATGTTCCGCATCAGTAATAATGATCCCTTCTACAACACTTTGCAATGCTCTTTCGTAAACACGTAACTTCTCATCCGTTTTTCTGCCTTCAGTTACATCCCTTGAGATCCCAACCACACCAACTATTTCTCCTGAAGCAGGGTCGTAAAGCGGATATCTTGAGTCGATATAACAATGTGGTACGCCTTCATCAAAAAACCCTTCAAATTCATGAGGCTTCCCTGTAGAAATAATGGCTCGATCAATTTCCATAATCCATTCAGCATGGTCAGGGGTGAAAAGATCGGTATCACGATGCCCTATTACTTCCTCTTTCGTCTTATTAAGAATTTTAGCCGCAGTTGGATTTATAAATACATATTTACCAGTAATGTCTTTGGCAAAAATACTTTCACTGATCCCTTCAGTTATTGTTTTGAGCAGAATATAGTTTTCTTGTAAAGCTTGTTCTGCTTTTTTTCTGTCGGAAATGTCATTCACTAATATATGGCGTGCAGAACGATTATTGTAATCAATAATATGAGATGTAATTTGTACGTTGATTATTTCGCCATTTTTCTTCAGGTGTCTCCATTCACCACTATTATCATACCTCTCTTTAGTCGAGGACAGGTTGTTCAGTAGAAGTGGTAAATCATCTGCTGGACGAATGTCTTTGATTGTCATTCCGTAGAATTCTTCTCTCGAGAACCCATATTGCTGTACTGCTGCATCGTTAACTTCCAGAAATTCTAATGTTTCCGTATCATATATCCACATCGGCTGCGGGTTATGATCGAACATCAGCCGGTATTTCTCTTCGCTCTGTTTGATTTTTTCTTCGCTTGTTTTACGTTCGGTAATATCTACCATTGCTCCAACCATTCGGTATGGTTTTCCTTCGTTGTTATAAAGGATATAGCCGCGGTCTAACACGAAAACTTCACTTCCGTCTGCTTTCAAAAAACGGTATTCATCGGTCCAGTAATTTTCCAAAGAGTCTATTGATCTGTGGATACCTTGCGTAACCCTTTCTTTGTCAAGAGGGTGAAGTCCATTTAACCATGAGTTGATATTTAATGCAGATTCATTTTTTTCATATCCGAGATGTGAATAGAAATTTTCGTTCCACCAGATACTATTGTCTTCAAGCGACCAATCCCATATTACATCGTCAGTTGCCTTGGCTATCATTTCGAAGCGATCATTAGATGTAAGAACTTCTATCTGCGCTTTTTTCTGCTCAGATATATCATAGATTGTTGTAACAACCGCTTGCTCACCACCGAAAACGATAAAACGGGAGGTAAGTGTAGCCCAGTACACTTCTCCATTTTTTCTGCGGAGTTTGACCTCCATATTCTGAATAAATCCCTTTTCCAAAATTTCTGCGACTGCCTTTTCCCTGTCTTTCGGATCTACATAAAAATCTACTGCTTTCAAAGTATATAATTCTTCGAGCGGGTATCCCACCATATCTGCAACAAGCTGATTTTCATAGATAATCTCACTATCTGCTATTCTGGTGATTATCATCGGAACAGTTATTGCCTCTACTATATCTCTGAGGGTTTGCTCACTTTTCAACAGTTTCTCGGCTGCAACTATGCGTCTGGTGATATCATGAAAATTAACAACGATAGCATTTACACTCGGATTATCGAACATATTCTGGGCACTTACCTCAAGCCAATGCCATGACCCGTCTTTGTGCTTGGCTTGTATTTCAAAAGGTTCAAGTTTTTTCTTCGAAACAGATATTTTATGAAAAGATTCTACAACCTTACCTCGGTCTTCAGGATGCACCATATCCGTAAAACTTTGCTCTAAACGTGCTTGAGACGGATATCCGAGAATCTTTTCATTAGAAGGGCTGGTATAGATGATTTTTCCTTCTTTATTAATAAGCACTACTCCATTGTTACTGTCTTCGATCATAGCCCTGAACAACTCTTCATTTTTATAGAGATCGTCCTGAGCTTTTTTCAGTTCGGTAACATCCCGGGAAATACCTACAATGCCGATATTTTTTTTGTTTTCATCGCGAATAGGATTCTTTGAAGTGATAAAATTACGTAACTGACCATCTACCATTACATTATGTTCCTGGTTATATCTTACCCCCGTTTCAATTACCATTTTATCTATCTCTCTATACATATTTGCTTCTTCTATGCTGTAAAGCTCCTCATCAGTTTTGTTTATAATCTCTTCGATAGTTTTGTTTGCAATTCTTGCACCGGCTGAATTGATAAAAAGATACCTGCCTTCGATATCTTTCATACAGATTACATCATCTGTACACTCCGTCATTGTTTTCAGCAAAGCATAATTTCCCTGTAATATTTGATCAGTGTTTTTACGGACAGTAATATCACTGAAATTATTGACAACTGCATTCACGCTTGGGTTGCTGAGCATATTCCTACTTTTAATTTCGAGCCAACGCCATGAACCGTTTTTATGTTTGATTCGTACCTCGGAGCAATCAGATTCTTTTTTTCCGTCGAACATTGCTTGAAATGCTGAGGATATTTTCTCTGCATCATCGGGATGTATCAAATCTACAAAGCTCTGCATGAATCTTTCTTCAGTGGTATATCCCAATATTTTGGTATTGGCAGGACTGCTGTAAATAACCTTGCCTTCTTTGCTTGTAAGCCCGAAACCTTCGGAACTGTCTTCTACCATTGCTCTAAACAGTTCTTCGTTTTTACTAAGTTCGTTTTGCGCCTTTTTCAGTAGGGTTATATCTCTTGCAATTCCCACTACACCTATAACTTTTCCATGATGGTCGAAGAGTGCACTTTTAGATGTCATATAAACATGGTTTTCTCCACCAAATTCTACAACATTTTCTACGATACGACTGGTTTGTGTTTCAATAACAATACGGTCGGCAGCCATAGATTCATGTGCTGCTTCGGAAGAAAAAAGCTCAATATCCGTTTTACCTACCATCTGTTCGGGGTCGTAGCCGCTTATCTTTTTTCCTCGAGAATTGACAAGTATATATTTGCCTGTGGTATCTTTCACGAAAATAACATCATCCGTACCTTCGGTAACAGCTTTGAGAAGTGAATAACTCTCATTGAGAGCTTGCTCGGCATTCTTACGTTCACTAATATCTCTAAAATTTGATACAATTGCTCTAACCGCAGTATCTTCGAGCAAATTGGTAACAGCCCCTTCTATCCAAACCCATTCGCCGTTTTTGTGCTGCAGGCGATGTTGAATATGAATAGTCTTGCCCGGATACTTCAGCAGATCCATAAATTTTTGAGTAGAAAGCTCGCGGTCATCAGGGTGAATAAAATCAAACCCAACTTTAGATTTATATTCTTCGAATGAGAAACCAAGTATTCTCTCGACAGCCGGGCTTCCATATACAATTGAACCGCTGCCATCTACAAGTGTTATCATATCTTCACTATTTTCTATCAGTGACCTAAAGCGTTTTTCACTTGCTTCAAGCTCTGCCTCTGCCTTATATTTTTCTGTAATATCACGGAATGTAAGTACTACTCCAATAATAGAATCCTTCGAGTTATTATAAATCGGTGCCGCTGCATCATCAATATTATACTCCCTGCCTTCTTTGGAAATCAAAACTGTATGATTTGCAAGTCCGACAGTTCTCCCTTCTTTAAGAACAATTTCAACTGGGTTTATAACTGAATCTCGAGTAGAATCATTAACAATAACAAATATTTCGGGCAAAGGTTTTCCGATTGCTTCAGTTTGAGTCCATTCTGTCAATTTCTCAGCAATCGAATTCATAAACTTGACATTGCCCAATTCATCGGTTGCAATTACAGCATCACCGATGCTTTGGAGTGTTGTGGCTAGCCACCTGCGGCTTTCCCTGAGTTCTTGATCTGTTTTATAGCGGAAGAATGCCATCTCGAGCGTAGTTTGAATTTCACGTTCGTCGAATGGCTTGAGTATGAATCCATAAGGCTCGGTAATTTTTGCCCTGTTCAAAGTAGCTGCATCTGCATTTGCTGTTATAAAAATCACAGGTGTATTCATTTCTTCGCGAATGATACGGGCAGCCTCTACACCATCCATAGTCCCTCGTAATCCTATATCCATCAAAACCGCATCAGGCTTAAGTGAATGGATCATAGTAACTGCTTCTTCTCCGTAACCGGTAATTCCTACTACTTTATATCCTAAATAAGTAAGGATGGATTTCAGATCAAGGGCAACAATATTTTCATCTTCTACAATTAGAATATTGAGTGGAGAACTAATATGTAGGTTGGTCAAAGAATTACTCATAATACTTACCTTTCAGGAAAAGTAATCGTAAAAATTGTACCATTCGAAGTACTGGTACACTCGGATTTACCTCCGAGCTGTGCAGCTAACGATTGAACGAGTTGCAAACCGAGTGTTTCAGTTTTTGTAATATCAATATCGGCAGGTAATCCAATACCATTATCTTTAACGATTATTTGATAAAGATTCTTATGGTTTTTATCAATCGAAATTCCAATCTCACCGTTTTCCTTGCCAACAAAAGCATACTTAAGCGCATTGGTAATAAGTTCATTGAGAATAAGACCAATAGGAATGGCAGTATCTATATTCATCAATATCATGTCATTTTCGGGTTTTATACCGATGGATACGTTCTGTTTATTACTTAGGATTGAGCGAAGAAGGCGCGAGGTAAGCTGACGTAAGTAAACATTTATGTTTACTTCGGAAAGGCTGTCTGATTGATAGAGTTGTTCATGTACCAAAGCCATTGATTTGACACGGTTTTGGCTTTCGCGGAGAGGGGCTGCGATTGCTTTGTCTTGAATGTTTTGCGCTTGAAGATGCAACAAACTCGACACAATTTGCATATTATTTTTCACACGGTGGTGAAGTTCTTTCAGAAGTGCTTCTTTTTCCATAAGCGAACTTCTAATTTGCTCTTCTACAATTTTACGTTCAGTGATATCACGAATGATACTGAGAAGAAACGGTCCGTTTTCACCCTCAGCATCTACATACGAATTTGAAAGTTCAAGCCATAATTCTTTTCCATTCCACAGCCTAAGTTTTTTTTCATAATGAGTTACAATTGAATGAGTACCTATTCGCTGTCTGAACGTGGACAATAAACCGGGCTGCTGCTCTTCTGCATAAACATTGGAATATATTTGTCCTATTACATCATGTGCAGGTTTGCCTACCATTTGACAATAAGCAGGATTTGCCAGCAATATTATACCATCTTTATTGACAAGCCGTTTACCGTCCCTTGAATTTTCCCATACCTGCCGGAAAAGGGTTTCTGATTTCTTGAGTACTTCTTCATTATACTTCTGCTCCGTTATATCTTGAAAAACAACCTGCATCCCTTTTTCACCTTTGTAATTCAGAACAGATGTCCTCATTTTCACAAAGAACTCAGATTTGTCCAATCGGATGTATTTTTCTTCGGCAACATCAGGAAGAATATTATTCTCGATGGCATTTTTTGTCCGCTTATTGACAGTTTCATGATATTCAGGATGAACAAAATCAAGTGCTTTTTTCCCAATCAGTTCACGAGCAGATTTTGCTTTAAGTGTTTGAACTGCAGACTGATTGACAAATACTATTTTCCCGTTTACATGGATGATTATACAGTCGGAGGAAAGCTCGGCTAAACTATGGTATTGTTCATCATTTTCATTGTGATTTGTTTTAGGATGGTGGTTTCCGTCAGAATTAAGATTTCTTTCGTATTGATGGCGATAGAGGGCAATTTCGAGTACAGGTCTAATTTCCCTTTCATCAAACGGCTTAAAAACATAGCCGTAAGCATTTCCGTTCATGGCTTTTTCAATTGAATCCATATCGGAATTGCCACTGATAAAGACAACAGGTATGTTCTCATTTTGTTGAATTTTCCGAGAAGTTTCAATCCCGTCTAATTCCCCTGAAAGCCCGATGTCCATAAGAATTATATCCGGTTTTTTATCACAGGCGATTTCGACTGCTTCCGAACCGGTGCTTACAACATCTACAATTATATACCCGAGTTGCTGTAGAATTGAAGCGAGATGCATCCCAACGATTTTTTCGTCTTCTACTATGAGTACAGTGGAGAATTTCATAGAAGTTATTTTTCAAATTATGTAGGTCACTTAAGAGGATTTGAGGATAAAGCACCGTTCCTCTGAGTGTATTTTTCTTAAATTCTCTTGCAAAATAGCATAAGTTTTGGAATAAAGTAAGTACTTTTTAAAAGTTAACAACAGCTCTGAATTTTAATGTTTCATTTGGTAAATTAAAGCAGATAGGACGTATTTTAGATATGTCGAAAAAATATAATTCATCATAAAATTTCATCACTTCTTTTAAGTTCCACAGAAAATCGCTATTTTTGCATAACGACGCCTATGTTTAAAGTATTCTCCACTCTGGTACACAATGGCAAAACCGCTCAGTATTTTATTCGTTTCGAGTGAAGTCTATCCCTTTGCAAAAACAGGCGGATTAGCCGATGTCTCATATTCATTGCCTCTTGCGCTTCGCGAACTCGGTCATGACATTCGTGTTATGATGCCTAAATATGGCAGTATCAGCGAGCGTAAAAACCGTATTCACGAGATAAATCGCTTACGTGATTTTGCTGTTATGGTGGGTGATATTGAGTCTATTGCCACCGTAAAATCATCGGCAATTACTACTTCCCGCTCAAAAGTTCAGGCATACATCACTACCAATCAAAATTATTTTGAAGCAAAAAAAGGATTTTACAGCGATCCGCTTACAGGCATAGAATACGCTGATAACGACGAACGTTTTATTTTTTTCAATAGAACAGTACTTCAAACATGTATTCTTCTTGGTTGGTTTCCTGATATTATTCATTGCAATGACTGGCAAACCGGGCTTGTTCCTGCTTTGGCACGAACAGAATATGCCAAAGAATTCAAAGCTGCAAAAATTATTTACACAATTCATAATTTTGGCAATCAAGGCAGTTTCCCTGATACAAGCTTAGCAAAAACAAGGTTCCCAACCTCTGCTTTAGGAAATATCACGCACAATGAACGGCTCAATTTTATGAAAGCCGGCATTGCGTATTCCGATAGGATTACTACCGTAAGCCCTACATATTGTGCGGAAATTTTGAAAAACAAACAATCGAGCAACGGGCTTAATGATGTACTGAGAGCACGCGGTGATAAAATGCTCGGTATATTGGACGGTGTGGATCTGTTGACATGGAATCCTAAAATCGACCCCTTCATTTCCAAAAACTACGACAAATCTTCAGTTCAAGATAAAATATACAGCAAAGAAGCACTTCTTCATCGTTTTGGCTTGCCGATGCGATCGAATACACCGCTTATCGGTATGATTTCCAGATTGAATGAACAAAAGGGTGTTAAACTCATTTTAGAAGCTGCCGAGCAGTTGTTTGCCGAAAATTTACAATTTGTATTGCTCGGAGAAGGCGATCCCGAACTTGAAACCGGACTACGTGAAATTGCTGAACGCTACCCTGATAAGGCTGCTATAAAAATAGGGTTTGATGATGAACTCGCTCACCTTATCGAAGCAGGTGCTGATATGTTTATGATGCCCTCGCTTTATGAGCCTTGCGGACTCAATCAGCAATATTCATTGGTCTATGGAACAGTGCCGATTGTTCGTTCTACAGGAGGTCTGGCTGATACTGTCCGTGAATTTAATCCTCAAAACGCAGAAGGTAACGGCTTTGTTTTTCAAAATTTTGATAGTGCCGAAATGGTCGCTGCAGTGCAACGTGCCCTTGCTGTTTACTCAAGACAAGATATATGGGGTATGGTGACGCAAAACGGGATGAGCGAGGATTTGTCATGGTCACGTTCGGCTAAACAGTATAGCGAATTGTACCGGAATCTTATGAAAGTCGGGTAAATAAATAGGCATGGTATGTCAGTAACTGCACGAAGATATATATGTGAACCAAGTTACGGCGTATCTGTTTTGGGTTTATCAGGTACTTACCAAATCATGAATAGTTTACATCGGGATCTATATCCTCAAACTTTTATCTTCAAAAATCAACTCACCGTCTTCAATTCTATTTGTATGACTGTTCGCATATTCCAAAATCGTAATCTCTTTAACTGGCTCGTTGGAATAGTTTTAACTATTGGAGCATTAGCCTCCTTTGGTTGTAATGACAAACTCAGCGTAGTAGGAAATAACCTTATAAGCGACACCCTCCAACTCACCTCTGTAAGCTCAACAGATTCAGTACCCTTTGTCATCGGTACATCATCATATATCAATCGTATTTCCCTTTCGGGTATAGGCTATGTTTTTATCGGAAAAAGCGGAACAACCGAAGCATTTTCATTATCGCGGCTGAGTGTTCCCGACTCGGCTCCCGAACTTACCATTGATAATTTTGTTTCTGCCAAAATGTTGATTACACCATCAACACCATATTATGCTTATGGCGATACAATCGGCAATCAACTCTCTTTTACAGTCTATAAAGTTGTGAAAGTATGGACTACTATTGCCACACCCGATACAATTACACCGGACTTTATCGACAAGACTAAAACTTTGGCAACGTATAGCGGCATTATTCCGCTTAAAGATTCTTCTTCTGTAATTTCCTTTGATTTCGACCGTGACCAAGTTATCGAATGGTTCAATTTGCGCAAGCAATACGGCAATGCGAATGACACTCTAAATTATGGCATTGCCTTTATCCCTAATTCTAACTCCAATATTATAAGAAGATTTGCTTCAGGTGCTGTAGGCAGTTCGGATTCAACGAGATTTGCCACGATTTTAATTACATACCATCGCCCAAACGCCACTGATTCAACAATAAAGTTATTCTCAGCATACGACGGTACATATCTGACTACTACTGCTCCCGAAGATAAGTATATTACTATTCAGGGTGCTTCTGCTATAAATTCAAACATCAGTTTCGATGTAAGTTCAATTCCAAAAGGTGTTGCAATTCATCTTGCAGGCCTGACCCTTACGATGGATCCGTCAAAGTCATTTGCAGGTACTGCCGGAACTGATCCTGTTGTTTTTGCAACGTTCGTCGATTCGACTTCCAATAACCTTGTTCGCCCTTATTATGGCTCTCGACTTAAAGATGGAAACGGTAATTATACTAATGAGTATTTTTTCCCGACGCTCAATACCGCCCTTGAAGGAATGATTCGTCGGAACGGTAAGGGGACAATCACTCTTCAAGTTCAAAACAGCTATTACCAAAACCGAATGGATAAATTAGTATTTTTTGGCTCTGATGCTGTTGATAGTACTAAACGCCCCAAACTATCAATAGTATATTCTTCGCGACCTAAATTCTAAAGCAGTAGCTTCTATCGCTTTGCTTTTAGTTTTGATAAAAAAGACCTGTAATTTTGAAGAATCACCATATCTTAAATAGGTATGGTGATTTTTTTTGTCTTTCGAACAACCTGCTAAAATATTTTCTCCGGTTCTCTGTTTCATTATAAAGAGTCACTCGTAATTAGATACCAAATACTTTCTTTCGTTACTTATTATTAAGTTTTCTACTATGAAACATCATATTCAAACTTTTGGACAGTTGAAAGAATCCGGTTATGAACTGCTGCCGGTAAAAGAAGAAATGCGACGCAACCTTATAACAAAACTAAAAAACAAAGAACCATTATTCCCCGGTATAATAGGCTTTGAAGATACGGTTATCCCACAACTTGTAAATGCACTCCTTGCGAAACACGACATTCTTTTACTCGGTTTACGAGGACAAGCGAAAACCCGTATTGCCCGTTTGTTGATTGAATTGCTTGACGAATATACTCCTGTTGTCAAAGGCACGGAGCTTCACGACAGTCCTCTTGCACCAATCTCGAAGTTTGCATCTGATATAATTGCTGAATATGGTGATGCCACACCTATTGAGTGGGTTCACCGTTCTGAACGGTATGGAGAAAAACTTGCTACACCTGATGTAACGATTGCTGATTTAATAGGTGATATTGACCCTATCAAGGCTGCAACTCAACGGTTACATTATTCTCATGAAGGTGCTATTCACTTTGGTATAATTCCCCGGACAAATCGCGGAATTTTTGTTGTAAACGAATTACCAGATCTTCAGCCGCGTATTCAAGTGGGTCTTTTCAATCTCTTACAAGAGCGTGACATCCAAATCCGTGGGTTTAATGTTCGCATTCCGCTCGATATTTGCTTAGTATTCACTGCAAATCCCGAAGATTATACTCATCGCGGAAGCATCATCACTCCTTTGAAAGACCGTATCGGCTCTCAAATTCTTACTCATTATCCGCGCTCACTTGAAGATGGCATTCACATTACATCGCAAGAAGCATGGGTGAAACGTAGTGAATCGACTACAATAATTCCCCATTATTTCCGTCAAATCATTGAAAGTATTGCATTTATAGCTCGAGGCAGTGAATTTATCGACCAAACATCAGGAGTTTCTGCCCGACTTACCATTTCAGTAATGGAAGCTCTTATTTCGAATGCTGAACGCCGTTCTTTGTTAATTGGAGAAAAATATATTGCACCTCGTATGGTTGACCTTACCCAATCTGTCACAGGTATTACAGGTAAAGTTGAATTAGTGTTCGAAGGTGAGCAGGAAGGTGCATTCAAAGTGGCGCGTGCGCTGATTGGTAAAGCTGTTC
This sequence comes from Ignavibacteriota bacterium, assembly GCA_016197185.1. Taxonomy (GTDB): domain Bacteria; phylum Bacteroidota; class Ignavibacteria; order Kapaibacteriales; family UBA961; genus JADJXV01. The sequence continues at coordinate 14,702 of JACPWH010000299.1, forward strand.
GAGAAGTATTTTCACTCTATTTCCCCGATCCTCTTGCAAGATCGAAGCGTGCTGAACAAAAACAGAAAAATGTTGATGTCTATCAGGATATTATTAGGTTTTTTGAGCAAGGGAATAGCGTTACTATTAATGATACAATGAATTTTGACAGTTATTTCAAAGAATTAAATAATGTACCCGGCTTGCAAGAACTTGCAGTTAAATACATTCAACCGGATTCAAATAATGAATATGAAACTGCTGTCGCAATGGAATTTCTATTGGATGGCTTGCATCAAAATTCGAAGATTGCCAAAGATGAATATGCCGCCGGCTCCACATATAAAGATATGATAGGTTCAATATTTACGCGTCCGACACGTACCCATAACGATGACGATGGGGAGGGATATTAGAATTAGGAAATAACTTGAATTTTGATGAATACTCAAATTACAGTCGAATTATTAGTTGCTTCATGAATTGGTAATCATAAAAATTCAAGAAAAAAACCGTATTTTGCGGTTCAGAAATAACCACAAGTGTCCGATAGTGGGGAATATATATATCGGACTTTTTTGCAAAGGATAAAAATTATAATGGATCCAATCGTTCGTCTCTTGCTTATTATCATTCTTAGTTATCTTGCAGGTTCGCTACCGACTGCTGTAATAATCAGTAAATTATTTTTTGGTTTTGATATTAGAGAGCGTGGGAGCGGGAATATGGGAAGTACCAATGCTTTCCGTGTGCTCGGCGTTAAATGGGGTATAGTAGTTCAGATAGTAGATATTCTAAAAGGTGTACTTGCAGTTGTAGTTATCAGTCATCTTTTTACAGGTGCTATGCCGTTTGTGAATCGAACTCCGTTTGAGGACATAACCGTTCTACGGTTAATTGCCGGTGTTTCGGCTGTTCTCGGTCATATATTCTCTGCTTTTGTACAGTTTCGGGGAGGTAAGGGAATCAATACTGCAACCGGAATGTTAATTGCTATAGCACCCGTTGATGTGGGAATTGCCTTTACGTTGTTTCTTTTGGTAGTTTTCTCATCGGGCTATATATCACTCGGGTCGATAGTTGCGGCTATTACAATTCCAACTGCAATGTGTATTCGCTACAATATTCTCCATGTGGATATTGCAGGATACCATACTATGATTTTCTTCTGTATCGGGATTGCGCTCTTGGTGATTTATACTCACCGTGCCAATATAGGAAGATTGATGTCAGGCAATGAAAATCGATTTGCAAAATTGCAGATTTTCGTAAAACAAAAGCCCAAAATATAAAATTGTCAGGGTATCTCAAGATACCCTGACAATAGAAAAAACATACGTTCGTAATGTGAAGGGCGAAGAGTATTCTTCGCCCTTTTGTTTTTTTAGAATCTAATTTGAAGTACAGATATGAATCGGGAACGTATGAAAACGGGAATTATAGGAGCAGGAGGATGGGGAACAGCACTTGCAATGGTACTTGCGACAAATCAACACCATACAACTCTTTGGACGCGTTCCGAAGCCGTTGCAAATGAAATAAATCAATCGCACTCCAATAGTGTTTTCTTGCCGGGTGTCACTATCCCCTCTTCTATTCGCGCTACAACCAATCCAAGGGATTTGGATGATACTGACCTTCTTGTTATAGCAGTTCCAACACAATATATCCGCTCAATACTCCATAAATATCAATTTAATTTCAGTGGTAAGATCGTCGCAAGCGGAGCGAAGGGTATTGAACGCCATACCTTATTAAGAGTATCTGAAATCCTTAAAGACGCTGTAGGAATAACTGATAAATTTGCTGTTCTCACAGGACCAAGCCATGCAGAAGAAGTGGCTCGGCTTATGCCGACAACAGTAGTTGCGGCTTCTACCCAACCTGATATAGCACGAGCTGTTCAAAAGGCTTTTACAACCTCGGCGTTTCGAGTTTATTCATCTGTTGACGTTATCGGGGCTGAACTCGGCGGCGCACTCAAAAATGTAATAGCGATTGCAGCAGGAATTATAGACGGAGTAAAAATGGGTGATAATACCAAAGCAGCATTAATTACACGAGGTTTAGCAGAAATGACACGCTTTGGTACAGCACTCGGTGCGGAAGCAAATACTTTTTCCGGGCTTTCAGGCTTAGGTGATTTGTTCGTAACGTGCAGCAGCCGCCACAGCAGAAACCGTAGAGTAGGAGAGCAGATAGGTGCAGGAAAATCATTAGCAGAAATTCTTGCCGAGACACAAACAGTAGCAGAAGGCGTCAGTACTTCGGAATCAGCATTTGAGTTAAGCCGTAAACATGGAGTTGAAATGCCGATTGTAGAGCAAGTTTACCGTATTTTATTCGATGGGAAATCTCCCAGAAAAGCAATTCATGATCTGATGATTCGCAGGGCTAAGCCCGAACAATGGTAATTTATGCAACATTTTGAAAACACCGTGCTGCCTTCTCCCGAACAACTTGGTATGCTTCGTTCATTTACCGAGCAATTAGTAAAACCAAGCGAAGATGAATGGGCTGAATTTGCAAGCTGTATGCGCTTGAAACACATCCCTAAAAAAGGGTTTTTCCTCCGTGCAGGTGAAGTATGTTCTTCCGTTGCTTTCATTACTCGCGGAGCAATTCGTTATTATCACGAGAAAGACGGTAATGAATATTCGACTAATTTTACCTTCGAGAACGGCTTCGCCACCGATTATGATTCTTTTCTAACACGCCAACCTTCACATTATTCTTTCTCAGCACTTGAGCCAACCGATATAATTGTTTTTCATTATAACGACGTTCAATCATTGTACCATCGTTCCAAGTTATGGGAACGGTTTGGGCGATTAATTGCCGAACGAATTTTTATCGAAGTTCAACGCCGTAAAAACTCCCTTGTATTCGACTCCCCCGAAGAACAATACTGCCGGCTTATCACTGACTGCCCAAAGATTTTGGAGCGGGTTCCCCAACACATGATTGCAACTTACCTCGGCATTACTCCCGTCCATCTAAGTCGCATCCGCCGCAAAGTAGCAGGTAAATAAAATAACTGTTTCAAATTATTAGTTTCACATTTGATAACAAATGTTATCGTTATGAGGCTTAGTAGTGCTGTATTTTTGTTTTGATATGTA
>JACPWH010000300.1 GCA_016197185.1 Ignavibacteriota bacterium
ATCATCTCCGTTTTCATCATCATCATCAATGTTGATTCCGAATGTTTTGAGGAGTTCTTTGATATCATCCTGTGGTTTAGGGAATATCTGCACCATTACTTTTACGCTGTCGGCTATTCCGATTCTATGTTTTACAAGCGAAAGTGTGGTTTGCCATCCGCCGAGTACATCTATCAAACCAACTTTTTGAGCATCGTTCCCGCTCCATACCTTTCCTTTTGCCAAATCTCTCATATCTTCATAGTTTTTATGACGGCTTTCAGCTGCCTTGGATACAAAACGGCGATACGTCCCTTCCATAAGAGTATGAAACAGTTTCAGATCCTGCTCATTATGGGCAAGGAACGGACTCATGAAATGAGAGGAATGTCCTGTTGAAATCGTATCAACCGTAACACCAATTTTATCAAGTGTTCCGGCGAAAGTAGGTAATATTCCGATTACGCCAACCGACCCGGTAATAGTCTGTGGATGAGCAATAATCGTATCACAAGCCATCGCCATATAATACCCGCCCGAAGCTGCCACATCGCTCATCGAAGCATAAACCGGCTTTACTTTGCGTGTTTTTTGAATCTCCTCCCACATAATATCCGAAGCAAGAGCCGAACCGCCAGGGCTGTCAATTCTAAGGATAATCGCCTTCACAAATTCATTTTCACGTGCTTTTTTCAAGTCGTTGACGAACGATTCTGAGGCAATTTCTGCACTACTCCCGCCGAATGGACCACCACCACTGCGTTTGCCTGTGCGGATTGTCCCGGAAGCGTAGATGATTGCAATTTGATTTTTTACATCAGGAGTTGTGTAATTTTTATTCGGACTGTCGTAATAATCATCCATCGCAACAAGTTTCAATTTTTTACTTTTATCGTCGCTTCCATTTGAACGGATGCGAAGTTTTTCTTTTACTTGGGTTTCTGTAGCAAAAGCATCGATAAAACCATTTGCGAGTAATGAATCTGTAGTGTACATCCCTCGATTAATTGCAGCTTGAACTTTCTCAATATCCATTTTACGGAATTTTGCTATAGTTTGATTGAACTGTTTTGCACGTTGCTCTATAAGTGTACGCAGTTCTTCTTTAGCAGGAGCAGAAAAGTTCTTTCTACTATATGGTTCCCCGAATGATTTATATTCTTCAAATTGTTCTACGTGGGCATCCACACCTAATTTTTCAAATAATCCTTTATAGAACATCACACTTGTTCCTGCCGAGTTGAGTTGAAGATACCCTTCTCGTGGCATAAAGATAGAATCTGCAGGGAGTGCAGCATAATAATTAGCCCGCTCTCCCGATTCCATAAATGCGTAAATGAATTTGCCTGATTTCTTAAAGTCCTCCAAGGCATCATGCAATTCAGTTACTTTTGCAAAACCTGAAGTTGAGCCCGGTTTAATATAAATTCCTTTGATATTCTCATCTGTCTTTGCACGCTTTACAGCGTTTAAGACTTCTAAGAATGTGGCGGGGGTATGGCTGGTGAATAATCCTGTATGGGCGTTATACTCGCTAAGAGGCTTCGAAAGATTAAGCATTAAAACAGAATTCGGTTTCACTGCTGCCACTTTTTTACTTGAACTGCCAATGGAACCTATGATTGCGGCAAAGAATGCAATGATACCGATAACAAAGACTGCAAGAACACCGAGAATAATGACAACCGGAATCCACCAGCGTGTTTTACGTCTCTGAGGAGGTACATAACCGGAGTATTGGGGAGGTTGAGAATAAGGAACTTCTGACATATTGGGCTTTCAACAAAATAATAAAAATAGAATTTTCGTTTTATGTAAAATAATTAGACTTCCTCTACGCTAATAACAGCATAAAGTTGCATGGCTCTGCCAAACTTACAATTTCATTTAGATTCCACAAAGAACAGAATACGAAAACACATTATGCAGTCATATATACCCACGCTTGAACTCTCTGAATTTATCTATGATTTACTGCCGGAGCGGATTGCTTTCACCCCGCTACCTAATCGTGACATCAGTAAGCTGTTGGTTGCACATACTGATTCAGGAAATATTGAACATCGTATTTTCTGTGAACTCCCCTCGTTATTACCTGATAATTCCTTAATCGTTGTGAATACAACCCGGGTGATAGCAGCAAGACTTCTCTTGAGCAAGGAGAGTGGAGGGGCTGTTGAAGTATTTTGCTTATCGCCCGAAAATAATCTTCCGCCTGCGATTGCGCTTATGTCCCACTCGCCATGCAGATGGAAATGTCTTGTTCGTGGAAAAAACCTAAAGGATGGAACAGTTCTCAAGGCAAATCTCGGTGAATCTATTGATTCTGAACTAACCGCAATTATCATAAAACGTATATACTCTGAAGCAATCGTTGAGTTTCATTGGAGCAGTGATATAATATTTGGAGATATTCTCGAACAATTCGGGAAGATCCCTCTACCGCCATATATTAAGCGTGATACAACACCCGAAGATGCGATCCGCTATCAAACAGTGTATGCTGCCAACGAGGGTTCAGTAGCTGCACCAACAGCAGGGCTTCACTTCACGCCTGAAGTTTTCGAGGAGTTGGAAGCAAAGGACATTAAACGAATAGAAGTGAATCTTGCGGTTGGCTTGGGAACATTCAAACCGCTTGAAACGGAAACGCTTTCTGAATTTACTATGCATGGAGAGCTAATCTCTGTCAATCGTGATGTTATTGAGCAATTGCTTTCATGGCTGGATAAATCTGACAGGGGACGGTTTGTATGTGTGGGCACTACATCCGTGCGGACGATTGAGTCTCTCTACTGGTTCGGAGTCCGATTGAGTATCAATGATGAAGACTGTAAGAACCAACCAACATTTTCTCTTGGACAATGGGATGCATTCAGACTTGCACGTAAGGCAATCTCGCCACAAAAATCTCTACGAACGATTCAAGAGTGGATGAACGTTCATTCACTTGAGGCTGTTGAGGGAATAACCGAAATTTTGATTGTACCTTCATATCAATTCCGACTTTGTAACGCGCTGGTTACTAATTTCCACCAACCGCACAGTACATTGATTTTGCTTGTAGCTGCATTTGTGGGAAAAGAAATGTGGAGGAAGATTTATGATGAAGCGTTAGGGAATGGGTATCGGTTTCTTAGTTATGGGGATAGTTCGTTGCTGTTACAGGGCAGCTTATGAGTTCCACATACAAGTTTTTCAAACATTATTAAATTCCCCTTTGTTAGTGTAAGCCCAAGATCAGAAGGTGAATGTGTTTCAGATTCAAAATTGAATTTAACAATACAATGAGAAAGAACCTTAGAATTTGTAATATGAAATATCATGAACCAATGTGTAGTATCAAGACCACCGGATAAAAACGAAACACCAAAATAATTATCTGATACAATACAATACTGCATCAATCCCCAGCATGTGGTATCATCTATATAGCACGTTAGATTACATTTTTCTCTATCAAATGTAAACATTTTGTCAAAGTCTTTCATTCCAAGTCTTGACCTGAATATACCAGTGTTGGAATACTTGCAATATGGATCAATAATATCTTTGAGTGACTGGGGAATATTGTTATCTGAGTAACATATTTCAAATTTCCCTTTCTTTAGATCTGAAAGAAAACCTGAAATTTTTATATCTATTCCAGTATTTGCTACATTGACAGGAATGTTTTGAATAGTCCTGTTTTTTTCATTTGCACAATTTGACCATTGCAGAAGCAGAATCAATATAATAAGAATTGGAATACAGGTTTTGAGGTTCATCATTAATTACATCCAATTTAATAGGTTTTATATTTATTTCAGCAAGATTTTGTTATATAATTTATCTGATTTGTCTTTCTGCAAAATACTGTCTAAGGTTTCTTTTTGCTTATCGCTAAGGTTGAACGCTTTTTTATTACTGTTTTTACGAGCGATAACACTTATGTAATAATTACCTACTGATTCTCCCCACCCAAGACAACCGCTAAGAGTAGAAACGGATGCCATATCATGTAAATGGTCTAACAAAATATTAAATACTTTATCGGAGTTCTTGGCAACCAATGCTTCAAAAGCATAACATCGGACTGTAGGATTCTTATGGTTAGTTAATTTGACAAGCTGTTCTACTGTTGCAACTTTTTCAAGCTGTTCGTAACGCGTCCATTGACTTGAAGGAGAACCAGCGAATCCTATATGAGAACTTGCAACACAGTTGTTTTTTTCAATTTCATCTACTATTGTTCTTAGTTTAGGTATATTCTCCGAACTAATTACAGCATCTTTCGAGAGTAAAGGTCGTTCAGTTGACTTATCTGTATCGTTCTGTAACCCACAAGAATTAATCATGAGTAAAAACAAAAACACTGATGATGTTTGTATCGAAATCATAGATTGTAACATATTTATATGCTGCATAAACTATCTGAGTTTTGGGATACTTAGTATTAGTTAACACTTTGTAAGATTTAAGCGAAACTACAAATAAACACTATCTCATACAAATGAAAGATTGTAAAGCAAATACAAAAATCTCAGCATACTAAGAAGGCAAGCAATTCACTAAAATTTTAGAATCAGAATATTCGTCTCTTATTACAAATCAATCAATATAATAATCTGAGGTAATAATGGAACAGTCAACTCAACTACAGAGTACTGCACTACTTGTATTAGACGTACAAGATCTCATCATAAAAATGATGAAAAACGCTTCTCTTATTTTAGAGCCGCTTACTTCTGCAATTAAAACTGCACGTGCGAATAACATTCCGGTGATTTATGTGTTGATTAAATTCAGAGAAGGTTATCCCGAGGTAAGTCCGAATAACAAGACTTTTATGTTCTATAAAAACAGCACTACGATTCATTTTGATACGGAGGAAGGAAGCAAGATTCATGAGGCGGTTGCACCACAACCAGGTGATATAGTTATTGAAAAGAAACGTACAAGTGCATTTACAGGAGGAGACTTGGAGGTCGTGCTACGCGCTAAAGGAATCAATCATCTTGTATTAACGGGATTGATAACCAGCGGTGTTGTATTATCTACTGTTCGCGAGGCAGCGGATAAAGACTATCGGCTGTCTGTTCTTTCAGATTGCTGTGCTGATATTGACGAGGAGGTTCATCGGGTTCTTACGACCAAGATTTTCCCACGACAGACGGAAGTAATGACAAGCGGGGAATGGGTGGATTCTTTTGGTCATGTTGAATAACTCATTTACCCTGTTGCATAGAAATTGTCTGAACTAAAAAAATCAAAGTTCAGACAATAGATACAAGAGTTTCAAAATCACTTTACTATATCAAATACTCATACCGTGAAAATTTTTAAGGGGCTGATTTAATTAACTGTTGATGATATAAATATCGGATTAGCTACTTTTGCCAGAGTAATATATCTATTTGCCTCAGATGTATTACCAATTGCTTTTTCAATACTTGCTGCAAGCATCAACATTTCTGCATCTTTGGAATTCATACGCAAGGCTTTGTTCATGTATATCTTGGCCTCGGGGTAACGGTTATTACGGGAAAGTGTGTATGCCATAGCATATTGAGTAGTTATATTATCAGGTCGTTGTTTGATTTCTATTTCTGCGTGTTTTAGTGCATCAGCACTTTTGTAATTGTGCTTCGAGTAGAGAATTGCTCTTTCGGCATGATTGATATGTCCTGCTTGTTCATCTTCATCCAGCATTGTTTGTATGATGTTTAGCAGTGAATCTACCGCTCTTTTATTACCGAGTTCTTGTTCAACTTCTGCTTTCTTCTCCAAGAACGTTACTTCGGGAATCATTGTCACAGCTGTATCAAGAAGTAATAGAGCTTCATTGTATCTTTTTTGTGTTTTATATACCATTGCAAGACCGGCAATAGCAAAAGGATAGTTTTTGCGTTCAAGCCGTGCCATTGAATATTGTCCTTCCGCCTCAGTAATTTTCCCCTGATGATAGTATATATTACCAAGGGTAACACGTGTCCAAGCTGCATCCTCAGTTCCTGCCAAACCCGCCTGTACAGCCATTTTCATTGCCTCAATCGCACCTTCGTTATCTCCGGTAATCTCACGTAAATATGATGCACGTGCATAGGCTTCAAGTCCCGGACGGAGATTCATCATTTTATCTACAGCTTGTACAGCTTCGGTATAGTTCCCTAATTCTACGTTTGCATCACAGAGCATTCCGTAAACTGAAGCTGCTCCAATGGTAGTGTTACTGATTCGCAGTGCAAGCTGTTTGGCTTCTCCGAAATGATGTAATGAAAGCAATACACTTGTTTTCAAAATCAATGCCTCAGGATTTTCCTTATCCTTTGAAATTGCCTCCTCCAAACAAGTCAATGCAGCAGGGTAGTAATACGGATGTTCTCCAGTTACCCGTGCTTCATACATAAGAATTTTTGCAAGGGCACAGTATGATTTAACCTCGTTTGGTTTCTCCTTAATCATTGCTACTGCATCATTATATTTTTTCTGCTGCGCTGCAAAATCCTGAGCGTACAAACCGGCTCTGCGTTCTTTCAGAACAGGAGGTGTAAACGATTTTAACTCTGATAGTTTATTACAAGAAGCAATTGTTAACGAAATTGCTGTAATTAGAATAAGCGTTTTCATAGTCTCTATGGATAATAAATGGAATATTCTGGCTTAATTATTAAATACTAAATATTTTCGGGGTAAGTATTTAAACACTTCGACAGAATCAGTGTGAAACAACTGCTTTTAGTACATGATTACTGAGCTTGTCGAAACATTTACTACTAACGCTTTCTTTACTGTATTTCCATTCAGTCCCCTCTCTTCCTTTATTTGTAAAGGAAGAGAGGTTCCCGAATATTTTTACTGAAGATTTATATAATAATCCTTAGCGTGAAATAATTATCTTCGATGAAGATAATTGACTGCCGTTAAGCTGTAATGATGCCATGTATGCACCATTTGCAACTTCTGATGACGGATTCCAAATAGCATCAAAATCGCCTTTATTTACTTCTTGATTAAATACTACATCAACCAAATTACCACGAGCATCAAAGATTTTGACAGTTGCACGTCCACCTTGAGCAAAGTGGAAACGCAATGATGTTGTGCTGCTTGCAGGATTTGGATAGTTGGAGCCGATAAAGAATCCAGCAGGAGCAGCCAAACCTAAGCCTTGTGAATTTTGGCTTCCTTCATTTACCGACGTTGTTACTGATTTTGTATAGTCATATCCTCTGTGAGGTTCTGCCATATATGGGAATTGACTGACAAACGGTTTGTCGTTTTTATCCGGACCTGCATTGTAAGTTATCACTTTCAAGAGATTGGCTGTGACCGGAGAAGGAGATTGTCCGGGAATATAGTCGTCATACCACAAACCGATAGCAGCAAGTACTGCACCTGATACGGCTTGGAGTTCTATTGTTGTTACATCATCTTCCAAACGGCGACCATTAGGGAAACCGTCCATATTTGGAATTGCTTGTAAAGATGCATCTGTATTGAAGCGTGGATCTGTAAGCCCGAGAACTGCAGCTTGAATCAATCCGAGAGATGAGAAATCTTTGCTGTCACGAGGAGTAGGCGGTACTGCCATGTTCAAACGTAATTCATCGCAAAGTGTGGCTAAGAAATTATTAATAAACGGCTTACCTTCTGCTAAAGGATTGCCCGCTTTGCCTGTTGCCAATTGATATGGCTTTAAGTTCGGTGCGCCGGTATAGAATATTGGGAGCAAGTCAACAGAACGGGGAGAGCCTTGTTGTAATAAGATATTACCGAATAACGCCGTATCCAATGCACCACCTGCACCGCCGTTTGTTGCTTTCAAACCGTATAATCCGTCTTTACCGTTTCGGAAATCGAAACTGCCAAGAGATTTTGATTGAATACGCAGTGCAGACATAGCAGGGACAGCCGAACCAAATTGACTGTCATCCATATACAATCCAAGTTCAGGATTTACAAAGTACTTTGCATACGATAATTCACGTGCATTATCATACGGTGAGCCTGAATTCCAACGGTCTTTTTCGCCAACAGGAATTACTGCTTCGTTTGTAAGAGGCATTCCGATACGTGAAATCTGAACCCACTCACCGCTCACATCAGGCTTTCCGCCATCTGTACGCAGTGTTGTAATTTTTGGACGTGATGCAGAAGCCCAAACACCGATTACAAAATCCCCGTCAAGGATATTCTTAGCCATTGAAACCGGTTTTTTATCTTTTTGCAAGGTTGCAATCGGAATTTTAAGAGCGATAGTATGACAGTTAAAACCTGCAAGAGCATCGCGAGATTTCTCTGCTCCCACTCCGTCACGTTTACGAGTCTGGCCCAAGTCGAAAATCCCCCCAAGATCAACAAAGAACGGATCATCAACAGGACCACAGAATACTGTTTCGCCTGTAGTTGCCGTAGTAATTGCTTTGGTCATGATTGAATTATAGCTCTTATTCAATCCTGCTCCGCCTTCGATAGAACGAGGTCCGATATTTGGAGGAGGAACTATGCCATTGGTAATGATTGGAGTAAATGATACTCCGCCGTCTGTTGAACGCTCGCACATATACGAGGTTTTAAGGTTTTCCTTTCCTAAACGGATATAGAAAAACGTAGTAGGGTCTTCATTCATTTTGCTGAATGTGAAGCGGTATGTTATCTCATCACCTACTTTAGAAGCATCATTATCTACATGGATTTCATAACGAACATTTTCACCGAAAGATGAATAGTTCGGACCACCTTCAGGTAATTCAAACGGAATATAGTTGGCAATAATCGCTATGGAGTTCGTGTCGTCTGGACAGCGGAACGCATAAAGATCTGTATTGTCAGCAAGGGGATCATTGCTGATAAGCGGAGCTTCGCGGTGAGATGATGCAACAACCAACACAGTTGATGCAATCACACCAAATGCCACAAGCGAGCGTTTGTTCCAAATTTTAGAGAACAAATTCATAAAACACCTCAAGTAATTAATAAATAAACAATATATAAGACTTTTACATATATGGATAGTATTTATTCCGTATAAGTTTGTTTGTCTGTTTGAAGCATTATACGAGCTATCTGTTTCATTGGATTGTAGAAAAAAATAATTTTTTATATAAAATTTGCTTGCTCTCGGGTGTTTTTTTCTATTGAATAATTATTGTTTTGCTTTCGCAATCCATATAGAAATAATTACGTATTATCATTATAATCCCTCTCAACAGCAGTATTCATTTCATTCACTATTCAATTATACTATAATGAGAAAAACCCTCAAAACTCTACTTTGGTCTTTCTTGGTAATGCTATGTCTTACAGTGATTGTTCTCGGAACTCATATTTATTTAGTAACACGTCCTAAGCCTATTGCAGATATTGTTCAACTGGGCAGAATAGATTTTAAACAGGACATTGACTCGCTTGAAGGGAATAGGATACGGAGTTTTGTTTCGCATTTAGATGGTGTAAAGAGTACATATTTTAATTATAAAGACAGAATTTTAGTATATACGTATTCGAGCAAAATACAATCATCCGTAAATGTTTATAATCTGTTGGCGGGCTACGGCAATTTCAAAGCTGAACGGTATGTAGTCGGAGTGGGTGCAACAAAATCCGGATGCCCGATTGGTGCTGATAAGCAATCATATACAGGAACTGTTTCCTCCTATATTTCCGGTTTTTTTAAGTAAAAACACTTTTACTAAGTTAAGGAGTTATTGTGAGATTTTTCCATATTGATTCGAGTTAGCAGCTATTATTATACAATGTCCTGAAACAATTATAGAAGCATCTAAACTTATTATTCTTCAAATTATATTTATAACCGTTATGAAAAAATCCATCGCTGTCACAGCACTCTGCCTTCTTGCTCTTTCGCTCGTATTTTCGGCTTGCTCTGATTCTACAACATCAACTCCTGCTCCTACACTATACGAAAGAGTTGGGGGAACAACAATGATAACTGATCCTTCCAATCCAAGTACTATGATTGAAAAAGGTCGCTTAACCCTTCGCTCGGTAGTGGACAGTTCTATTTTGGTTATTGCCGCTGATGCACAATTGGCAAAATACTTCCCTGTATTATTTGCAGAACTCGGCGCAAGTAATACTTCAGGATTATCCGCCCTCAGCAAAAACTTTACAGATTTTCTTTGTTCGGCTACAGGCTCGAAAAATACAGCATACTCATACACAGGGAAAAGTATGAAAGATGCACATAATCCTGCATCTAACAGTAGAATGGGTGCTCTTGCCGACTCCGCAGACTTTGATAAATTTGTTGGTGATATCGGTGTCGGGTTGGCACAAAATGGTGTTACTGTTTCCAACAACAAACAACTTGTTGATGACCTTGTAGCTCTTTTAAACACAACAAAAGCAGACATAGTCCAGCGGTAAATTCTCCATAGAAATTACCGTTATTACAAGAAGAGGAGCTAAACCGACAAGAGTTTAGCTCCTCTTCTTGTAATAAAAAATCAAGATTAGCCAATTTTAAGTACTGGAACAGATTTATGTTACATTTCAAAATCAGAAACATTGGTAAGTAATTGAACATTTCAACAGTCTCAGGGTTAGGTAGCTTTCTTATCATGCTCAGAGCTTGTCGAAATATCAGATACTTGCAAATTTCAACTCTCAGCATACAGATTAATTATGTCTCAATACGTAATAATTTCTATAAAAAAAATTCTAAATTTATTCCTGAATAAATACTCATAATAATCTGAAATAAGTTTGAATATAGTTCCTCAACGGTTGGGAACAATCATTTCATTCACTAAATCATCTAATCTTTACAATTGCTTTTTGAGCGGTACTTTTCTAAAAATTTCCGTAATTTGCATACAGGAGCCGAATTTGAACACCTTGAAAAGAAATTCTTACAGTAGTTTAATACTACAACATCAATATTATTATGAATACCATCAGTAATTTTATAGGCGGAGAGTTTATCAAGCCTGTAAGTGGAAATTATTTGGATAATTATGAGCCGGCTACCGGCGAGGTATATTCACTTGTCCCCGACTCGGATGAACGGGATGTGGAATTAGCTGTCATTGCAGCGCAAAAAGCTTTTCCTATATGGTCGGGAATGCCGGTTGAAAAACGATCGGAAATAATGCTCAGAATTGCAGATTTTCTAACTCTTCACCTCGAACGCTTCGCATCAGCCGAAACAATTGACCAAGGCAAACCTCTCTGGCTCTCAAAAGCAATGGATATTCCGAGAGCAGCACAAAACTTTCATTTTTTCGGAACGGAAATCCTGCACTTTGCATCGGAAGCACATGCAACCAACCAACATCTTAATTATACATTACGAACACCAATAGGAGTTGTTGGATGTATTTCACCATGGAATCTTCCTCTCTATCTTTTCTCATGGAAAATTGCCCCTGCACTTGCAACAGGAAATTGCGTAATAGCAAAACCCTCTGAACTTACACCGATGACAGCATACCTTCTTGCAGAACTTTGCCAAAAAGCAGGTATGCCTCCGGGAGTTTTAAATATAATTCATGGGCTTGGTGCAAAGGTAGGTGCAGCTATTACCAAGCATACTGCCATCCATGCAATTTCTTTTACAGGCGGGACAAAAACAGGAGCAGATATTGCCCGAACCGCAGCCCCAATGTTCAAAAAACTTTCGTTGGAACTTGGCGGGAAAAATCCTAATATCATTTTCGACGACTGCAATCTTGGTGAAGCTGCCCTTACTTCAGCTCGTGCTGCCTTTACCAACCAAGGTGAAATATGCTTATGCGGCTCAAGAATATTTGTCCAACAATCTATTTATGATGCTTTCAAAGAGCAATTTCTTTCACATGTCAGTAGATTCACTGTAGGCGACCCGCTCGAACCCGGAACAGTCCAGGGTGCATTGGTATCGAAGGCACATTGGGAGAAAGTATTATCTTATATAGAACTTGCAAAGCAAGAAGGCGGAACGGTTCTTTGCGGGGGAAATGTAGTGAATCCCGAAGGCCGATGTGAAAATGGCTGGTTTATTGAACCTACAGTTATCGAGGGGTTATCATACGATTGCAGAACCAACCAGGAAGAAATATTCGGTCCGGTTGCAACACTTGTCCCGTTTGAAACTGAGGAGGAAGTTGTTGCTATGGCTAATTCTACCAATTACGGGCTTGCTGCGGTTGTTTGGACAGAGAATCTATCCAAAGCACACAGAGTGGCAGCAAACCTTCAAAGCGGAATTGTATGGATAAACTGCTGGATGGTTCGTGATTTACGTACACCGTTTGGCGGGGTGAAACATTCGGGAGTTGGTCGCGAAGGTGGTTTTGAAGCTCTTAAATTCTTTACTGAACCTAAGAATGTTTGTGTGAAGTTGTAAGTAATGAGAATTTAAGCAGGATTTGTACGGCTTGAAATCTATTTACCCTTAGCTTACGGTTTGCAAACCCCGTAGGCTAAGGATAAAAGAATAGTCTTTCAGGGCTACAATCACATTTCTAAGCTAATTTTTATAATGCATCTAAGCCCATGCGCAAACACCCATATCCGCTTTACCTGCTATAAATGGGCTGTATGGCAGAACACGTACAGTACACCCCTGAACTCCTCCTGCTGTACACTCGTACCCGCCTTGATAATAGAACACACCGTTCGCAGCACTCTTCATTTGTAAGGTTATTACATGCGGAATATCAATATTCCCGTGTGAATCCACTCCTCCGTAATATCCCTCTACGAGTACATCATTCGGAGAAAGTTCGCCAAGATCGACAGTTGCATATACTTCAATATGTTTTCCTACATACGCATCGCCTATCCCTTCAAGATGAACATTTTGCACCTTGACATTCACCCACTCAGCAAGCATACGCCGTTTCCAATCATGTAATGAACGTGCTTGCTCACCATTATTTGCCGAAAGTATGCGAGTACGCTCCATTGCAGGCAGATAAAAATTCTTAGCATAATCCCGTACCATTCTGGTTGTGGAAAATTTTCCTGCAACTGTACGGATTGATGCCTTCATTCTTTCCACCCAATCATGGGGAGTATTGTTTTTCGGTCGTTCGTAGAATGTCGGGACAATCACTTGTTCCAATAGGTCATAGAGAAGTAATGCTTCCATTGCATCTTGATCTTCGCGATTTGGATAATCCTCGCCCAAGCCTATTGTAAACCCATTGTCATTCGTATATCCTTCATCCCACCATCCATCCAAAACACTAACATGCAGGCAGCCGTTAAGTCCGGCTTTCATACCGCTTGTACCACTTGCTTCATGGGGTCGGCGTGGAGTATTGAGCCATATATCGCTTCCTTTTACCATCGCCCTGGCAATTGCCATACTATAATCTTCGAGAAAAACGACATGATGTTCCAGACCGTGCAAGCGAACATTCTGGATAATTGCTTGAATCATCTCTTTTCCCGCAGTATCATGCGGGTGAGCTTTCCCAGCAAGGATTATCTGAACAGGTTTTTGGGGGTTAGTCAATATAGCTTTCAACCGCTGCATATCGCTAAAAAGGAGTGTTGCCCGTTTATATGTAGCGAACCTTCTGGCAAAACCGATTGTGAGGGCATCGGGATTGAGGTACTGATTCACTATTGATAATTGCTGCGGTGCAATTTTTCCTTCAAGTTTTTTTTGTAAATATTTACGCGCAAACAGTACCAAACGCTCACGATACCGTTGGTGTACACGCCATAATTCTTCTGATGGAATTGCATCTACCCGTTTCCATAATGATTGATCATCAGTTTCTGTTCGCCAACGCGGGGTCAGATAGCGGTCGTATAATTCTCCCATACCGCCGGCTATCCATGTTAGCGTATGAACACCGTTAGTAATTGCACTGATTGGAACTTCTTGTTGCGGAAAATCTTTCCAAAGCTCTTGCCACATTTTACGGGCTACATCACCATGTAGTTGGCTTACTCCATTACGATAGGATGAAAGCCGAAGTGCAAGAATAGTCATCGAGAATGTTTCTTTTGAAGAACGTTCAATATTGCCAAGTGCAAGAAATTCGTCTCGGGTTATCCCAAGAGCCCGCCAATACCCGCTAAAATATTTATCCATTAACCCAGTATTGAAAACTTCATTTCCGGCAGGGACAGGAGTATGAGTCGTAAATATCATGCCGGCATGAGTCAATTCCATTGCTGTGGCAAAATCCATACTGAAATCCTGCATCAAGTAGCGTGTGCGCTCAAGGGTTGCAAATGCAGCATGACCTTCGTTGATGTGTATGATGGTCGGATTAATTCCAATAGTACGGAGTGCTCTAATCCCACCGACTCCCAAGAGAATTTCCTGCTGGATTCGTGTTTCGGTATTGCCGCCATAGAGTTGATCGGTAATATCTCTATATTCAACAATTGCACTATTTTGATGAATATTAGTATCCAAAAGGTAAAGTGGAGTCCGCCCTACCTGTACTTTCCAAATTTGGGCATATAGTTTTCCGAGAGGATATTCGAGCTCAATTGTTAGTGCATCGCCCTGCGGGTTTTTCATCAATACCATCGGCATTGAATAAAAATCATTCTCGAAGTAACTTTCTTTTTGCCATCCGCTTTGTGTTAAACTCTGACGAAAATACCCCATTTGATAGAGAAGTCCTACCCCAATAAGCGGTACACCAAGATCACTCGTAGATTTTAGATGATCCCCTGCAAGCACACCCAACCCTCCCGAGTAATTCGGAAAACTCTCGTTTATTCCATATTCTAAACTAAAATATGCAATGTAATTATTAGGCTGGGCTGCTACGGAGGCATACCACGTTTGAGCCTCCATATATGCGCGGAATTTCTCGTAGATAGTATCCAAAAAGCTTACGAAATCGGCTTGCTCAGATAGAGACTTCAACTGAGATTGAGGAACTCGATTCAGCAAAGCAACAGGATTATGACTCACTTCCTCCCACAATTCTATATCTATTCTTTCGAATAGTTCCTGTGCGTCAATATTCCAACACCACCAATAATTATAGGCAAGCTCTTTTAATGCAGAAATACGCTGCGGAAGTGTTGCCGATACAATATACGTTGCGACTGGTTTCATATCTTGAAATTTTCCTTATCCGACTGATAAATTGTTTCTTCTTTTTCTAAATATCCGTTTTATCATCTCTCTGGTTATAACCACAACAGAATTACGGTTTATAAACCACAAAACTAAAACCATTTTGGACATTGGTACCTGTTAAATTAAAAATTCTAACAGTCAAGAAGGTCCCTGTCAACGTATTAGAAGTTGCAATCAACGGAGTTCCGCCTATCGGAGTAATAACCGTTGTGTAATTCGGAGAATTATAGTTTTCTCCTTCTATTTGAATTACATAGAAACCTGCACCATCCCAACTGCAAGAGAAATTGGGAGTTCCCGACGCTATAGTTGCATTAGCATTTACTGTACCATAACATATCGGCATTGCACGGCGTTCGGGATTAGCAGCAGTTGCAGAATATGTTTTCGTAATATCACCGCTAACATTCACTTTACCTTTGAAATTACCTGCATACGCAGCAGCACTTGTACTTGTATTGACACCATATACCGCGATTCCCGAGTCGCTGACCGCTTGCGCACTAAGCCCGTAGTTTTTTCCTTCGGTGGCAGTTGCACCTGCATATACGGCTGTTCCAATGCTGCTTGCCGACTGCCCCCATACTCCGTAATTTGAAGCTGTACTACTTGTTGCATTACCGAACACTCCTATTCCGCCTACCGACGAACCAACTACTCCGTTTCCCGTACCTGCTTGCGACCCCCACACACCAATTCCGTTTACAGTAGTACCGTTATTGATACCCCGCACAGCAGCAGATGAGTTGCCCGGAGATACCGGAGTTATAACCCCCAATACGGCTGTTGCATTTGCAGCAGTAGAATTAGTTTCGCCTCGTACTCCCGGATAAATGCCCGTTGTTGCAGTATGTGTACCAACTACGCCAATACTGTCGGCACTTGCCCCAACCACTCCAACTCCTTTATTTGAACTTCCGTAAATTCCTCTTCCTCGACCGCCGTGCCATCCCCATACTCCATTTCCTTTAGAGTTTGTATCGGTAATTACACCCATTACTCCGCTTGAATTAATGCCGGGAACAACAGTACTTACCAAACGCCCTACAATCCCGGAAGCAGAATCGGACGCTGAATTAGACTCAGCGATGATTGCGGGAATTGTGCCTGTCGCAGACGAATGGAGAGCATACAGAGCATTACTGTCCCTGCTGACTGCGCGGACACCCACACCACTTGCAGAATTTCCATACACTCCCGACCCTTTGCCTGAGTGTGAACCCCATACACCATATCCATTTGCGGTTGCATTTGCACTCACCCCCCGTACACCGCTTGCATTTACACCTAATGTTGCATTTGCTACCTGTCCGCTGACCCCAACTGCACTGTCTGCATTCGAAAGGGATTTGCCGCTGATACCGATAGTAGCAGCAGTTGCGTGTGATGCAATACCTTCGATTGCAACGGCTTTTGAACTTTTAGTTTCAGCTTTGAGTGTTGGGACTGTGCTTGAAGTATTATTTCCTAAAAAGTAGCCTGCATTTCCACTTCCGGCTGTTGTTGCAGAAATAGCAGGACCGGCTCCGATTGTTTCCGCTTGAAGAGCAGGAGTGTTGCTCGCACCGGATTGTGCAAAACGTCCCGCCGGACCATTACCAAGATTTGTAATATCAAAGGCAGCTGAGGTATGATCTGTTTGTCCGCCATAAGGCAATGTGAATCCCGCTCCACTCGGAGCTTTCCATTTCATTATACCGCCGGATTCATTGGAGAATGTGAGCACTTGACCGTTTTGAGGAATGCCGGATGTTCTTATTTTATCTATAGAAACTGCTCCGTCAGCGAGTAGTCCTTCGGTGATTCCACCGGGAGTTATACCGATGGTAACATCGCCGGAATTATTATCAACATAGAGAGAAGCATTTGTATAAAGATGAGTAACTACGTCACTCCATGACGCACCAGTTTTTGAGGCAATGATTCCTTGTCCCGGCTTTGAACCGCTTTTGTTGATTTTAATTGTTGTAAGTGAGGTATCAGGTACTGTCAATGCACGGAAGGCATATCCTGTAGCCAGAAGCGGAGTACGGGGCGAAAGAGGAGCCGCGTCATCAAGAGAAATTTCGAGCCAATACTGTTTGTCGAATAATAAATCTACAGGTGATGATTCACCCAAAACAGTACTGAATAGTCCATTACTTACCTCAATTTGCTTAGATTCTTGCGCAAGAGGAATACCTCCTGTTGGAGAATCGAAAATTTTGAAGGTTGCGCCCAAACTTCTATTCATCGGACCCGATGCATCCTGGAGCATACCTTGATAATGTATTTTCTTAGGAAATTGCGCTTGGGCACTACTGATAATCAGTAGCATGGCAGCTAAAGTGGAAAATAAAGATTTCATCAAATGACCTTATGAATTATATAAAAATTATTTGTTTATTTTTTAGAATATTGAACCAAATCACCTATAATTGTTTCCTTACTTGTGCGATTGTCAGGATAGATTTTTAAGCGAATCTCTTCATATCGAGCAATGAACACCTCAGGTGCTAAATAAAATCTATGAGTAAAAACAAACTTAATTTGAGAAGAGGTGGAAACTACAGTATCTACTGCTTCCACCAGAACTGCTTTCAAAGGTTTGTATGTTGTATTTACAATTTCACCTACAGATTTAACAGTTGCTTTTGCATTTCCCATCATAAATTGAGTACCTACAATTACCGGATTCTTTAGAAAAGGTATCATGGTTGTATCTTTCATAGACATGAAACGCATAAGCAAATTATCATGCAAAGAAAGATACAGAGAATCAATTCTTACAGTACTTGAATTTGCCTCTCTGCTCTCAGTACGAATCGCAACTGATTTTCCACCGATAGGATGTAAAACATCACGTTCCATGACTGTCCATAGGGAAGTTATTATCTGTGCTCCAGATTCCTTACCGGTTGTATCTGTTTGGCTATATGTTTCTTTCATTACAAGCTCTGTACCCGGGTTTCCTGCCAACATGAAATTAGTGACATCTTGAGGGAAACTCTCATTTGAATCTGTTGTACCACTACATGAACATAAGTACAGGAGCATAATTACAGAAAAGAAATGAAATGCTTTCATATTGTCAAGAAAGTATGTGGGTGAAAAGGGCATGAAACAGAATTAGTTTGTAACTATCGTACAATCATAACCATCAATCGACTTATATATGCATTACCCCCTGATACGGGTTTGATTGAAAGCAGACACTGATAAGCTCCGGCACATGCCAATTCACCTGAATCAGTTTTTCCATTCCATACCAATTGGAATGTTCCTGATGCTGATTGTTCGTCAGAGAGAGTACATACCACTCTGCCAAGTTCATCGGTAATTTTTACAGTAACTCGGCTTTCTGTTGGAATTGTAAATGAGATGGTTGTATTTGTATTAAGAGGGTTAGGTGTAGCATTTAGTAAAGTTTGTGAATCAATTGTCTCTTCTTCATGAACATCATTAGGCAGTAATGAGGAAGCCCAGAACCCTTGAGAACCTTTGTTAAACTTTCCAACAATTGTCTCTCCGATTGTTCCTGATAGAGTGATACCTCCAGAGGTAGAACGAAGAATCCCTCCGCCTGCCTGTACATACCTTGTTAACGAGGTTTGTCCGAGAGCGGATGATACACATGTAAATCCAATAATTGCTATAGATAAACAGCAGTAAAAATAATATTTTTTCATGGTTGCTCACAAAATTAGAATATTGCAGATTGGTAAAAAGACACCATTCCGAAATGGCAATTTACGAAATTACTTTTAATTGCTACTCTCTCAAAAAAACAAAGGAATTATCAAATCGTAATCAAGCTGTTATTACAGTATATAAAACATTTATTTTCTTTGTTTAATTATCAATTCGTATATATGCTTCTATAAACAGGTCGCTCAGATGGAGTTTTCTTTAATATGAACTTCTTTTTCTATAAACATATCTTCCCGTAGAGCTTTCAAAATGTTGTATATACGATTTATTCTTTTTTTCTATTGAAACAAAACGAATGTTTTGCTGTCAGTCTTATAATCAAAAATAAGTCTGAATATTAATCTCAAAGTCAAATAATGAAAATGAAACTCATTACCCCACTTCTCTTTGCTTTGATGTCCGTCAATGCTTCAGCAATAGCAGGTGATCAGTCGTTTTCATTTGGTTTTTCGGGTGGATATCTTGTACCTATTCATTCCGGTTCTTTTACATATATCAATAAGGATACTCCATATTCCGGGAAATTTAGGTTTTCGTTTGATAAAGGCGCAGGTGTATGGACTGCCTTAACAGGTACCTTTAAACTTGATAAGGAAAGTAAATTTTCAATCGGTACATCCCTTGGATACTCTTCATTTACATCTGAAGATGATAAAGAGCGGGATAGTTATGTTGCTACACTGACCTATGGTGAGAAGGTTACTACAGTAATGTTTTTCTATAATAAATTTTCAGAATTTGCTTTAAATGCTACCCTTAACTTGAGGTACAAACCATTTGAGAGCAATGGATTGGGTATATTGGCAGGAGCATCAGGTTCGTATCTAATCTCAAATTCTTATCTTTTTATTTATGATACCGTATATGACGCAAGTGTTCCTAAAGTTGTAAAACCATACTTTAATCTCAACGAACCACCAATAGTCGGAAATTTTGTGCCTTATTATAGAGATATTACTCATATTGCTATAATTTATTACGATGGCAGACTCCCCGATATAAATCTTCTACAAATTTCACTTCGTACAGGATTATTTTATGATTTCAGAGTATTAGGTATAATCCTATCTCCAAGTATTGTTTATCAATACCCTCTCACAAAAATCTCATCATCTCAAGATTGGAAAATACATCGGCTCATCTGTTCTATTGATGCCCGTTATCAATTGTAGTATATTCTATTTTCACCTTACTTGCCGCTTCGAACGCTGTTTTACGGATTATATCCGTATCTGCACCCGGTTCTCCATAAGCGAGTGCTACTCCCATTCTTCGATATATGCGTGTGATTGGTTTCCCGAAAATACGTACATCCGTTTTCGGCGTTGAAAGAGCATCTTCGATTCCTGAATAATGAGGAATTTTCCCGTCTTCCGAAGCAAGGATAACGGCACTTGCACCTGCCCGTTCGAGGGTTATTTCAGGTATAGGTAATCCGAGAACTGCTCTGCAATGGAGCTCGAATTCTGATAAATTCTGCGTTCCGGTTAGTGTAACCATACCCGTATCATGGGGACGTGGGGATAATTCTGAAAAATACACCTCCGTTTCGGTCAGAAAGAATTCCACACCCCAAATTCCAACCCCTGTAAGAGCACCTGTAACTTGTGCCGCAATATGTTGGGCTTCCGTCAATTGATGAGATAGGATTGCACATGGCTGCCAACTTTCCTGATAATCACCGCGCTCCTGCCTGTGTCCTATCGGAGGACAGAACAATGTATGACCATTTTTTTGTGTGACGGTAAGGAGTGTTATCTCGCTCGTGAAGCGGATGAATTCCTCGATAATTACTTCACTCCCTCCTGTTCGTCCTTTAGCTGCCGCATACTCCCACGATTTTTCAATATCCGCTGCTGTTCTTATTACAGACTGACCTTTACCGGAAGAGGACATGAGAGGTTTCACAACACATGGCAATCCGATGATTGCAACCGCTTCACGGAATTCTTCAAGGGTAGATGCATATCGATATGCCGCCGTTTTCAATCCGAGTTCTTTAGCTGCAAGATCGCGGATTGCCTTGCGGTTCATTGTAAAATTAGCTGCTTTTGCACTTGGGACTACTTGTATTCCTTGCTTTTCATAATCATACAGCCGTTCGGTGCGGATCGCTTCTATTTCCGGTACGATAATATCCGGTTGATGCTTGGCGACAATATGGTCAAGAGCTTCACCATCCAACATATTTATGATTTCACGCTCATGGGCTACTTGCATTGCAGGAGCATTATCATAAGAATCAACGGCAATCACATACTGCCCGAGACGCTGTGCGGCAATTACAAATTCTTTTCCGAGTTCACCCGATCCGAGAAGCAATATCTTTTTCATAGGATATGATATGGTTGTTTTTGAGTTTTGTTTTATTTGAGTTAATTTTCTTCAAAATTAGCCAAAAATCCTAAAAGGACATTACTCTAATGATCACAACCATTCTTACTTTTCATTTTGAAATTCGAAAATTCAATGCTGAACTTTTGTAGGTAGAAACGTCATTACTTATTTTTCTCTCTATTATTTTGATAATTGTCAATTTGGTGTTATCTTGGTTTTTTGAAAATTAACCGAACTCGAGAACACTGCACAAAGAATACGTGCATTCAAATCGTAATGAACATTTTATTTCTCCGTACAGATTTCTTCGGGCCTCTTAATACAGGAGGGTCGTTCTCACATATCAGCGGTTTTCTTGATGGATTACAGGAACTGGGACATAAAGTAGCCCTCACTGCTTCGGCACAAGCATTTGCATCAGATAGATATAAGTTCTATCATATTCCCTATTCACCACTTTTTACAAATTTCCCTGAAATTCCTTCAATTGCCTATAATCGTATTCTCGAACGCAGACTTCCTTCAATTATCCAAGCAGAAAAACCGGATTTTATTTATCAGCGTCACAGTGAGTTCATTCATGCTACCACCAAAATCGCGCGAAATACAAATCTCCCCCTGATTCTTGAAGCAAACAACAGCGAATGGTGGTGGAAAAGAAATTGGGCACATCTTTTCTTTGATAAGATTCTCCGCCGTAGTGAAGAACGCCAGTTCCATGCAGCCGATGCAATTATGGTTGTTTCAGAAGTGCTGAAGCAAGATCTTATCAGATTATTCAATTTAGATGAAGCTAAGATTCACGTAAATCCTAACGGAGTGGATATAACCAGATTCTCTGATTCGATTGATTCACCTGCATTTTTCAAAACTCTCCCTTCCGAACTTCAAACACGATGGGAAAATAAAATTCTTTGCGGGTTTGTTGGAACGTTCGGAGAATGGCATGGTGTTGAAGTTCTTGCTCGCTCAGTAAGCCATGCAGTAAAGCAAAATCCTAATCTGCATTTTATGCTAATAGGCGATGGCAAATTACGAGGGAATGTAGAGAAGATTCTTGCAGCTGACGGTGTTTCGGATTCAGTAACATTACTCGGCACAGTGAAACACGACATTGTAGCAAACTATCTTTCTCTCTGTGAAATCCTACTTAGCCCTCACACTGAAAATACGGACGGAACAATCTTTTTCGGTTCACCGACCAAACTATTTGAATACATGGGCATGGGTAAGGCAATTGTTGCGTCTTCTGTAGGGCAGATTGCAGATATTATCCATGATGGAATCAACGGTGCATTGGTAGAACAGCGCGATGAGCAGGCATTAGCATCGGTAATTTGCCGACTTGCGGACGATTTGGAATATTGCCGTAAATTGGGTAAAGCTGCACGGATAGATGCAGTGAATACCTATTCGTGGAAACATAACGCACAGAGGGCTGTGGACGTATATCATGGGATTATGAATAGATAATATTATCGATTCAAATAAAAAAACCGCTTGACAAAGAGTATCCTCTGTTAAGCGGTTTTTTTCTTTCATATTATCCATAGAATCGGGTGTGCTAACCCGATTCTATGGATAAATACGCCAATACTACAAATGCACACATTCCCCAAATGCTACAGCTGCCGCTTCCATCACAGCTTCCGATAAAGTCGGGTGAGCATGGATTGTCTTAAATATCGTAGGACCCGTTGCCTCGAGAGATTTGGCAAGTCCCATTTCTGCAATAAGTTCGGTAACATCTGCACCGATCATGTGCGCGCCTAAGAATTCTCCATATTTCGCATCAAAAATGAGTTTTACAAAACCTGCAGTTTTTCCAATTCCATGTGCCTTACCACTGGCTGTGAACGGGAATTTGCCCACTTTGATTTCATAACCTGCTGCTTTTGCTTTTGCTTCTGTTAATCCTAAGCTCGCTATTTGAGGTTGACAATATGTACATCCGGGAATATTACTGTAATCTACTCCGTTTGTATGATGTCCTGCAAGAAACTCAGCTGCAACATGCCCTTCTGCAGTTGCTTTATGGGCAAGCCAAGGCGGACCTGCAACATCACCGATTGCATATATTCCTTCTACGTTCGTGCGCATATATTTATCAACCTTAATCCAACCTCGTTCGATTGTTACACCCAAGGCTTCCAAACCGACGTTTTCAATATTACCTTGTACTCCTATTGCAGACAATGCTATGTCAGCCGTAAGAGTTTCTTGAGTGCCGTCTTTTTTCTGAATAACCACTTCTGCACTATCGCCTTTTGCTTTGGCGGAAACAACTTTGGTTTCGGTAAGAATTGTCATTCCCGATTTTTTAAAGTTACGTTCCAATTCTTTGGATACATCCTCATCTTCAACAGGGACTATATTTTTCATCATTTCGATAATCGTAACTTTTGCTCCATACGCATTATAGAAATATGCAAATTCCACTCCGATTGCACCCGAACCCATGATAATCATTGATTTAGGCATTTCTTGTTGGAGCATTGCTTCGGTACTTGTCAGGATTTTCTTTCTGTCCACATCAATCCCGGGTATCATCCGTGAACGCGCACCCGTGGCATAAATCACATTCTTACATTCGATAACATCCGTTACTGCTCCATTTTCATCGCGGACTTCAACATTGCTGCGTGATTTGATAAATCCTGTTCCTTTAACGCTCTGAACTTTATATTTCTTAAATAAAAACGAAATACCGTTCGACATTTTTTCGGCTACTCCACGGCTTCGTTGTATGACTTTCGGAAAATCAAAACCAATACCGGTGAGGTTAAACCCATAATCATCGGCATGATTGAGAAAGTTCATATATTCTGCGTTTTTAAGCAAAGCCTTGCTGGGAATACAACCCCAATTAAGACACACTCCACCCAAACGGTCACGTTCCACACATATAGTTTTTAAGCCAAGTTGAGAAGCACGGATAGCAGCCACATAGCCGCCGGGTCCGCTTCCAACCACAACCAAATCACACTGATGAGCATTCATCTGTAATCCTCTGAATAAATTGAGAAATCGGTCAGTATTATATTCTTTTTATCTACAAATATACGGACTTTTTGCGGGAAAATCTGCGGATTGTCCGGTTATCAGCTATGGAGTTTCTTGAGTAAAATTGCTACATTTGCACCCAGTTTTTCAACTGTATCATGTTGTTTGCCATCACTTAACCTTCCTTCGAGTGAGAATGCCCCCGAAGCTTTCGGTACTGCTATTTGTTCGGGAAGAACCATTGTTCCGCAGCTTTCAAGCACGAGCCGAAGGTGGCTTAATCCGCGAATTCCTCCGAAGTATCCTGTGGAAGTTGTCATAAGTGCAGCAACTTTGCCTTTAAATGCAATGCGAGCCGCCTCGCCGGATGCTGCCCGTGAAGCCCAGTCTATAGCATTTTTTAATGCTGCTGTCATCGACATATTATATTCTGGTGAAGCAATTAAAAATCCATGATGCTCAACCATCAATTGTCTGAATTTGCCTGCACCCTCAGGGAACCCTTCGTGTTCTTGTAGATCACCATCATAGAAAGGCATAGGGTAATCCCGCAGTTCAATAATTGTTACTTCTGCTCCGGCTTTTCGAGCACCCTCACTGGCTATATCAACCAATTGTTTGTTATAGGAATCACGGCGCAAACTACCGGAGAAAGCAAGTATTTTGATTGGGAAGTTCCCCATAAATATTTTTTTTAATCATAAGGGAATCGGGCTTGGAAACCCAATTATACGAATAATTCATTAAGAGCATTTCCTGTCAAACACCCAAAATCTCTTCGAAAACATCGGTTATCCCGTTAAATCCGCTTTTTGCAACCCGTTCACGGATATTCTCAGGGAAATTAACAGTCTCTCGAAGTTTATAGAATCTGATAACACCCTCAGCTATTTGTTCAGGCGATTCGGGTTCCACCAAAATTCCTGTTTCACCATCTGTAACCAACTCCACCAATCCACCAACCCGGGTTACAACCGCCGGAACTCCGAAACTATATGCTACATTTAATATTCCACTGTTTGTAGCACTTCGGTATGGTTGTACCATTACATCTGCTGTAGCAAAATATTTCCCCACCTCTTCATTCGGAATATATTGATTGACGAATTTCACACTCTCTAAAGTGCCGTTGTCACGTACAATATCTGTGTAGGTCTCGGGTTTGTCATAAAATTCACCCACCACCAAGAGTTTCGCATTAGGAATTTGTTTTAGGATAAGCGGAAATGCCCGCAGAAGAATATCGAGTCCCTTATATTTCCTAACATATCCAAAAAACATAAGGACATTATCTTGCGGTGTGAATCCAAGTGCAGCACGCTCAGCAGCACTGTCGAATTGTGTATTGAGCGAATAATCAAACATTGGAAGCTCCGACCTAAAAATTGGTCTTCCGTCTGCAATTGATTGTAAATCCTTCTCTACAGGTTTAGAGAGAGCAAGGAATTTATCGGCAAATCGAAGCCCTAATTTCGTGAGGAAGGAATCAATAAACCGCGCTTCGTGGGATATAAAATTCTCTGTGATGAACAGAATTTTTCCCTTGTATTTTTTTCTTACTAACAGCGATATTGCCCAATGGCATATTCCAAAAAAAGGATTCCACCAGTCGAACACAACGAGATCAGCATTTTCTTTAATAATATGATTTGCTGTTTTTATCCATGATATGGGATTGATGGAATTGACCAATCTTTCATTCGGAAAACCTTTAATCACCTGCTCACTTTTGTCGTATTGGGTTGTCCCGGGAAATAAAAACGAAGGGTAGAGCAGAGAATAATTAATAAGTTTTATTTCAAATTTTTCAGAAAGTGAATTACATAAATATTGAATGAACATGGCATTCCCGCCACGATAGGGGTGAGCAGGCCCGATAATAACTATTTTTTTCTTAATCAAATTTGACATTATGATATAATAAATACAATGTATTAAGAACTGTAAAATTACTTTTGACGATACAAATTACAGAAAATAGACGATTTTAGAAGCGTTTGAGGGTTAGCTTGTCATTTTGAAGAGATATGAATAAAGTTTAATACGATGGTTATTGGACGTTTCATTTTCACATCGTATTTTCGCATTCGAAGTTAAGACAATATTTTCAATATTTTAATTTGTGGAGATTACCTAATGCGTAAATTCGTAACATTACTCGCAGTTGTTTTTGCGGTATCAGTATCAGTAAATGTATTTGCAAGCGACAAACCAAAAGCTGACGCTAAACCGGTTCCTGTAAAAATCGAAGCTAAACCGGCTGTTAAAGCTGAAGCTAAGCCGGCTGCCAAAGCTGAAGTAAAACCTGCAGCAAAAGCAGAAGCAAAAGCTGAAGTAAAAGTTAAAAAAGGTAAAAAGGCTGAAAAAGCTGAAAAAAAACCAATGTAATTCATTCTTGATGAGTTATCTATTATGCGCAACTACACTGTAGTTGCGCTTTTTTTATGTGTTATTGCTTCTAACTGTCGCTTAATGCCCCTCCTTCCTAATTTTCCTTTTCTAAAACCAAATTCTGTGCTATTTTGTGAAAAATTTACACTGACGGATTTCTTGAACAACAAAAAACAGCATATATTTATTCATATTTTACGTAACCGGAATGGCTATATTCAGCACATCTAAGCTTGTAACAATCGAACGTCATTTTTCTGAAGAGCAAGAACTTCACCCTAAAGCAACAGGAGAATTTTCAAGACTTTTACGCGATTTAACCCTGGCAATTCGTCTAATAGCCCGTGATGTACGCCGAGCAGGACTAAGTGATGTCCTTGGGTTGACTGAAGTTCATAATGTTCATGGTGAACAGGTAAAAAAGCTGGATGAATTTGCAAATGACATTATCTTCCGTGCTATGGATCACGGTGGGCATCTTTGTGTAATGGCATCAGAGGAATCACAGGGACTTATCAAAATTCCGGACAATTACCACAAAGGGAAATATGTACTCATATTTGACCCATTAGACGGCTCGTCGAACAT
>JACPWH010000280.1 GCA_016197185.1 Ignavibacteriota bacterium
ATGTGAAAATCGTCGGGATGATTGACGAAAGTATGGATGTTACCCAATTAAAAACCGAACCCAAACCGTATGAATTCCGTTCCAAGAACGCACTTCAAAAGGCATTTGTCATCAGTGCAGGCGTGATAATGAATTTTATCCTTGCGATTACCGTGTTCTTTTGTCTTGCCCTGTTTAATGGGAAGGAAATTCATCCCATTACAACTGTTGGGTATGTAGAAAAAGGTTCAATTGCAGAAAAAATTGGATTCAAAGAAGGGGATAAAATACTCAAGATTGATAATATACCGATCGCTTCATGGGAAGACGGTATGGAAGAATTGACCATCAAAGATTTGGGTGCAAACCGAAAAGTAATTGTATCAAGAGATAATTCAACACAAACACTTATTACAAACGGCAGTGAGATCATCAATGTAATGACTCAGAAAAAAGGTTTCGGATTGATACCTTTCGGAGCAAAAGTAGTAATAGCACAAATTGAACCTGCTATGCCGGCAGGAAAAGCAGGATTGAAAGCCGAAGATACAATTGTTTCCATTAATAATGAACCTATCAGGGGAGTTGATCAATTCATCGGGATGATAGGATCAAGTAATAGCAAACCCCTCGAATTTGTCTGGAAACGAGGCTCGGAAGAAAAACGAGCAACAATCTTACCAACATTCGATAATGCCGAAAAACGTTACCGTATCGGGATAGGTCCTTATATGACATTACCGGGTGCGAGTGTTCATCAGGATTATAGTTTTGGAGAAGCTGCTGCTTTTGGATGGAATGAAACAGTGCGTCAGGTAACGGGATTCTTTGGAATTATAGGAAAAATCTTCGGCGGTGTGGTTTCATTCAAGAATACAATCGGTGGACCTATTCAAATTATGAAAGCTGCCGGAAAAGTTGCTGATATAGGATTCAGTGCTTTCATGAATCTTGTAGCAATGCTTTCAGTTTCGATTGCCGTATTGAATATTCTTCCGATTCCCGCTCTCGACGGCGGACATTTGGTATTCATTATCATTGAGGCAATTATCAGACGTGAAGTGCCTGTAAAGGTCAAGATGGCGGTTCAGCAGGTGGGTATGCTGCTCTTGCTTGCGCTGATGGCAGTGGTCTTGTATAATGATATTATGAGATGATAAATTATAGTTAGAATAAAAAATGGGTTATGAGAATTTTCTCATAACCCATTTTTTATTGTTTTAGAAAGCAATGAAACTAACAGTTACATTACTAAAAAAAGAAAGTGTTCGACACTTCGACGGGCTCAGTGTGACAAACTATTGTATATTAATAAGTTGTGTCGCCCTGAGCCCGTCGAAGGGTTCAATTATTTGCCATATTTACTCTAAGAATATTCACAGAATCATTAAGAATATTCTCATGGCATCGTCTTACTCTCCATCAGCCGCTCAATATCCTCCGCCTTTCGTGGTATTCTAGCAGACAGATTAATCGGGTCACCTTCCGTTATCAAAATATCATCCTCAATTCTCACTCCGATATTCCACCACTTCTTATTACATGGGCTCCCTTCCGGAATATAAATCCCCGGCTCGACAGTGATTACGCTATTTGGCTTCAGTGCAGTTCCTGTTACGGCATCGTGAACATCCAAACCGAGGTAATGAGAAGTACCGTGATTGAAATACCATTTGGCTTCTTCCGGCTTTTGAATAATTTCAAGTTCCATCAATCGCTTTTGTACAACTTCCATTGCTTTTTTATGCGGGTCTTTGAAAGCATTTCCGGCTCGTGAAGCGACAATCCCTGAATCTTGGGCTTCGAGTACGATATTGTAGATAATACGTTGCTCAGGGGAGTATCTACCGTTTACAGGGAAGGTGCGGGTAATGTCTGCTGTGTAATTTTGATACTCTGCTCCGCAATCCGCCAGAACCATATCGCTTGACTGTGTTTGCTTACGATTTGAGATATAATGCAAAATGCAAGCGTTGTAATTAGAACCGACTATGGATGGATAGCCGACATCTTCCGCGCCAAGACGTTTGAATGTATATTCCATAATCGCTTCGATTTCATATTCCTTCATTCCTGCTTTCGCTTGCTTCATAGTCTCGATATGCCCTTCTGCACTTATATCAATCGCTTTTTTCATGAGGCGTAACTCGTCGGCATCTTTTATCTCCCGCATTTTTGTAAGTTGGGAATATGGTGACTTTATATACAATTCAGGAAATTTCTCATGGAGTGCATTCTTCGTATCTGATTCCATGAAAGTCAATTTTCCCCCAATCGGCTTTTTCACTGATGGAGTGGGATAATTAGGAATATAAAGTGTATCACGGGAAATGAGTGCAG
>JACPWH010000301.1 GCA_016197185.1 Ignavibacteriota bacterium
ACACTCGAAAGCCGTCCACCGTATTCAGAGGGGAATCCGCCCTTTATCAATCGTACATCTCTAAGAGCATCATTATTAAATGTACTCAGAAAGCCGCCGAGATGTGAAGGATTATAAACAACTACATTATCCAATAACACAAGATTTTGATCGGGGGAACCGCCCCGCACATATAATCCACTCGAAAGCTCACTTGGTGATTTCACCCCCGGTAACATTTGCAAAACACGGAATACATCCGTTTCACCAAGTAATGCAGGCATTTTTCTAATAAAATCACTGGTAATACTCACAGTACTGATACTTTGTGTAGCTGATACAGAATTACGATCAGCTTCAACTATTACGTCATTTGCTTTTAGATTTTGCTCAACAAGCGCAAGGATTATCTGTTTATTTTTTTCAATTTCTGCGGAACTGACAGAATGTAGCAGTGTCTTGTAACCAATTGAGCGCACTGTAAGGGTATAGTTTCCGAGTTGGAGTTTCGGAATTGAGAAGAAACCGTATTTATTTGTTATTGCTCCTCGAATCGGTTTACTGTCAGTAGGGTTTACATAGATAGAGACGGTTGCGCTTATTATTGCTTCTCCTGAAGAAGAATCGCGGACAATTCCCGAAAGAGTACGATAGTCTTGAGCTTTCAACATAGTGCTCATCACAATAAGCAGAATCACAATCCTGATTGGTAACATAGGCAGCGGCAGAGTATGAAGTGAAAAATACTATTCTAACACAAAATAACAGCTATGGTAAAATAATTATTATTTTGGAGTGCGAATTTACTATTTTCTCGGTGTTGAGTGAAGTTCGTGAAAATTATTGTATTCTCTATTGCAGAAGAGAATATTTTAACGATTATGCCCTATATCAATATTACATTCTTGTTCGTTTCGCTAGATACCCACGCAGTGCCTTATCAAATGGTTCGGAAGTATCCATCAATACGTAGTCAATCCCACGCTGAAAACACTCGCGTTTAATTGTAGCAATAAAATCATTCATCGCTTTAGTATATGTTTTTTGGATCTGATAGGGTTGGGTGAGTATTTCCTCACCTGATTCAAGGTCTTTGAAATTTGCATCAAGTCCGAACTTAAAATCACGTTCGCGAGGATCTAAAATCTGCATCACAACAACTTCATGATTCTTGTGGCGGAAATGTTTGAGCGCAGTGATGATTGAATCTATATCGTCAAAAAAATCACTCAGAATAATGACCAATCCCCGTCTGGATATACGCTCAGCCAATCGGTCAAGTGCCTTGCCGGTTCCTGTGGTGTGAGCCGGAACAGCACTGCCGAGAGTACGAAGGATTTCTTGAATATAAGAAGGTTTGGAACGTGGAGGGAGAAACGAGGTCACTTCCGTATCATAAAGCGCAAGTCCTACCGCATCTTGCTGTTTCATCATCAGATACGACAATGCACCGGCTAAATAGGAGGCGTATTCAAACTTGGTGATATTGCCTTTTGAAGCATATCCCATCGATGCACTTGCATCAACCACTATCATTGAGCGAAGATTGGTTTCTTCTTCAAATTGCTTTACATAGTAGCGATCTGTACGTCCAAGGATTTTCCAATCCATAAATCGAATATCATCACCGGGTCGATATGCACGGTGCTCAGCAAATTCAACACTAAACCCGCGAAACGGTGAACGGTGCAACCCACTGATAAAGCCCTCAACTACAAGACGCGCTTTTAGTTCGATGCTGGCAAGTTGGGCAACTATGGAAGGCTGGAGATATTTTTTATTATCCATAATGGTAATTATTGATAGGTCGAATTTCTTCCTTTTTTTAGGTCAGGTCGGTTGTAACAACCGACCTTCCTCTAAGCGTCTATACGGAATAACTGTTACATACCGTCGTGCATTCAATAGTTATAAAACCAATTTTAGGTCCGGTCGGTTGTTATAACCGACCTTCCTGCTAACCATCTTCTTGGAATTACAGTTGTAACAACTGTCATGACTTTAGAGATTTTATGTTTATAACGAGTTAATGCACGACGGAATACAACTGTCATGACATGAATCATTGAAATGGTTTCCAATTCATTTTGCATTCTTTTGTCCCATGGTTGAAACCATGGGGTATGCTGCTATTTTTTATGCCAAATATATTAATGTTCCTAATTGCCACTTGTCGGTTCCCATTTCACATTTTTACGTTTAAATAAGAATGAAACGGGCACTCCTTCCAATTCAATGTGACGACGCAAGGCACGTTCTAAGAATCGCTTATACGAAACAGCCAAATCTTCGGGATGGTTACAGAAAAATGCAAAAACCGGCGGTGCAACCTTTACTTGTGTTACGTAATTAATACGCATATCATGACCACGAACAGAAGGAGGAGGAGTTGCACGAATCTCTTCCAAAAACATATCATTGAGTTTGGATGTTGAAATACGTGTTGTACGCCGTTTCTGAATTTCGATTGCCATTTCGATAAGATTGGTAAGACGCTGTTTACTGCGAGCCGATATGTAAATAATCGGGACATAATCGAAGGTTTTCAATTCGTCATGAATTTTCTTAGTCAGATTGAGTGCAGTATTGGTATCTTTTTCAATTAAATCCCATTTGTTCACCGCAATGATAATTCCTTTTCGAGCATCAATTACATCTCCGATAATACGCTTGTCCTGCGATTCCAAACCACGTTCGGCATCAAGCACAACTACCGTGACATCACTTCGTTCAATTGCTCTTGCTGTACGCATCGTGCTATACATTTCTATATTTTCTGTAATGTGGCTTCTGCGGCGAAGTCCCGCAGTATCGATGAGTACAATTTCATCACCGTAGAATTTCATTGTACTGTCAATTGCATCGCGGGTAGTTCCTGCAATCGGTGTAACGATTGCGCGGTCTCTGCCGAGCAAGGCATTTGTAATACTTGACTTACCCACATTAGGTCTTCCCACCATCGCAATTTTCAAACGGTTGTCT
Organism: Ignavibacteriota bacterium; assembly: GCA_016197185.1. Lineage (GTDB taxonomy): Bacteria > Bacteroidota > Ignavibacteria > Kapaibacteriales > UBA961 > JADJXV01. Next base: position 2,962 of record JACPWH010000301.1, read on the forward strand.
TCTTCGGGCTCACCTTTCTCGAGAGGTGCTATTACAGCATCCAGGAAATCACCTGTGCTGCGTCCGTTCATAGCTGAAATTGCGAACGGTTCGCCGAGACCAAGTTCATGAAATTCATACATTTGTCCGTCTTGCTTTACATTATCGCATTTATTTACTACAAGAATTACATTCTTTTTAGACGAACGTAAAACCGATGCAATATCACGGTCAACCGGTGTGATCCCGTCGCGACCGTCACAAACGAAGATGATTGAATTTGCCTCCTCGATTGCAAGCATTGCCTGCTCGCGGATTGCTTTTTCGAATACATCATCGCTTTGAGGTATGATACCACCCGTATCGATTAGAATAAACGACACACCGCACCACTCTCCTTTGCCGTAATGCCGATCACGAGTAACACCCGAAATTTCTTCGACAATGGCATCACGCTCACCGATAATCCGGTTGAAAAGCGTTGATTTCCCTACATTCGGGCGACCGACAATTGCTACAAGATTCATAGTTTAAATGGTTATTGAGGGAGATTTACTATCGCTTTGTAAGTTACTTCACACCCTGAACGGATAAACATTGCCGATGCGCTGCAATATTTTTCATGTGAAAGTTCAATCGCGCGAGTAAGTTCAGTAAGAGTTGCATCAGGACTTGTCAGAGTATAGATAAGATGTGCAGATGTATATACTTTTGGGTATTCTTGGGCACGCTCACCGTCGATGTCAATGCGAAAATCAGTAATTGTTCTGCGCTGTTTTCGTAAAATAGAAAGTACGTCCATAGCCGAACACGCCCCCATAGCTTCGAGCAATACTTCCATCGGAGATGCAGCAGTTGGGACATGATTATCACTCCCCGTGTCAAAATACGTTGTCATCCACCGTTCATTCGCAGCACGGACTCTCATTCCTTCTTCGAGTATAAGGTTTACTTTCATATTGCAATATATCAGAATGTTTTAATTAGTTGACAAGTTTAAGATGCTTTGACTTCTCTGTAAAGCTATCTTTACGTATGCTCGTCATTCATAGGTCTTCTTAAACCGATGAATCTCAGTTTAGAGAGTTTTCGAGAATTAAAAACTGCCGTGAAAAAGCAGCAATAGTTTACCTCTAATAACAATGAAATGCTTAATTCTCAAGAGTAGTCTAAACTCAGATTCTTCAGTGGAGGACTCCTTCAGAATAACAGGTCAAAATAGAATATTTTGTAGATAGGATAATGCCCTATCTCTACCGAATCACTCAAAAAGTTACTCTTCATCACCCATCAACAAAAATGCACGAATAAAATTATCCAACTTACCATCCATGACGGAGTGGATGTCTGTTTCTTTTAGTTCGGTACGGTGGTCATTCACCATTGTATAGGGTTGGAACACATAAGAGCGGATTTGGCTGCCCCATTCAATCTTCTTTTTGCTCCCCTCGATGATAGCTTTCGCTGCTTCTTCCTCTTCCAAACGCTTTTTATAGAGTTGTGATTTGAGCATTTTCATTGCCCTCTCACGGTTTAAAAGTTGGGAACGTTCCTGTTGACACGCCACTACAATTCCTGATGGGATGTGACGCAAACGCACTGCAGTTTCCACTTTGTTCACATTCTGCCCGCCTTTTCCCCCTGAACGGAATGTATCCATTTCCACATCGGCAGGATTCACTTCAATTTCAACGTCATCTTCCACCTCGGGATACACAAATACCGAAGCGAATGAAGTCATCCGCTTCCCTTGTGAATTGAACGGTGAAATCCGTACAAGACGATGGACTCCATTCTCAGCTTTCAGATAACCATAAGCATCTTTACCGATAATTTCAAGAGTTACTGATTTGATTCCGGCGGCATCCCCCTCCTGTTCATCAGCTAGATAAACTGTATATCCATGACGCTCGCACCAACGGGTGTACATCCGCAGCAAAATTTCAGCCCAGTCCTGTGCTTCGGTTCCCCCTGCACCTGCATGAATAGTCAGAATTGCATTACGGCTGTCATCCTTACCGGAAAGGATTTTCCGAAGTTCAAGTTCATCAACTGCTTGTTGCGATTTGGCAAGTTCGGTGTTAATATCGTTTTCGAGGGTTTCATCGGCGAGTTCATCGGCGAGTTGTATCATTGCATCAGCATCTTCCACAGTTTGACCGGCAGATTTCCAGAGTGACACCCACTCTTTGCGCTCGGAAATTTCCTGCATCACTTTTTGTGCTGCTACATTATCATCCCAAAAATTCGGAGCTTCGGATAATTGTTCACGCTCGGCTATTTCATCAATTTTAGTATCGAGGTCAAAGAAACCTCCGTAATTGCTCAAGGCGGTTTTGGAGATCGGTTATGCGTGTTTTTTGGGGTTCAAACATGATGTATTCTTGTTTTATTGGCTGATGGCTGTTAGCTAATAGCTTCTTTTTTGATTTTTTCTGCATTCGTTGAATAAGACAATTCTCTATAGGTAACAGTTATTAGCTATTAGCCATTAGATTCTTATCTTATCCATTGTTCCGAATTAGTAATTGCATCTATATGCTTTTCAATTTTAACGAGTCCGCTTGGAGCACTTTTGTCTCCGTTATAATGATTGATGATTTTCTTGTTTCCACTCAAAACTACTGTAACAAATGTAGAAGCAAGGTCTGTTACATCTTGGTTGTTATATTCATCTTTCCAAGAGAAAAAATCGGATTGCTCTATTTCACTTATCAATGTTTTGGCTGAATCAAGAGGAATATCTACAGAAACCTTACCTTGAGTTTTAGAGAATTTGAATCCTTCAAACTCTACTTTCCCTGAACCAAGAACAGCGATTTTATACGCAGGACATTGCCCGTAACATATTGTTCTTTGGAGCATTACCGTATCGTTTGAAAAATCGCGACCATCTTTTACCGTTTTCGTATGTGAGCACGAGAACAAAGAAATAGTTATTAGCAGAACGAATACAAAACCAACTATCTGTTTCATTGTATTTTTATAAGTAATGTTTACTTGGCTCTAAAATCATGCGTATTGATTCCGTAGCGTCTGATTTTATTATGAAGTGTTTCACGGCTAATGCTAAGAATAGCTGCCGCTTTACTTACATTCCCTTTACAACGTTCGAGCGTAGCTTCTATTTTCATTTGGTCTGCACGGGCAATATCGTCACGCAGAGAACGGTCGGTCGAAAAATTAAATTGCCCAACAGAATTATCCGGCATTGAAGACGGAGAAATAGCACGGTGCAAGTCGATAACCTCAATTTGATCTGATTGTGTAGTTTGCAGTGCCAACCGTATTGTGCTTACGAGTTCACGTACATTTCCTGGCCATTCCTTCTCTTGTAAATATTCGATTGCCGCAGGAGAAATCACTTTATCTTCCTGCATATCATTGTTATGGCGGTGCACATATTTTTCAACGATATAAGGTATATCCTCACGCCGTTCGCGAAGGGGGGGCAAATGAATTTCACACTCACGCAAACGGTGATACAGCTGTTCACGGAACTTACCTTCTCTCATAGCTGCAATCAAGTCTTTATCGGTTGCTGATACTAACCGTAAATCAACAGATTCCGGCTCAACACTCCCCACTCTTCTTATTATCCGTTCTTCAATTGGTAAGAGTAAATTTGCCTGGAGTTCAATTGGTAAATCACCAATTTCGTCCAAAAACAATGTACCTTTATTTGCCTGATGGAACATTCCTTTTTTATTTTCCAAAGCACCTGAGAAAGCACCTTTTACGTGTCCGAATAGTTCACTTTGGAAAAGTTCCCTGGGGATATTTGGAATATCCACAGTTACAAGTGAGTATTTATTACGTCTGCTTGCAGCGTGAAGTGCTTGTGCCACTAATTTTTTTCCACTTCCGGTTTCTCCGGTTATCAGAACATTTAGATCTGTCCGTCCGAATCGTATTATCTTATCGGCAACCGCCATCATTGCCTTGCTCTTGCCCGTAATTCCCTGCCCTTCGATAATACGCATCATTTCTGTATTATCGTTACTTGCAGATATTCTTTGAATCGTACTTGTAATTACTTCCTTTAATTTTTCACCGCTCAAAACGCTTTTTTCTACAAAATTAACGGCACCGAGTTTAGTTGCTTTCACTGCATTTTCAATTGTACCCTTACCTGATATCATAATAATCGGTACGGCAGGATACGCCCTTCGGGCTGCAGCGAGCACTTCCATTCCGCTCATATCTTGAGAAGTGGTGAACTCAATATCTAAAAGCATTAGTGAAATGTACTGATGATTGGTCTCTAAGTATTTAAGAGCTTCTTCAGGTACATTGATAATTTCCGTCTGCCATCCAAGTTGCTGAATAATATCGGCTAATGTTCCGCAGAAATCGGGATTGTCATCAACCAATAGTATTTTAATAGGTATTGTCATAATTATAAAAAATTAAATCATTACCGGTGAAATTTTTATGTGTGTGAAAAATTACCACCTCTGTTCGGGCGGCACAATTGTCATGAGCGAGTCATAGACCGACCGAAACGCTTTGCTGCCATACGTTTTATATTCGGGATTCCATACAGCACGAATTCTCGTACTTGTTTCTTTATTTGAATACTCTACGAATCGTGCAATATCACCAGGAGCATGAAGTGTTTGTACTGTATCAAATGTTCTGAGCACAGTAGGCAAATATTTACAAAAATCATCTGAGGACAAATCCCCAATCTTAGTGAATTTGTTCGTATCTGTTTCAGATTCTCGCAAGAATTTCGAAAATACAAGACCCCCATTGAACTGATAAGCCCTCATCTGTCCGGTTTTGGTACTGTATTCTCCCCAACTGATTGCCGCTTCTTTCGTCCGCTCATTGATGCAAGTCTTTTTTGTTATTGATTCAGTAGAACAACCTGCAAAGATTGCCAAAACTGCACATATCCCACTTGCAAAATTTTTTATCACTGATTATTCTCCAAAAAGACTTTCATTCTTGCCAATACTTCTTTTTTACCCAATACTTCCATTGTTTCGAACATCCCTGCTCCTACTTGCTTTCCGGTTATCATTAGACGTAACGGATGGATAATAAATTTAAGTGCTATCTGTTTTTCTGTTGTGTAGGCATGAACTGTATCATGCAATGATTGATTTGAAAAATCTGAAAGCGACTCAAATATTCCAACCAAAGGTGCAATATTTGCATGAGTTTCAGGTTTCCAATGCTTACTTTTATACTCCTCATCAAAGCTCACAGGTCGTACAAACATATAATCGCCGAACGTTGGGATGTCAGCCACAAAGCTGATTCTTTCACGAAGTAACTTTATAACTTGGGCAGCATAGTCTGCACTTACAGTTGGATAAACATAGTTTTTCAATACTTCAAGAAGTTCAGGAGCAAGAACGGCAGGGTCGTAACTTCGGAAATATTGATTGTTCATCCATTCCAATTTCTTATAGTCGAAAATCGCACCTGCTTTATTCACTTTTTCAAGAGCAAAATGTTCGATGAGGTCATTCATAGAGAAAATTTCACGGTCTGACGAAGGGTTCCATCCGCACAATGCAATGAAATTAACCAATGCTTCCGCAAAAAACCCCTTATTTTTGAAGTCTTCAACGAATACATCACCATGACGTTTGGACATTTTAGACTTATCAGGATTTAGCAGCAGCGGCAGATGTGCAAACTTAGGTTTTTCCCAACCAAATGCTTCATAGAGTAAACAGTGTTTTGGTGTGGATGGCAGCCACTCTTCACCACGAATAACATGGGTAATCTCCATCAAATGATCATCAACCACATTAGCGAGATGGTACGTAGGGTAACCATCCGATTTTAACAAAACCTGATCATCAATATCACGCGCAGCAAATACCACTTCACCTCGAACTATATCCGAAAAACGAATTTCACCGGAATGGGGTACTTTAAGTCTGATTGCGCTTGGCTCACCTTCAGCAAGCAAACGGCTTGTTTCTTCTTCACCAAGTGTGGTCTGGTTACGCATTATTGATCGGTCATATTTAGGTGCAAGACCTGCTTTTTGCTGACGCTCACGCATTTTTTCGAGTTCATCTGCAGAGTCAAAGGCATAATATGCCGCACCATTTTCAATCAATATACTTGCGTGGGTTTGGTAAAGTTCTGTGCGCTCGGATTGACGGTATGGTCCATATTTGCCACCTTGTTCAGGTCCTTCATCGAAGTTGAACCCAGCCCAGCGGCACATATCAATAATTGCTTTTTCGGCTGTCTCTACATAACGGGTTTGGTCGGTGTCTTCTATTCTTAGAATACACTCACCGCCATGATGCTTTGCAAAAAGATAATTATACAGGGCTGTGCGCAAACCTCCTATATGGAGGAAACCTGTGGGGGAAGGAGCAAATCGAACACGAACTGACATAATTTATACCTACAAATAATCAAACAGAATGGAGAGAAAGAAATCAGCTTCGATAATTTTTCATTTCGACCGACACTTCTGCAAATGTATGTTTTGTTTCATGAAGCCGTACCGTGAGCACATCAACATTAGGATACGCTTCAATTGAAGGCGTAATTTCCCGAAGAATAAACAATGCAATATTTTCGGCAGTTGAATGAAAGGAAACCATGTTTACTTTCATAGGGTTATCCTTAAAAAAAGCACACATTGTTTCGTCGGATTCCGAACATAAAAAAGAATGATCCAAGCGTTCTACAATCGGCTGAACTGCAGCCTTTAAATCGAAATAATCTATAACCATTCCGCGTTCGTCAATATCTCCTGAGATTTCAACACGCATAGTATAGGAATGTCCGTGTATATTCTGGCATCCTCCGTCATGATACGGAAGGCGATGCCCCATTTCCCAATGAAAATCTTTAGCTATTGTTGCCTTCATTCTTTTTTATCTTCGTGCAGAAATTTCTGTGCTTATTATTTATTCGGAAACTTCTTGGGAATATGTAGCCTCAATCACAGAAGTCATCCCGCCTCTTGCACCCCATTCTGTAACCACAGTCATTTGAAGTGGATTACAAACACCAACCAAATCATCCAATATTTGATTGGTAACTGCTTCGTAGAAAATACCTTTATTACGAAACTCCAAAAAGTAATATTTTAGGGCTTTCAACTCAAGGCATACTTCGTTCGGAATATATTCAATGGTAACAACCGCAAAATCCGGGAGTCCTGTTATCGGGCAAACTGAAGTAAATTCAGGATTAGAATGAGTAATGATATATTGGCGTTCCGGTTTGGGATTCGGGAATGTTTCGAGGCGCGTCATGGTAATTTAGTAATTTTGCAACAAAATAGACTTCAAAAATACGCCTTTTTTACGAATTAACATACTATGCAAGACTATCAACCGGATAGAACGACCCCTGCATCAGGCAGCTATATCTATGGGCGCAATGCAGTATTGGAAGCAATATCGGCAGGACGACCTATCGAAAAAATCTTTATTGCTTACGGAAGCGAAGGAGATGCCATTGAACAAATCAAGAATAATGCCCGTAAAGCAGGTATCAACTTTACAACAGCCGACCGAGCAAAATTCGGAAATATGGAGCGTGACCTCCGTGCAGGGAAAGGTGCTGCCCAAGGAGTAATCGCCCTCTGCACTTCAGGCATTACACTGGATTTACAAACGCTTATCGGGAATGCGTATGGAGATGGCGAAACACCGATGCTCCTCGCACTTGATGGAATCACCGATCCTCATAATTTGGGGGCACTTGCACGTAGTGCAGAGTGTGCAGGATTTTCAGGGATTATATTGCCGAGCGGTCACTCCTCGCCAGTTACACCTGCCGCCGTGAAAGCGTCCGCCGGAGCATTGGAGCATATTCCCGTAGCCAAAGTAAGTGAGCTTACAGTAGCCTTAAAAGATTGTAAATCTGCAGGGTTTACGATTATCGGTACAGCAGGTGAATCAGAGCGAAGCTATTCGGACACGTACAATTACGACACACCAATTGTCCTTCTTATCGGCAGTGAGGGCGAAGGAATGCGCCCCCAAATCCGTAAATTATGTGATGAATTGGTAAAAATACCGATGGTCGGGAAAATTGAATCTCTTAATGCATCTGTAGCAGGCGGGATTTTGATGTTCGAGATTTTGCGGCAGAGGAATTCTTCAAAAGAAAAATAAAAGATTTATGTCTTTGTTAAATTGAAAGATATAACTCAGTAAATTATGTTTTAAGGAGAAGTAAAAAAAGCTGCTCCGATGATTTTTTGAAATTCATCGGGGCAGCTTTTTTATATCAACTATACTTATAGCGATTTAATTAACTCTCTCGCAATAACGATATGCTGAATTTCCGAAGTACCTTCGTAAATCTCGGTAATCTTCGCGTCGCGGAGCATTCTTTCCACATGATATTCGCGCACATATCCGTAGCCGCCATGCACTTGAATTGCTTCAAGTGTAACTTCAACTGCAGTTTTCGATGCCATGAGCTTGGCTTGAGCAGCTTCTTTTACAAAACGTACATGATTGTCTTTCATAGTTGCTGCACGAAGAATCAGCAAACGGGATGCTTCAATCTTAACGGACATTTCAGCTAGTTTGAATTGGATTGCCTGCAAATCGGCAATCGGTTTCCCAAATGCTTTCCGTTGGGTAGAATATTCAAGTGCACGTTCGAAAGCTCCCTGGGCAATTCCAAGTGCTTGGGCTGCAATTCCGATACGTCCACCGTTCAATACTTCCATTGCGATATTAAATCCACGTCCAGCCTCACCAAGAATATTTTCAGGTGGAACAGTTACATTTGTCAACCCAATTGAGCAAGTATCACTCGAACGAATACCGAGCTTATCTTCTTTAAGTCCAGGTTCAAATCCGGCGCGGTTACGTTCTACAATGAAACAAGTGATACCTTTGTGTTTTTTATCACGGTCAGTCTGTGCCATCACCAAGTAAATATCTGCTGTTGTTCCATTGGTAATCCAGTTCTTCGTCCCGTTAATTACCCAATTGCCATTTTCAAGAGCAGCTGAAGTATGCTGCTGAGTAGCATCAGACCCTGCTTCAGGTTCAGAGAGGCAGAATGCTCCAAGTTTTTCTCCGGTTGCCAGTGGACGCAGGAATTTTTCTTTTTGTTCGTCATTTCCAAATGATTCAATCGCCCAACAAACAAGAGAGTTATTAACCGACATTACAACGCCAACACTTGCATCCACTTTCGAGATTTCTTCCATTGCAATAACATAACTTACTGCATCCAAACCGCTCCCCCCCCATTCAGGCGAGACCATCATTCCCAAAAACCCGAGTTCACCAAGTTTTTTAATAATTTCATGAGGAAAAGTTGCAGTTTTATCTCGTTCAATAACTGACGGGAGTATTTCGTCTTGAGCAAATTGACGGGCTGTTTGGCGGATAAGTTCGTGAGTTTCTGAATACTGAAAATTGAGCATAGATTTTTAGTAAGATTTAAGATACAATTTGATACAATAAATACTCTGAAATATGTTAATTTTAATGCAAAATTGCAGGTAATTCCGCACCCGACAAAAGAAAATTTACAATTTTAACATAAGATTTGCGCAAAACCTTATGAAATCTTTGATTTTTTGCGCCTTGTTCCGTAAGTTGTAGTTTATTAAATAGAAAACTTCAGACAACGCTTATTATCCATCTCAATTTTTCTCCAAAAGGAGTTACAATGAAAAAATATATTCTTCTAACTATCGCTGCACTTCTCCTTGTTTCTGCAAATAGTTTTGCACAAGTTGCCCCCAATGAGGAACGCGAAGGAGACCCAAGAGATCGCGCAAAGTTTTTCCACGACCAACGCGCATACCCTTTTGACTCAATACCAAGTAACGCACTTTTTAAAGCCCGTGAACAGCAAAAGAAATTTTTCAATTCCAAGCAAAACGGAGCGCAATTATTAGCACAACAGCCGGTTTGGAAACAGGCAGGACCTACAGATGTTGGCGGACGTACACGAACAATAGTTCACCATCCAACTAAAGACGGATGGGTATATTGCGGAACTGCAAACGGCGGAGTATGGCGCACTACGGACGGCGGAGGAAGTTGGGAACCGATTATGGATCATGAAAATTCCATCTCGATGGGAGCTCTTGCGATTGATCCTGTCAATCCTGACATCATCTATGCAGCTACCGGTGAATACTCCAGCGGTAATTATGGCTATTCCGGTGCAGGCATATACAAATCTACAGACGGCGGTACCTCATGGAATCTAAGAGGATTGGCAACAGTTGGAGGATTTTCCAAACTCTATGTTCATCCAAAAAATTCTAATGTACTTTATGCAGGTGCTGTTTATGGTGGATCCGGGTTCTATAAATCAACTGATGCAGGTGCAAAATGGACAAGAACAAACAGAGAAACAGTATCAGACATAAGTATCAACCCAAATGATATTAATGAGTTGTTTATCGGAACAGTCGGGGCAGGAATTTTTTATTCAAATGACGGTGGAGAAACATGGACTGCTAAAACATTGCCTCTCGATAATATCGGAAGAATTTCTGTGCAACAATCTCCTTCAGATCCCAGCAAAGTTTATGCACTTGTGGATGTCGCAGGTCCAAACGGAGCAGCAGGAATGGGGCATATTTTACTCTCTACCGATAAAGGTGATACTTGGAGCGATGTGTATTCTGAAATCGGTATTTTTAATACAAATGACCAAGGTGGGTACGACAATTTCGTTACAGTTCATCCAAAAAACGCAAATATAGCTTTGGTTGGCGGTGTAAACCTTTTTAGAACATCCAACGGCGGTAAAAATTGGTCACAAGTAGCAGGTTATAATATTTCATCAACACATCCTGATACTCATTGCGGATATTTCAGCCCTTTCGACCCGAACATTGTATATTTCGGTAGTGACGGCGGTATGTGTAAAAGCGAAGATGCAGGTGAAACCTGGAGGACAATTAATAACGGATTGGCTGTTACTCAGTTTCAGGGAACAATAGCTATCAACCAAACAAAGCCATCTGTAACATACGGCGGTACTCAAGATAATGGAACAATGAGTAATACAGCCACTAATTATGGTGAGCTGGCAGGCGGTGACGGAGGATTCGTAGCGATAAATCCTGATAAACCATATATTATCTATGCAGAGTCCCAGTATGGAAATATGTTCAAACTTGATTTGAAAAACGGTGGTGGCAGTGGAATGAGCAACGGTATCCCCGCTTCCGATCAGGGTGCTTTTGTTGCTCCTTTGGCTGTTGATGCAGTTGTAGGTACTATTTTTAGCGGACGGAGTGCCTTATATGCTTCCTATAATGACGGGACATCATTTGCTGCAATTTCTCCATCATTGAAAGCAAAGATTTCATCTGTTGCTGCTTCCACAGTAAATCCTGATATCATATATATTGGAAGCCAAGGCGGTGAGCTTTTAGTAACAACAATCGGCGGTGGAACAAAAGCCACCAATTGGACTTCTGTAAGTCAGAACGGACTGCCCAACAGATATGTTACCGATATTGAACCGTCACCGAATGATGAAAATACAGCTTATGTGACTCTCTCAGGCTTTAGCGCAGCCCATGTCTTCAAAACGACCAACTTGGGTCAGACATGGCAAGACATCGGGAAAAATCTTCCTGACGTACCTACCAACTCAATAGCCATTCATCCTGAAGACGAAAAAATCCTTTTTGTAGGAACTGATATTGGTGTTTATGGAACGTATGACGGTGGCACTTCTTGGTTTCCATTAGGAACAGGCTTCCCAAGTACAGCAGTTATTGATATGCAGTTCTACATTGGCTCCACTACTGTACCAGGTACAACTAAATTGCGCGTTTCAACTCACGGTCGTTCTATGTGGGAAGTTGATGTACCGACCGAAGTGATTAATTCTTATGAAATCACTGCACCTGTAGGCGCAGAACAATTCATAACGAGCTCTACTCAACATGTTTCTTGGTATGGCTTTACACCTCCAGTAAACGTTGAATACTCTATTGACAATGGTGCTAAATGGACTTATATAGCAACAAATGCAATAGGAAATAATCTACTTTGGGCTGTACCGAACCGCCCTACGGAGTATGCTCGTATTCGAATTACATCGGCTACAAATCCTAGTGAAACAAGAGTGACCCGTACATTTTCTATTGTTCCTATTAAAATAGGAACAATTTTAGAAAATGGAGGTGTTTCACATATTCCGTATGGTATTGCTTATGATGGAAAAGACGGGCTTTGGACAACCAGCTTCCAAGAAGCGAAAATCTACAAGTTGAATTCTACATCGCTTATTATTGAGAAAGAAATTCCTTTTGAAAGCACTAAGGATTCTCTCTGTACAGACCTTACAATAGATCATACTACCGGTATTCTCTATATTCACAAACTAAACAGCACAACTCCGGGCAATGGCGGTTTGATTTATACTGTGGATACAACAGGAAAATTATTGAATTCATACACAAGCCCCGCTACAAATTATCCGATTGGACTTGAACTTGTAGATGGCAAACTGCTCGCAGCTGACCGCGACGGTTCAAGAATGATATACACCTTAGACCCCGCAACAGGAGCAACCCTCTCATCCAAAAAAAATCCGTATCAACTAACGTATGGACCTCGTTGCCTCTGTTACGACGGCAGTCAATTTATGTATCAAATCTGTACTAATTTTTCCGGCGGTTCACTGTCGGGGACAATTAGCATCAAAATAGATAAGAATACGCCTACTCAAGAAGTTGGCAGAATGGAGCTTCTACAAGGAAGCACCACTATCAACGCACGGGGTATTGAATATGACCCTCGTGACAAAAATTTCTGGGTAGCAGATTATGGTGGAAATATTTTCAAAGTTGCCGGCTTCGAAACGATTACTCCTCCTGACCCAAATAGCGTGACTGAGTTGACAAATGACAAATTCAATGAAATAATCTCAGGTTCAATCTATCCTAATCCAACCTCTGATGCGACTTTTATCTCATATCAATTGAATAGAGCAGCTTCCCATCTTAAAATAGAAGTGGTCAACTTATTAGGTGAGACAGTCAGTACATTATTTGACAATTCTCCGGTCGTGAATGAGCAAAACATTCTTAAACTTGAAACTGCAAATCTCGTAAACGGAGTTTATTCTGTGGTCTTTACAGTTGACAGAATGGAACATGTGGCAAAAAAATTAATTATTACACACTAACATTTCTGACTATTTAAATCTTTGCGCTGCCAATTCTTAATTCAAGAATTGGCAGCGTGCTGTATAAAAAAGTAAGTAAAAAAAGGGATTTACCCTTCTTTCTCAATATTAAATCCTGATTCAATGAAGCGTCCATCCATTCATACGGACAATGAACATTCAGGTGCAGACCGTTATTTAATTACGTATGCAGATTTAATTACTCTCTTGCTCGGTCTATTTGTAATTCTTTATGCTTCTTCTCAGGTGGACAGCGGTAAGTATAAAGAGTTTTCTGCCGCAATGACTGATTATTTCAAGCCTTCTGCAGACAATAAGCAGCAACGCGGTAATAAGATATTGCCCGGAGCGGATGGCATACCTCAGCCGATACTACCGAAAGCTAAAGAAAAGACAATTGATCAAATAAATCTGGAGGTAGAGAAATCCCTTCAGCAAGAAATAAACGATGGGAAAGTTTCAATTCAGCGTACACCGACCGGAATAATAGTAAATTTGCCTGAGAAATTACTGTTTCAATCTGCTAAATCAGATATACAGCAAAATGCCTATCCTGTTTTAGATTCTATTTCGGTAATACTTTTAGGAATAAATAAAAAGATTACCATTGACGGGTTTACGGATTCGATTCCAATTCATACATTTCAATATGAATCGAATTGGCAACTCTCTACAGCACGGGCGTTGAATATAGGGTATTATATTCTCAAGCAAGGAGTTTCTGAACGCAATTTCAGTATAAGAGGGTTTGGTGCTAATAAACCATCTGCAAATAACAATACCCCTGAGGGTAGAGCCAAGAACAGGCGAGTTGAGATTTTAATCGAAGATCTACCCAAAAATGTTCCTTCTACCGAAGGATATATTTCGGATTCAGTAACAGTTAACAGGCAATAAATAATTTTTGGAACAAAAATTTATAGCTCTTTTTTGAAATATTAGCTTAAAATACTTTTATATTCAATTTATTACATCTTTTATACATCTTGAATATTCTCTAAAAGGACAAATCATGCAGGATGCACTCCCCAAAACATCTGAAAACCTCTCTGCAATATCATTAGTTATTCCTGACTTTGGGAATCTCCAAATAGAACCTAAGCATATTTTCACTTTTGCAGACGGTATTCTTGGGTTTGAAGATTTAACCGAGTTTATTCTGATAAACGAAGAAAGCACCTCCCCGTTCAGATGGCTTGTTTCCATTCAAAAACCTTCTATTGGTTTCCCTCTATTAAGCCCCTGGCATATTGAACTTACTTACGAACCGAATATTGATTACGATCTTGCATGCCATTCACTTTTTGTTGTAGTTACCTTAGCCGATGAACAAAAGCGTATGACAGCAAATATGAAAGCCCCCATTCTTTTGAATACAGATGAACAAACCGGAAAACAAATTATACTTACGTCAGGTAACTATCAAGCCGAATACATTATTGGGAACTCAAGTGATCCCAACAGTTCTCAGTTGGGGACGGATGAAATACACCGTAAAATATTTACTGCACAATTCGGTGAAATTGAGATCCCCTCGGGTAATATTATAAATTTCCCTAAAGGTGTACTTGGTTTTCCTGAGCTCAAAGAATTTGTAATTATCTCTGATGAAGAAACTGCACCATTCAATTGGCTTATATCACTCGAACAACCTTCAATCGGATTTCCATTGCTTTCACCGTGGATGTTAGATATGGAATATGACCTGAGGAATAATTTTAATCCTGATTATAATGCAGCTTTTGTTATCATTACCATAAGGGCAGCCAATAGAGGCATGACTGCAAATATGAAAGCACCAATAATTATTGATGTTATAAAACAATTGGGCGAGCAAATCATCCTTTCGTCAGACAAATATTCGCCTGAATTTGCCGTCAATTCTAAATAATTTTACCCAATTTTTTTCTTTATTACTATGCTGGTACTCTCACGTAAAATTGGCGAAGTTGTCACGATTGGAAATGCAATTACAATTACTATTTTGGGTAATGACAGGGGCATAGTTCGCCTTGGGATTGAGGCTCCCCGCGACATTCCGGTTCATCGCAAAGAAGTGTATGATAAAATCATTGAAATGAACCGTCAAGCTGCCCAAACAAATATCTCGGCATTTAAAAAAGCATTAATTGGACTTGATATTACTAAACCTACTGCCGATAATGGACAACAAACAGATACCCTTATCCTTACCACAGATAAGAAACAGAAATAAAAACAGTTGACTCTGAAAGGAGATAGTACAGTAATGAATGAAATTCCGGTCTTAATAATTGATGATGATATCTGGATGCAGAGAATTCTCTCTAAGATAATCCAAAGTTTCGGGTTTTACCCGTTTCTTGCATCCAATGGTTTTGATGGAATTGGGCTGGCAGTGGAGCATCATCCTGCTCTTATTATGTTGGATGTTCTCATGCCTGAACTTTCTGGTCATCAAACTCTGAAAGTAATTAAACATATAAAATCGACAAAAGAAATTCCGATTATTATGGTGACTGCCGTTTCGGATATTGAGAATATCGGAATGGCGATGAAATCAGGAGCAGCAGGCTTTGTAGGAAAGCCATTTACCCGAGCTACTATTTATGAAAAAATCCGTGATGTTGTAAATAAAGATACTCTTGCACAAGCTGCCCTCAAAGCCAAAGCCAACGACTTTACATCGGAGGATAAACCTGTTGCCCAAGATGCGCCTTCAAACCTCATTAAAACTCTTGAAGAATCATTTACAGGAACTCCACAGCCCAAATCTTCGGCAATGCCGCAACAAGTGATACCAAAAACATATAAAGAAGATGATAAGAAGAATATTGATGCAATAAAGGAACTGCTGCTTAAATCAAAAAAATAAATTGAATCAGATAAAAAACCCTCACTTTCCTTTTGGGAAGTGAGGGTTTTTTGTGAATACTATAGAAGTTGGCAAGTATCGGATACATACCAACTTTGGGTTCAATATGGGATACTTGTTATGTAGTTATGCAGTTACATCATACTAAACGCAGTCGAAGTGTTTGAAGATTTCCGAATTTTGGATTCAGAATGTCGAACCTGCTATTCCAATAATATTTAATATTTACATCACACTTAGCGCACTTGAAGTGTTTGATGCTTGCCGGATTTTGGATATTAATTACAAGGGAGTGAACCACTTACTATTTCTTCTTCTTAAACATTTCGAGCATTCTGTCCGTAACCACAAACCCACCCACAACATTCAACGTACCAAGAACTACTGCCAGAAACCCAAGAACGATTGCAAGCATATTATGGCTTTCAGCATGTCCCATTACGATAATTGCGCCGATAATAACAACCCCATGAATTGCGTTTGCTCCTGACATCAAGGGGGTATGCAGCACAGCCGGAACTTTTGAAATGACCTCAATACCTACAAAAATCGATAGGATGATAATGTATATCATCTCGATATGGCTGCTGAGAGAGCTAAATATATCTGTCATGGTTATCCTTATGTTGATATGAAATATCTGTTACTTTTGTTCCGAACCTTTTTTAAGGAAATCGATAAATTCCATTTGATTTTTTGTGAATGATTGGGTTTCCAATATCTTGTCATTTGGATCAACAATTGCATAGAGTGGTAACTCAATCGAGTTGAATCTCTTCATCATCATATCTTTATTCCACTTATCAGCATCTGACTTACGATCAGTATAAAGACGAACCCGAACCATATTATTCATTAAATCGTTAACTGATGGCTTAACAAATATGTTAGTTTCCATCCAACGGCAATTAGTGCAAAACACACCGGTAAAATCAATGAATATCGGTTTATTAATACGTTTTGCCTCTGTAAGTGCCTTATTATAATCTGAGAACCATTCATCCTTCCTTGTTGTTCCAGAAACTGCTGAAGTTCCGGGTTTTGTCTCCTCAGGGCTTACTTCATCATCATTAATAATCAACTCATAATCCGGCGATGGAAGGAACGCCTCGAGAGTGCCGAGTGACTTTCCTCCATACAACCCTGTCATTAGATACATTGTAATTGAAGCAAACAGTATTGCCCAAACAACTCTATACGCACTCACATTCGAGACAGGGGAATCTAATTTTAGGCGATACAATCCCAAAACATAGATTACGATAAGCGCGCTGCAACCTATCCAAATGGCAAGGAACATTTCACGAGGCAATATTCCCCATTTCCACGCCATCTCAAAATTACTGATGAATTTCATTGCGGCAGCTATTTCCAAGAATCCCATCACAACCTTCATATTGTTCATCCAGCCGCCTGCTTTTGGTAGTTTCGATAATCTGGATGGAAATAATGCAAGAAGAAAGAAAGGAATTGCGAAGGTTGCCGAGAACC
>JACPWH010000302.1 GCA_016197185.1 Ignavibacteriota bacterium
ATACTTATCAATATATGCAGTTGGGAATGAATCTGAAATTGAAATTGCCTGTGATACTATTTCCCCGCCTTGAGAGATAACTACCGTCCATTTACTATTTCCGTATGTCATCGAGGTAATTCGAAACGATTTATCCCAAAGTTCCTCTACTTTCCGAATCGGAAAAGTATCGTCAATAATATATTGCTGAGCAGAGAATCCCGTATTTGATGACATTACGGCAGCCCAAAAGCCATTTCCTTGCGCTACTGCAGAAATTGAATAGCCTTCATTCCATTTCTTCTTAATTTCATTCGTTGGAAAACTTCCTTGTAATAGATATGTTTGAGCCCCTCTTCCGTTAGTATTGGTCATAACAACAGAACTGAACGGCAATGCCTGTGAGTTTGTAACTGAGTGTGCCATTACTAATAGTATAAGTAAAGCTACATAATTTCGAATGTGGTGCATAAATGCTGATTGGATGCTCATGAGATTTAATTGACTCCCTGTTTGAGTGCTTCTGCACGATCGGCAATTTGAAGTTGCTCGATAATATCACCGAGCCCGCCGTCCATTATTTCACGAAGTGCATAATTTTTGGTGTCACCTTCAAGCCTGTGATCTGTCACCCGGTTCTGAGGATAATTATAAGTTCTTATTTTTTCAGAACGATCACCTGATTTGACCATGGAACGTCTCACATCTGCAATATTACCCTGTTGCTTCTCAAGTTCATAGTCATAGAGTTTGGCGCGGAGGAATTTCATTGCTTTTACCCTGTTTTGAAGTTGTGACCGCTCGTCCTGACATTGAACAACAATACCAGTAGGAAGGTGGACAATTCGAACTGCTGTCTCAACTTTATTAACGTTTTGTCCGCCTTTTCCACCTGAACGAAAAATATCTATCCTAATATCTGTGTCGGCAATTTGTATATCAACATCTTCAGGCTCAGCAAGGATTGCAACGGTTGCTGCTGAGGTGTGGACACGACCGTTTGCCTCAGTTTGGGGAATGCGTTGAACACGATGTACACCGCTTTCAAATTTCATTGTTCCGAAAACATCATCTCCACTAAGAGAAAAATTCATTTCCTTGTACCCCCCATGCTCCGATTCACTATAATCAATAACATCAACTTTAAAACCCTTGTTTTCAGCATATTTTACATACATATTGAATAAATCACCTGCAAAGATGCCCGCTTCGTCTCCACCTGTTCCTGCACGTATTTCAACTATACAATTTTTAAGGTCGTTAGGGTCTTTTGGTATCAACAGAATTTTCAACTCTTCATCCATTTTTTCGATTTCTGCTTGGAGTTCATTTTGCTCTTCATAAGCCATTTCCCGTAGTTCATGATCAAGTGATGGTGTTTCAAGCAATTCTTTGTTATCTTCAAGCTGTCTTGTTAAATCAAGATAGCGTCCAGCTGCCTTTGCAATAGGTTCAAGCTGCTTGTACTCTCTTGATGTATCACGAAAACGTTTTGCATCTTGAACAATATCGGGATTATGCAGTTCGTTTTCGACACTTTGATAGCGATCTATTATAGATTGAAGTTTGTCGTTCATTTTGTCTATTACTCGAAAATATATAAATTGAGTACAAAAATAGCGTATTTTTACGCTTTGTAAGGGTTAATCGGCAAATTTTACCACCTCACTAAAAAGGAAAATCCCAATGATGTTTCAGAATTTTTCGTTTGGCTCTCTAAGACTTAAACAATCAATGTCAATAATTGCTTTAGGATTGCTCATTGTTGGTTTAGCTGCCCTTTGGCTCGGATGCGCAGGCGAAAACCCTAATTTAGTGAATCCTCCGGGAGGTTTGGATAGTGTCTATGTGCGCTTTATTAATCTCGCTTCCGACGGCGAAGGAAGAATATTATCGTTAGATAAGACAATACAAACTTCACTTGTATTGCAAAATTCTTCTTCGTCCGTTATTAATTCTCCTTCTGATACATCTATAACAACTGTTATACATAATGGGGCAGATGAATATCGTCCGGTCAATAAATTTCGATTTTCCCGCAGTTCATATCAAACATTGATTGCATTACCCTCGAGTTCTTCAGCAGCCGTTAAACGGCCTGTTGATACACTTATACCTATCTATACTCCCATAGAGTTAACAAGAGGTAAAGTAACAGTCAAAATAATGAACTGCAATCCAGATTCTACAAAAAAATACTCTCTTCGTTTGGGATGTGCCAATGGGATTGAAATTGGCTACGATAATGGTTATCATTCTCAAAGTTCTGAAAAAGAATTACCGGGAGGAAGAATTGGAGTTACACTGGTAGAGAGAACAGGCGAATCTGTAAATGCACTTGATTTATACGAATGTACTCTCAATTCAGATTCTTCTTATACTTTTTTTGTTGTTAAGAATTCTATTGATAAGCCGTCATTATATTTATTGAATGAAAGAGTAAATTCAGAATCGGCACTAATACAGCTCATTGCTATCCCACAACGCACAGCATCAGTCAGAGCGGTAAATTTATCAAAATCTTCAATTGATGTTAATAGAATTAGCGATAACTCAACTTCACCTGTTATAAAAGGAGTTACTTCCGGTTCAGTCACTGATTATATCC
>JACPWH010000303.1 GCA_016197185.1 Ignavibacteriota bacterium
ATATTGGTATCACGAAAAACCAATATTCCGTCCCATACTGGACTTTAAGAGGGAGGGG
This sequence comes from Ignavibacteriota bacterium, assembly GCA_016197185.1. GTDB lineage: Bacteria > Bacteroidota > Ignavibacteria > Kapaibacteriales > UBA961 > JADJXV01. The sequence continues at coordinate 59 of JACPWH010000303.1, forward strand.
GATGTTTATTTTCTACCGATATTTCGCCCCTATGAGGGCTGTTTTTGTATGCATTCTCACCAAAACTCTGTTACAAAATTATGTCCCATAATTACTATGTGTAGTTTTGGGACATTGTTTTGGGACAAACTGTTTCTATTTCCCCAGAGGGGATAAATCTCAATAGCAATGCAAACCCAAGAAACGACTAAGCTCCATCGGAGCGACATATTCCTATGCCACTCCTGACGGAGTTTTAAGAAATGGGTGGGGGTTCTGTTTTCTATTACTATTGCGCTCCTCTGGAACTAGAGGAATTCATTAACACACTTTTTGTTCGTGCAATTTATTAATTATTATCGTTCAAACAAAAAAAAGCCGCTCTCGAAAGAAAGCGGCTTTACTATTAACCATCTGTTGCAGAAGCCCAGATTACCGTGAGTAAAACTCGATAACAAGTGGCACTTCGCATACAACAGGTACTTCTTCGCGTGGAGGCAAGTACAAATATTTTACAGAGAAGTCTGCTTTGGAAAGCGCAAGGTACGGAGGAACTCCGGCTGTGCGGATTGCTTCTTGGAAACATTCCAATTTGCGACTTGATTCTTTTACCGATACTGTATCATTCGGCTTAACATGATATGATGCAATATCCACCAATTTGCCATTCACATAGATATGTCCGTGGCGAACATACTGGCGTGCAGCTTGCATCGAACGCGCAAAACCTGCACGAAATACCATTGCATCCAAACGTGATTCTAAAAGTTGAACTAAAAGTTCTCCTGTGTTACCGGTCATGTGAGCAGCTTTTTTGTAGTAATTGCTCATCTGACGTTCGTGCACGTTGAATTGGAGACGCAACTTTTGTTTTTCAAAAAGTTGTTGTCCGTACACTTTCAACTTGCCCTTCTTTTTAGAAAGACCGTGCTGCCCCGGAGGTGCAGGCTTTCTGTCCATCACTTTGCGCGCTTTAGGAGTAAGCGCAATTCCCAATTTACGGGAAATTCGGATCTTCGGTCCGTTATAATTCATAAAAGTACCCCGCTATCAAAAGCCCTTTATATGGTGCTCTTGTGCAATAAGTTAGAAATTTAACCGAACCGAAAATGTCAATCGGAACGGTTGGTACATTAAAGTAAGCCACAAAGATACGATTTTTTGAAATAACTGCAAAATGAAAGTATGGTATGGGAGAATTACTATTATTAAATATCAATCTCAAACAAAAAAAGCCGACTTTAACAAAGTCGGCTTTCCAATTTTCATCGTTGTATTACTTCTTCTTTTTTGCTTTCGTATCTTTTGCAGGAGCAGCAGGAGCTTCAATCGGCGCAATAAAATTACTCCATTTATATTCGCTTGGTATTCTCCTACCTTCCTGAGCTAGTTCAATCAAATACTTTGCTGTGTGATGCAATACCCACTCAAAATTATCCTCTTGAACCGATGACCGTTCTGCATCAGGAGCAGGGTTGAGATAATCAATCGCATAAGGAATATCATTTTCAACAGCAAATTCGATTGTGTCCATTTCGTAATCAAGAGCATTTACAATTTTGAGACAGTATTCCTCAAGTTGTTTTTTGCGGGCATCCGAAAGTGTGAATCCTGCCACATATCTTAAATGATGAGGATTGCGCGGCTCATACGGCATGATATGAATGTATTTCTTGCCAATTACGTAACAGCGATAATATTCAGTAAAATCGACCGCAGATTGCAATGTCATCACCAAATCATTGGTTTTATTATATGCTGCAAAAAGTTCGTGGGGATTCTCCACTTTATAAACGTGCTTCCAACCTCCTCCTGCATGGGGTTTCAAAAACGCAGGGAAACCGATATATTCAAAAATTTCTTCCCAATTGAGCGGATACATAAGATTACGCATTGATTCGGATGTAGTTTCAGGTGGGTGGTTCTTACTCGGCAGAAGCACTGTATTCGGAACAGGCACCCCAATTTTAGAAGCAAGCGCATAATTAAAGAACTTATCGTCTGCACTCCACCAGAAAGGATTATTCACAACGCGGGTTCCGGTAAGAGTAGCATTTTTGAGCATTGCACGATAAAAAGGAATATCCTGCGAAATTCTATCAAGAATAACATCATATTTCATCATATCTGCCATTTTAACACCGCCGACCTTCACAAACTCAGCTGATATGCCATCTATTCCCATGCTGTTGATGCGCTCGACAAGCGCGGGCGGAAAGGTTGATTCCATCCCGAATAAAATGCCGATAATTTTCATCTGTGTTTCCTTGATAATTTAAAAAGTTTGTTAGTGTTTACTTCTAAAACAAAGCTGTGATACAAAATTACAAATTTTTTAGGTTTACGGTCGAGAAGAAGTACTACTCATATAATTTTCTCGTTTTTAATAGGAATTTCAAATTAACTCAATCCCAAATCAGCCGTAGTCATTAATTCCAGTTTCACACCGTCAAACCGTGCAAATGTGGCAGGGAGTGCAAGCCAATGTCCAAGATTTATATATGTACCTCTCTCAAAATGTACAACAGTTGCATGGTGCCTATGCCCCATTATAACGTAATCATAACCTTCATTTATTTTCTTTTCTGCAAAATCCTGTAAGCCGTCGCGCTCGCTATAATCCTTTTCATCGGTATAAGTGCGGCTGGCATGAGATGAACCCGACGCAAGCCAAATTCCAAAATCAGGGTGCAGCCATTGAAAAAGTTTTATCGAAAGCTTATTACGGAGAATTGCACGGAGAATAAGATACCCTGTATCATTATATGCTTTACCGTCTCCGTGTGCAATATAGAATTTCTTGCCGTCTAATGTAAGCGAAATGTCGTTATGCAGCACAGGAATGCCTAATTCTTTCTCAAAAAAATCCTGATGCCCGAAATCATGATTGCCGATAAGATAATCAATCTTAATCCCCTTCTTATGCAAATCATCCAATGCTGCCAATATTCGAAAAAAGTATTTTGGAGTAACCGATGAATACTCGAACCAATAATCAAACAAATCACCAACGATAATCAGACGTTCACAATCAGGCGCAATCGCATTAAGGAAACGAAGAAGCAACTGCTCCCGAATCCGATCGCTCTCACGGCTACCAAGCCCTAAATGTACGTCCGAAAAGAAATATACCATAGAAAGAGTGTGTGTATTAAAAAATACCGACAAGAAGGTATAATAATAAATTCCGTACTCAATTTTGAAGTTAACGCAATTTACACGAATTTCAGTTAAATTTTTTATCTAAATATTTTTGTTCTATCCGTTAAATCGATACCCTTCAATTTTCCGTCATTGTTGATACTGCCCGACTATCCAATATCTTTTTCAATAGCAGAACCTGAGAGCATACTTCACCTTAAATGCAAGTCCGTTGTATTTCGTGCTTTTTACGTGCTTTCTCAAAAATATTTCGTAATTTTGCTCTGCTTTATTGTGATAATTTGAAATTCAGGTTTTTTGTACCTTGTTTCAGATAGCACTAAAAAGCTGTAAAAGACCGTTAACATCCAACGAAATTAATGAATCAGAATATTTGTTCACAATTAAGGAACTATAAACGTGAGCGTTTTAGTTAATAAAGATACAAGAGTATTGGTGCAGGGAATTACCGGCTCCGAAGGCACATATCATACATCTCAAATGTTGGCTTACGGCACAAATGTTGTTGGCGGCGTAACTCCGGGTAAATCCGGTTTGATGTATTCAGGAAAAGGCGAAGATCAATTTACGCGTCCTGTTCCTGTGTTTAACACAGTAGCAGATGCAAAAGCAGCTACGAAAGCCAATGCAACCATAATTTTCGTTCCTGCTCCTATGGCAGCAGATGCGGTTTTAGAAGCTATCAGTGCGGAAATACCTTTGATTGTTTGTATTACCGAAGGCATACCTGTTAAGGATATGATAACAGTTAATGCTGCTCTTGCAGGATCAAATTCCCGTCTTATCGGTCCTAATTGCCCGGGTATCATTACCCCCGATGAATGCAAATTAGGTATAATGCCCGGATTTATTCATGCTAAAGGCTCAGTAGGATTAGTATCACGAAGCGGGACATTAACCTATGAAGCAGTAAAACAATTAACTGATGTCGGCTTGGGACAATCAACCTGTATCGGTATAGGAGGAGATCCTATTGTGGGCACAAAGTTTATTGATGCTATCAAATTATTCAATGATGATCCGGCTACAAAAGCAATCATTATGATCGGTGAAATCGGCGGTTCGGCCGAAGAAGAAGCTGCTGCATATATAGCCGAACATGTAAACAAACCCGTAGTAGGGTTTATTGCAGGTCGTACTGCTCCCGAAGGTCGCAGAATGGGGCACGCAGGAGCAATCATTTCAGGCGGGAAAGGTACTGCCGCAGAAAAGGTATCTGCTATGAGATTAGCAGGAATTCACATAGCTGATTCTCCTGCCGATCTTGGAATTACAGTTGCCAGAGCAATGGGAATTGACAAACCAAAAACTGCTGTTACTTCTACAACTGCACGTCCTGTTGCAAAAGTTGCGGTTACTCCAAAGCCTTTAGCAGCAAAAGTAACTGTTACACCGACAGTCACTGCTCCCATTGTAAATGCAGCTGCCGTATCTACTGCTAAAGCTGCTCCGGTTATCAAAGAAATGCCTGCTACACCTGTGCCTGCAAAAGCAGCAGCACCAATTGCAAAAGAAACGGTAAAATCAACTTCTGCAAAAGAGCTTGCAAAATCGGCTCCCGCTAAAGAAACTAAAAGTGTTTCTACTCCAAAAGCACCTGCAAAACCGGCTTCTGTTACTGAAGCTGATAAAACTACATCAACAAAGAAAACAACAAAGAAGTAATTTTTTGATCTCTTTAATTAATATACTCAGGAAAAAATAATGACAGAACGTACATTAGCAATTATCAAACCCGATGCTGTTCGCAAAAATGTAATCGGTGAAATTGTCGCCACAATTACTCAGGCAGGTTTCAAAGTTCTCGCAATGAAATTAACTCATATCTCCAAAGAGCAAGCCGGTGAATTTTATGCAGTTCACAAAGAACGGGGTTTCTATGGTGAATTGGTTGATTTTATGAGCGGTGGAGCAATCGTACCTATTGCTCTTGAAAAAGAAAATGCTGTAGCAGATTACCGTACTTTGATAGGTGCTACCGACCCTGCCGAAGCAGCCGAAGGAACAATTCGCAAGATGTTCGCTTCATCCAAAGGCGAGAATGCTGTTCACGGTTCTGATTCTGCAGAAAACGGAAGAAATGAAATTTCTTTCTTTTTCAGCGAAAGCGAAATCGTTGCAAACAGAAGTTGATTATCTCGAAATTAAAAAATAAATACACGAAGGATGAAGGATGAAATTCTGATTTTATCTTTTGTCCTTTCGTATTTTCAGGGGTGAATACCATGCTCAAAAAATTAAGCACTATTTCCTCAGAAACTATATCTGTTAATCCATATTGGGAGTATCGAAGAGACAATTATTTTCTGCCGTCGGATACTATTGCCGAGTATCATTACGTCCACACGCCAGGCTCAACAATAGTAATTCCCAGATGTGAAGATGGAACTTTTTTGGTGGTAAGGCAGTATCGATACTTATTACAAAGTGAAAGTATGGAATTTCCTTGCGGGGGACTTAAAAAGGAACTGACACCGGAAGCGAATGCACGGCTTGAATTGCGCGAAGAAGGCGGCTGTACTGCCGGAAAACTGGAATTAATAGGAAAATTTGCGCCCTGCAACGGTCTGACTGATGAAATTTGTTATGTGTATTTTGCAGAAGGTCTTATTTTTGTTGCACCAGAACCGGAAGACTCCGAGGAATTTGAAATTCTTTCACTTACAACAAGTCAAATTAACAATTATATTCAACGAGGTGAAATATGGGACGGAATGACACTGGCAGCATGGACTCTCTATCTTCAATGGGATTTTGCACAAAGGCAGTAAAAACAATCATTCTTGCAGTACTATGTATTATCGGTACTATTGGAACATCAGCACAACAACCCGGGAAACCGCCTGCATCAACTTCGCCTGATGCTCCGATTAAAAAATATTCAATATATATTGATTGGAAAGACAGAGTAGCCCACGTATATTCGGTAAACCACAAAACGAAAGTTAAACGTGTTTTCAGAGATAACCTTGAGCTAAATTACGAGCGCAATGTGACCTATTTTGTGTCCATGTCCTCAATTGGAATCGAAAAAGGATTTATAAAACTTCAATGCAACATCGATTCTCTGCGATATTCCTTTACCGAAGGAAATAGCACTCTGTATTATGATTCTCAAGATGAGAAAAAAACTACCCTCAAAACTGAATTCCCTGACTTCACTTCAACGTTCGGGATGATGAACCATCAGTTTATGTTCTTGATTTCACCGTATGGAGATGTTGCAAAGGTTACAGGAATAGAACAGTCGGGTGACTTGGATTGGCTCAGACAATTTGTAGATGAAAGCGGTACTGCAATGGATACACTCCAAAAATTATTGTGGTATAGTGTTATGTCGGATGAAAATCTTAAAATGATTGCTGATATTTCCAAAGGGCTTATAGCCGGAAAAATGCAAATTAAAACTGATTCGGTCTGGACTCGAAATATAGGGCTTCGTCTCGACGGATTAAATTTTACAGACAGTGCCAAAGTACAGGTAGCCTCACACACAAAAGATAATATTGTAATCTCCGGTGCATCTACAAATTTGCAACCTGTTTTACCGCAAGATGCACGAATGTTTAAGATTCCCGGATTGGGATCAGTGGTTTCGGGAAATGGGTCGGGAACTTTGCGGCTTGATTTAACGCCTCGCGGTACAATCAAAAAACAGGAAGTTAATTATATTGCCGACATTGAAGGAAAATATAAACTTGAAAATTTTAAAGAAAACATACAAACAACAGTTTCTTGCACTCTTTTAGGACAATACAAGTGGTAAAACAACTAATACTAATATGTGGTGCAACAGTAGTTGTTGCAATCGGGTGCAGCAATAATTCAAACAATAAGACACCTGAGCAAGCCGGTTCGCAGCAAGGTAGTTTGGGTATTCATCCGTCAGATACTGCTCAAGCTACATCTGTGCCGCCTGAAGAGAGTAAGGTAAAAGAACTCCATTTTTCTGCAAAAGCGAATGAAAGATTCAGTTATAAACTCACGCAGGTGGATAATCTGGATCAGGACGGCAACAAAGCCACAATGTCCACTTCGTATTATTATACTAAAACCATTAAGGAAGTAAAGTCTGACGGTACGATAGATATGTCTGTACGTATGGATTCTATCCGTATCAAAAGCGTATATCCTAATCCCGCAATGCCGGGTACTCCTATCGAAACCACTTATAATTCGCAAGATTCAGCACAGAGAAGTTCCCCGCAATTCAGACAATTTTCAGGAATTATCGGAGAAGATGTCAGAGTTTTGGTAAGCCCTAAGGGAAAAATTGAAGAAATCAGCGGGTTAACCCCGATTCTTAATAAAATTTTGGGTAAACAAAAAGACTCCGTGCCGGCACCCGACAAAGATCAAATGTTAGATCAGTTGAAATATCAATTATATCAAGCTCCGCTCCAAAATGAATATCAAACATTCCCTGATAACGGAACGGTTGACTCATCCCAATCTTGGTCAAGAACCGATATTTCGGCACTTTCAGGTGTTTTCAAAGTAAAAAATTCAGTCCATTATTCAATCTCTTCCGTAAAAAACATACATGGAAGAAAAGCGGCTCTCATCAAAGCGACACTGAATGCTGAGGTTGTAAACCCGAATGTAGAGCAAGGGACAGTAAAATTCAAACTCAATGAATCGTCGATTAGTGGCGAGGGCGAATCGCTTATCGACATTGCAACAGGCACAACCATCTATAAGAAAAACAGGGTTAACACCATGATTAATGCTACGATGAACGAGTCTAAAACGAAGCAATCCCAAACTGCAAAGCAATTGCTTTCAACAACAGTTACAGTCGAATTGCTCAAATAATACAGTTCTTTCCTTACTATCCCCGTCGTTCTCAAAAATGGCGGGGAAATGAAAAAGCAGAAGGAAGCTAAGAAAACAATCCCTTCAACGATTTCTTTCCCACATGCCATCACGTTCTCCGGCTTCCAACTATAGTTCTACCATCGAAAAAACCGTTCTCCCTAATGGAGTACGTATTCTTTCCGAATTTGTACCGACAGTAGAATCGTTTGCTCTTGGTGTTTGGATAGATGTCGGCTCACGTGACGAAACAAAGGATGCTGTCGGTATTGCCCATTTTATAGAACATCTTGCTTTTAGGCGTACTGTTAAGCGCAGTTCACGAAATATTGCTGCCGAATTTGAATCGCTCGGAGCATATACCAATGCATTTACCTCCAAAGAACAAACGTGTTTCTATGTCCGTGCATTGAAACCACATTTCCGCAGGACACTATCCCTCTTAGCAGAAATCACTCTTCAACCCGCTTTCCATCATGCAGATATTGAGAAAGAGCGAACTGTCATCATCGAGGAAATCAAATCGTATGATGATGAACCGGAAGAAGTAATCTTTGACTGCGGCGAAAAATCTCTTTTTACAAATCATCCGTTGGGAAATCCTATTGCTGGAACTGTGGAGTCGGTAAGTGCAATCCTGCCGAATTCTATTCGCACATTTCACACAGAACGATACAATTCATCGAATATCATTATAGCTGTCAGCGGGAATATTGAACATGACCTTGCTGTAAAAGTCGCAATGCAGCATTTTGCAGTGCTACCTGAATCAAAACCTACCGAACGGATTACCCCTGAAATACTTCCTCCTGAACGTGTTGTAATCACCAAACAATTTCAGCAAGGGCATTTGCTTCTTAGTAAACGTATTCCCGGGGTTCGTTCTGAAGACCGTTACTGTTTTTCGGTATTGAATACACTGCTTGGTGATGGAATGAGTTCACGACTTTACCAGCGCATTCGGGAGCGGTCGGGACTTGCATATTCTGTCTATTCATCCATACAGATGATGAGTGATTGTGGGGCAATAATGCTCTATGCTGCAACCGAAGAAAAAAAAGTAGCTAAAACCGAAGCAATGATTTACGAAGAACTCGCCAAGCTATGCGAAACGAAAATCAATCCAAAAGAACTAAGCCGTGCGCAGGAACAATCCAAATCAGGAATTATTATGTCCCTCGAGAGTATGTCATCGCGTATGCAGTCGATGGGCAAGAGTGAACTTGAGGAAGGTTTCCATGAGAGTATTGCTACAACTATTGAACGTGTAGAAGCTGTTACAGCCGAGGATATTCTGCGGCTTTCGCATGAGTATTTAGCGGCTGGCGGGTGGTCTGTGGCGGAGATACGGGGGTAGGTGCTATATAATGTAATTCTGAAACTATGAAATTTTCGTTCTTTTATCTGTTTTGTATTGTTTCAATTGCTTCCCAATCTTTTGCGAACGATTCAAGATTTTATGAGAATGGTAGTAATATTTATCCTATTAAAGAAACGAATATAGAACTTCGGAAAGAGGTCTTGAAAATAAATCGAAATGATTATTGGGTTGATGTTAATGTTACATTCCATTTTTATAATCCTTCAAAGAAAACCAAAAAAGTTCTAATGGGTTTTGTAACTCCTTTCCCGAGAGGAGATATAGGGGATCCCACTAAACCCACACTAAAAAATTTCACTGCTATAGTCAACGATTCCCAAATAAAGTATAAGATTAAAACTCATGTCGATGACGAAGGGGAAGAAATTGATTATATGACCACAGGAACTTTTACCTACCTCTTCTCAGCTAAATTTCGTCCGGGAATGAATATTGTCAAGCACACATATTCAATACCTACAAGCGGTTACTCCACTGGCACTCCTCAAATGATATTCAATTATATTTTGCAAACAGCAAAATCATGGGCAAATGGTCGCATTGATGACTTCGAACTTCGTGTTGGAAGTAAGTCCCCCTCCATATTTTTTCTTCAACAAGGCCTTGATTCAAATTCTACTTCATGGAATATTGAAGGAATCGGAAAAGAAAACCCTTTTGCATTGAACCACCCTTGGAATAAAAAAGATTGCTTGTCAATAAATAGGATTTTTGCGATGCAATCTGGTCATATTGTATTTAGAGCAAAGAATTTCGTACCGCAATGCGATTTACAAATTGGCTGGGCTTCGGATATTATTGATGTCTTTAATGAGTTTGCATATGATGAAATTGAGTTTGTAGGCGGAGGATTAGATTCAATTTCATTGCACTATTTACTTTATAAAAATTCTTCATATTCAGATGATGAGATTCCAGATTCACTTTCCATGAATGATATTATGGTTTTGCGACAGATAGGTTATGCAGCAAAGGGTTATATTTTTACTGATACTGCAATTCAACATTTATATGAAAAAATGTATTGGTATTTCCCTAACCCTTCATTCACAGAATCTGTAAAAAATGGAGTAAAATCTGATGCTTACTTTTATCATTTAGGAGAGAAGGAAAAAGCATTAATGACATTAATAGATCAGCAGAGAATTGAATAAAGTTGATTTCTATATTCTGCTTCTCAACCAGTTTACCACGACTGAAGGTTACAATTTTCTGATACTATCATCAATTAGGATGCACAGTAAAACAATATCTTTGCCCTAAAGAAATCCATCTGTCGTATATTTGCATCTTCAATAATAAATGCCTCGATTTTCTTCTCCATAGTGTTTGCTATGAGTTCCTTCTTCGGCAAATCTTCTTATATCTACTTTTCGGTAATCATCCGCTTGAGATTGATTGTCTGCATTGCTGTTTTAGGAGTAATAACACCATTTTCAAGTGTTGTTTTTGCTCAAGCGAATCAGAACATTTCCACGCTTCAAAGTATCAAGGAGCGCGGCTATTTTACGTGGGGTGCAGATGCTGAAGGCGGTGCACCGTATGTATTTGTAAACCCTGACAACCCCAATGAACTAATCGGCTATGAAGTAGATATTGCCAATGAGATCGCAAGCCGTCTGGGTGTAAAAGCAGTGATGAAACAAAATGCTTGGGACGCACTCGTTCCTGCGCTTACCCGCAAAGATTTTGATATAATCCTCAACGGATTAGAAATCACCCCTCCCCGACTGGAAGAAATCAGCTTTACTAAACCCTACTATGTCTATTCCGAGCAGATGGTTGTTCGCGCTGAAGAAAACCGTATCGGAACATTCTTCGACCTCCGTGAAAAAACTGTCGGAACACTTTCAGCTTCAGTTGGGATGACAATGCTCCAGGAACTTGGCGGTGTGAATATTAAAGTGTACCCGGGAGTAGTAGAACCATACCATGACCTTGCCGATAAGCGTTTG
>JACPWH010000023.1 GCA_016197185.1 Ignavibacteriota bacterium
GGGAGCAATTAATTAATAATTTTTGGGAATGGTCTAATCATGGAAAATTACCAATAGTTATTGATGCAAGCTCTTGTTCCCTTTTTCTGAAAACTCCTCCAACAGAAATCCAAAAGCAAACTCTCGACCGTTGGAAACAGCTCTCAATCTTGGACAGCATTGAATTTGCCCATGATATTCTGCTTCCAAAACTTTCGCTTAACCCGATCAATGGATCAATCGTGCTGCACCCGAATTGCTCATTAATCAAAATGGGTCTTACAGAGAAGATGGAAACCATTGCCCTAAAATGTGCAACTCATGTTACAATTCCCAATGAATTGAATTGCTGCGGTTTTGCAGGTGACAAGGGTATGCAATATCCCGAATTGACCTCGGCTGCTACACAAAAAGAGGCTAAAGAAATCAATCAAAATAATTTCGATGGGTATTATTCAAGTAATATAACCTGTGAAATGGGAATGAGTCAAGCAACAGGAAAGCACTTCTGTTCTCTTCTTTTTGCAGTTGAAAAGGCAATTATCAACAAGAACCAACAATTCTAAATGATGAATAGAAACAAGTAATCTTAATGAGAAAATTGTCATATTTAATTTTCATTAAACCATTCTTTGCTACACCTGCCTCCAAGCCACAGAACAACGGAGAACAAGTAATTCTCCGAAGTAAAAACGGTGAAATACTTGTTGTATTATCACCAAAAATTCCAAATTTATATATAGAGGTCTATCATGCGTTCAGCATTTTTCGCAACAGTTGTTGCATTCGCCCTAACAATCAGTGTTAATTCTTTTGCTCAAACTCCAAAAGAGCAAATCAAAGCAGGTAAAGCAGAAATAAAGCAAGGTGCTACTCAGGTTAAGGCAGCCCGTACAGATGCAAAAACAGTAAAGGAAGAAGTAAAAGCAGGTACAAAAACAAAAGAAGAAGCTAAAACACAGCTCAAGGCAGACCGCACACAAGCTAAAGAAGGCAAGCAAGCGATCCATTCAGGTAAAGTTCAAATCCATGAAGCCAAAAAAGCTATTCGTGAAGCTAAAAAGAAATAAATGATCCCGATAAGTATGAGTTTCATCCTCAATTATGCTTACACAGCACCAAAACGTCTCGAAGTTATTTCGAGACGTTTTGTTTTTATTGTTATGTTGCTAATTTCAGGATATTCAGATGGATATGCAACACACAGCATATCTCTTGAATCTTTCTCTAAACAAGTTCTACAATCTGATTTTCCATTGGATTACAAACAAAAAACAATTACTATCGACTCAACTGATAAAGCAAACTATTCGGCAATTATCGAAATTGACTCGCTGAAAACATCTATTGAAGATACCGTCTTCACAGAAATTGCAGATTCAACTGAAGAATCGGATACACTTGAACCAAAATGGTCCGCAGGTGCAGGTATTAATTTTAAAAATCAACAACTTAAAAATGGTGTTGATTTAAGTGGCGGTAAACCGGTTATTGGAAGTTCGGTGGATATCAGTCATGCAATAGGATTAGGCTTGTCGTTTAATTCTGCACACCGGCTTGAGAATGGTGGCGCAACATTTCAGGATTTATCGATTGGATTGAATTATACATACGAGGTAGCGTCGTGGGTAGATTTGTCTGTGGATGTTACGCGATACAAGTATTCATCAGACACAACGAATGCTTTGGCTGCACAAACTGGAAGTATATCATTGACAGCAGATTTTTACTTTGAGAAATTAATACTTGATTTTTCTCTTGACAGGTATTTGGGGACAGATAAACAGACTTATTTTACGTTTGCAAGTCTTTATTTGCTAAAATATCATGATCTTAGAATTACCCCGCTGGCAAGTATTTCTGCCGTTACCTATCAGATTGAAACGAAACGTACTAAAATCAAAAAAGGAACAACACAATCTGTTACGAAAAGAGCATTTTCACTGAGTTCAATACTAGCTTCGGTGGCATTTACATATCCTATTTATTCAGGATTTTCAGCAAAGTTTACACCGGCATTTGTCTATTCTCCCTTGGATGATCTTTCTTCGAAACATTCGCAGGTGATTGCTACTTTGGGGATTAGTTATAGTATTGATTTTTAGGAGATTATGTTTGGAAACTCCTCAATACAAAGTTCTGTTGCTTCTTTCAAATTGGCTATGGCATCTTCTATTGATGTACCCTGACTTACTGTACCTACTTCCGGACAGTTAGCAACATATATATCTCATCTTCAAGATGAACAACTGCTGAAAAATTATGAGTTTTCATATATTTACATTAATATAGTGGGTAAACCTTCCCGTTTTATCCCAACTTTGAAAATCGTTTATATTTTGTTGAATATTTGAGTCATAAAAAAAGTTTAAATACTTTGTTGTTAATTATTTTATAACTCATATCATACAAACATATTAGTTATAGATTTGAAAGTTCGGAGGGGTTTTAAATAAAACCTATTTCCCCTTACTCATCATCATCCGGCGAATAATCAAACCGTTTCCCCGATGCATCCACCACCGAATATTTCGGGGAAATATCACCCCTAATAATCCGTTTGAGTTTTTTCTGGGAGAGCGTGCGTCGGAGTGAGGTAAGTCGTTCAAAGAAATATATTCCGTTCAAGTGGTCAATTTCATGCTGGGCTACTCGAGCAAAAAGCCCGTCCATCTCCATGGTGTGTTCTTTCATATCAATATCCATAAAACGAATCTGTACGGCATCGGGACGCATCACTTTTTCTCGGAAATGTGGGAGGGACAAACAGCCTTCCTCGAAATCAATTTCTTCATCCGAGAAAAATTCTATGATAGGATTGATAAGGGCAATCGGCTCGATAATCGGCTCATCTTCGTCCTCATCTTCATCATCAGCAGCTCGGGAAACATCAATAACTGTAACGGCTATGGATGCCCCCACTTGATTAGCTGCAAGTCCAATACCATCGGCAGCATACATTGTATCGAACATATCTTTGATAAACGAACGGAGCTCACCCGTCATTTCGGTGATTGGCTCCGTCTTTTTCTTTAAGATCGGATGGTTATATAAATAGACAGGGAGAACTGACATAGATTTAATTCCAAATTTGAGACTTATAAAATATACAAATAACTACTTTTCCCGTCATAGTGGTTGTTACAGCCAACACCCCTCGTGCTTTCATTGAAAAAGGAGCATCTGTTGTAACATTCATGAATTACTACTAATTAACCTACCTATGTAAGAATATCTTTCCGACTGAATATAATTGCAGCTGCAGTAAAAAACACTGCACAATACGCTACCAAAGCCCCGCCCGACGTTATGATTTTATCAATAGCCACAGGTTGCTCAAAAAAAGCTTTCCACCCTGCCAAATGAGTTGTAATCAAAAACGGTTTAATAACGGTAATGAACGGAGCATTGAGCGTGGAAATTATCGTAAAGACGATGATGATTGCCATTGTAGAGGCAATTGGTCCGATTGCATTCTCTACAAGTGCAGAAAAAAGAAATGCCAACGATGCCACAGCCGTCATGCTAAGAGCTGCATATACATACGAATACAGAAAACGCCAAAAGATATCGCCGGCAGCTAAAATAGTAATTTTTTCGCCCACAATCAGCAATTCCCCTTTTCCAAACAATAAATAACTCAACCCTAAGCTAAGTATTGCCATCCATAGCACTAAGAGATTTGTATAAATTATCCCGGCAATAAACTTGGATGTAACTACCTGTAAACGTGATACAGGACGTACCAGCAAAAGACGATACGTGCCTGCAGTTGCTTCACCTGCCAGCAAATCACCCGTAACTAACGAAATTAGAAGAGGTATATGCACATATAAACTTTGAAGGGTTATAAAAGCAATCAAAAAACCATTAGTCATGTGACCTGTAAAGTCAAATTGCTGCTGAAGTGTTTGAGTAAATAAATTAAAATATTCGTCACCTTCCGAATACATCGCCACCTGTATAATAGGAACCAGCACAGTAACAGCTATGAAACCTATAAACGAACGCCACTTACTGAATATTTTGGAGAGTTCTATTGCAATCTCATTCTGCACAAGTGAAAGGCGAAGTTCACTTTCCGATTGTTCAATATTTTCTTTCCACTCTGATTTTTTCAACAAATCCCTTGCTTCCTGTGGTTTTTCAACCCCAATTCTCACCATAAAATCTCCTGAGTTGAGTAAGGTTTGCACTTCACCCTCCACCACCGTTCGTCCTTTGTTGATAATCGCCATACGGCTTGCCACAACTTCCACTTCGGGCAGAATATGGGAAGAAAGAAAAATCGTTTTTTTCTCTTCACGACTTAGGTGCAAAATAAGGTCACGAACTTCTTTTACTCCCATCGGGTCGAGTCCGTTGGTTGGCTCATCTAGGATTATCAGCTCCGGGTTATGTATCAGAGCTTGGGCAATTCCAAGCCGCTGTTTCATTCCATACGAATAGGTTTTAACTTTACTATGCGCTCGTTCATGGAGGTTGACCGTTTCCAATACTTCCATAATACGCTTGCTCGATATATCAACTCCTGATATTCGACCCAAGATTTCAAGATTTTTGTAAGCTGTGAGATAAAGGTAAAAGTCAGGCTTTTCGACTATTGCGCCAATATTTCGGAGTATTTCTTTTCGGTGAGTTGCAAGCGGCTTTCCGAAGATACTGATTGATCCTGCTGTGGGTTCAATAAGTGAAAGCATCATTCGGATTGTGGTGCTTTTACCTGCGCCGTTTGGTCCGAGGAAGCCGAAAATATCACCACGATAAATATTCATCGTCAAATTATCTACTGCCGTAAAATTTTTAAATTTTTTGGTCAGGTCTTTGATTTCAATAATTGTATCGGAGGGCATTTGGTTTTGGATAAGCGGAGGAATAATATATTTCTGTCGTGTCGGTTGTAACAACCAACCTCCTTGGATTCGCTTCTATAAAAAGCCGGTTGTATACCGCCGTGCATTGATATGTTATAGTATTAAAGAAAATAAGGTCAAGGCAGTTGCTACAACTGCCTTTCCGTATAAACGTTTAGCAGGAAGGTCGGTTGTAGCAACCGACCTGATCTAAAACTGATTTTATAACTTACCAATGCACGGCGGCAAACAACAGGCATGACTAAAATTATCAATTTTGTTGGTTATAAATATTAATTTTCCTGCTTGACCACACACCCCTTCCCCTCTCGAAGAGGAGAATTAGAACTTGTATTCTGTTTTTGGAATTAATCCAAAACTTAACTGTCATGCACTCAAGAGGGAGTTAGTGAAAAAAAAAATATTTAATCCGAACTTAGTTGCTCCCCGTATTTCAGAGAAAGCATTTCCGCTACCTTCGGCGAAACAAATTCACTTACATTTTGTCGGTAACGGGCTAATTCACGAATGATTGTAGAATTTAAATACGTATATTTTTCGTGAGGCATCAGGAAAATAGTGGAAATCGACGGCTCAAGTTTACGGTTCATGAGTGCCATTTGGAACTCATATTCAAAATCGGAAATAGCCCTTAGACCACGAATAATCGCAATGGCTGAATGTTCTCTCGCACAATCAATCATAAGCCCCTCGTGAAGAACTACATCTGTATTAGAAAGGTGTGAAAGGACATCACGAACAAGCTCAACACGTTCACTCATACTAAATAAAGGTGTTTTTGTACTGTTAACGGCAATAACTACAATCACACGATCGAACATTACGGATGCTCGTTCAATGATGTCGAGATGTCCATTAGTAATCGGGTCGAAGGTTCCGGGATAGATTGCAGTACGCATTATTTGCCTTTCCAAATAGGTTTACGTTTTTCAACGAAAGCAGCCATTCCCTCTTTTTGATCCTCGCTTGCAAAGAGCATATAGAAGTTTTTACGTTCAAATTCCAATCCGCCTTCGAGTGTTGTGCTAAATGCTTTGAGTACAGCTTCTTTGGCGAGGCGTGCAGAAATCGGTGCTTTGGAAGCAACTTCAGCTGCGAGTGCAAATGCTTCGTTCAAATATCCTTCTACAGGAACAACACGGTTTACGAGTCCCGTTCGCAATGCTTCTGCTGCTCCCATCATTCTGCCCGTCAATACCATTTCCATTGCAAGTGCTTTACCGATTGCACGGGTAAGCCTCTGAGTTCCACCTGCTCCGGGCATTGCTCCCAGATTAATCTCAGGCTGACCGAACTGTGCTGTTTCACTTGCTACAATCATATCACAGTGCATTGTAAGTTCACATCCACCACCCAGTGCAAAACCTGAAACAGCCGCAATAAGCGGAGTTTTGCACTGCCGGATTCGTTCCCAACGGGCAAATTGATCACGCTCGAGCATTTCAATTGTTCCCGCATCAGCCATTTCTTTAATATCCGCTCCGGCAGCAAATGCTTTTGCGCTTCCATGAATCACGATGCAGCGAATATCAGGGTTTTTGTCATACGCTTCCACTGCTTGCACAAGTTCGATCATCAATTGCAAACTGAGTGCATTCAATGCTTCCGGACGGTGGAGCTCAATTGCTCCTACAAGAGGCTTCGGCTGATATTTTTTTATACATGTAAAATCAGTCATAAATTTCCTTAAATATATATCGACTGTATTGGTCATTGTCTTTTTATTTACGAAAGCCAGATGAACCGCGAGAAAAACTGTTCAAAAATAAAAAAAGGCGGTGAAACCACCGCCTTGATTACAAATTCACTGTTTAAAAAACTTCATTAGTTAATAAGCGAAATTCCGCCAATGAGAGGCAAAGGTTTCATTTTGCCTTGTGCAGCATTCATTATACCCAAAATCATAAGCACAAGAATACCCAAGCGAAGAGCAAGGAGTACGAAGCTAAGCATTCCTATATCAATCATAAATCCTACTCCTGACAGTAGTATTGAAAACAGAAGAAGCACCAATCCTTGATTAGCATGATAACGCGCGAAAGGGGAATCCTTTGCAGCAAAAAGAGGAACAAGACATAGGCAGCCGAGATAGGCAATAATAGCCATTACCTTGTTTTTTTCAACATCGGCAGAATCCGGAATCATAGTATCATCGTTCATTCTAATACCTCATGATAGAAATTATAAAATAAGAAACACAAGTCAGCTTTTGAAGCGTTTACAGGAACTATTTAATTGTTAATATTTTAACCTTCCGTTACAGTAATTAAATCTAATGTACAATAACCTTTATGCGATAATATCTTGTGAATACAAGCTGTTTTTATAAATAATTTGATAAGTGATCAAAAGAACTAAATTAAATTTTAAATTTCTTCATTATTAAGTATTAGGACATAATTAATCTAAATGCAAAGAGTTGAAATTGGCAAACATCTGACAATAACAAGCTCAGTGTGACCAATAAGTTACGTCACTCATAACTCGCCCAGAAGATTTCAATAAAGCATCAAATTATTTATACTGAATATGTACAATAAATCTGTCCTTCTACTTAGTATTAATGCAGTTTTTATTAATTTTTTACCAAAATATTCCCATTTGCATCTTTGTAACTTCCGGTTACAATTTGAATAATGTCAATCAATGTCCATATACCACATCCACCTCCTGTTAATAATTGTACCACTCCAATTGCTGTATGCCCTGTGTAAAATCGATGGATACCAAACCAACCGACAAATAATGCCAACAGTAATGTTGTGAGCCAATCTTTCCTTTCGCCTGTCCCACCAATTGCTCCAAAGCCCGGAGTTTGACCTCCCAAAGCAACCCCACACTTCATACAGACCACTGCTCCGGGTGATGTTTCAGTTTTGCAATTATAACAATATTTGTTACCCGCTAGAGGTGGCGTACCGCAAGCTACGCACATTATAGCTTTTTCCGAAACTTCGTTTCCGCAATTTCTACAATACATAGGTTAAAATTTAATAAGTTTATGTATATGGCTTTAGCAGCCCCGTTTTTTAAAGTGGTTTCTGAACTCCACCTGAAAATGAATTCTACTTCGCTGCCAATTCACTTAACTTCATTGATTTTACAATTGATTTTGCCAAGTCGTTATTTGGCTGTGCGGTTGCTTTTACTGTTAGTATAAACCGCCCACCGAGTGCTGTAGTAATATCACTGCTCTTGTTTTGTTTGTCGTAATGCTCCCATCCTGCCACATCTTTTACTCCTGCATCATAAGAACGCTGATAGCCGTTTTGGTCTTCCATCGAGAAATTCGTACCCCAAAGAGCAGTCATTCCTGTATAAAGTTCACTTGAAGCATTGTAATCAATGATTGTTACTTCTACTGATTCTTCAGCCCCGTCAGCAGCAGACTTTGTATAGCGGCGTGAAGAAGTGGAATAGGACATTCCCGTCATATTCATAGTTGAACCGCTTGGGTCTTGGGGTGTATAACCGGATATTGATTCAGGAAGATACTTTTGTAATTCTTGATAGGGCATAGCAAGAGTATCGCCACGTTTCCTGCGTTCTTCACGTTTGGCTTCATTCGCTTGGTTTGCCTTTTCCATGTTTTCGCCTGCCTTGCTTAATTCCTTTACATTTTGTACGGCTTGACGCATCTCATCCACTTTTCCTCCACAGCTTCCCGTAAGAAGTGCTGCAGTTACAGAAAATCCGACTATCAAATATTTCATCCGATTTACTCCTTGAAAAATGATAAAATCTACAATTGAAAATACCTGAATAAATATTATATCGAAACTAAGCTAATTTTTCCACTTCTGCAACATCAAAAATTGGAATCGAGAAGGTAAACTAACATTTTCAGTAAAATAATGAAATTATAAATCCGTAGCTACTTCCATACCTAAATATTTTATCCTTTTCTACAATCTGCAAAAGCAGTAATTTTGAAGAAAAATTACTGTATGTTTCAATGCAAATCATCTGATATACAATATGAAAACTATTCTGAATAATCCGATTCTGGCTCTTGCAATACGTTTAGTGCTTGGCTGTATCTTTATTTTTGCAGCAGCAGGCAAAATTGCAGATCCTGATACTTTCGCCAAATCTATCAGCAATTATCATCTTATTCCTAACTTTGCATTGAATATAATGGCACTCACAATGCCGTGGATAGAACTTCTTACTGGAATATTCTTGATTATCGGAGTACGCCTCAGAGCTTCGTCAGCAATTATTTCAGGAATGCTGATAATATTTTTAATTGCGATCATTTCAGCAATTCTTCGTGGATATAATATTGATTGCGGGTGCTTTGCTCAAACTTCTCAGAGTGCTGCAGCTACAGCCACGAAAGTAGGTTGGAAGAAAGTTTTGGAAGATACGGCAATGTTAGTCGGCGGATTATACATCTTCTTTTTCCCAAACAAGCATTATACATTTGATTCATTTGCTCACAATGAATCCGGTGTATCACAGAATACAAGCATTGTGCATTAACTATTATTTCCGATCAATATACTATCAATGACCAAACTTCCTTTTAATGAACGACTCGGAAAATCCCCGCTTGTTACCGATGGCTCAATTGCTATCGAACTCCAAAAACGCGGCTGTAATGAACTCCCGACAGATCTCTATAATCTAAAAAACCCCGTAGTTCTAGAAAATATTTACCGTGAATTTCTGAATGCAGGGGCAGAACTTCTCAAAACAAATACCCAACACGCAAATCGACTTGCCCTTGAAAAATACGGTCTCTCCGATAAAGTATATGAAATAAACCGTAAAGGAGTATGGATTGCCCGCACAGTCTCACTCCACAAAGGGTATGTAGCGGGAGTAGTAGGACCTACCGGACGATTCTTCAAGCCAATCGGTACACTCACCAACAGCGAAGCAAAAGAAGTGTTCATCGAACAAATCATCGCTTTGCTCGACGGTGGAGCAGAAGTCCTTATGTTAAAATCATTTGTGGATATTCACGAACTTGAAATCGCCATCGAAGCCGCTCAATTCGTCTCGACTGATGTTCCCATCATTGCGCTAAAAGCATTTCCTGAAGACGGTAGTGTTCTTGTAACATCCTTTCCTTCCGATATTGCACGAACACTCACCAGTCATAATCTGACTGCATTCGGAGCAAGTTCCACAGTCGGACCCAATAGAATGTTAGATATTATCAAATCCATTAACGGTACAAATATTCCTCTCTGCTCACTTCCTGATATTGCTATTCCAACTCTTGTGGATGGTAGAGCAAATTATAATGCCGAGCCGGAATATGTGGCAAGTGTCGCTCTAAAGCTTGTTCAAGCCGGTGTATCGATTATTGGTGCTGACGGAGGTGCAAGTGTGGAACATATCCAAGAAATTGCAAAGGTTGTAAAAGATGCAGTAATAGGTGAAGCAAAAGTTCCGTCGAAACCTCCTAAGATTGTACCTTCTTTTGATAATCAAGTGGATGAACGCTCTAATTTTGAACGAAATATTGGTACTAAATTTATGACAACTGTCGAGGTGGAAATTCCTCGCGGTTTGGACATGAAGTCCGTTATCTCTACAGCCCAATTTCTAAAAGAAAACGGTATAGATGCTGTGAATGTTTTCGACGGTGCGAGAGCGAGAGTACGGATTTCACCGATAGCAATTTCACATTTGATTCAATCCCAAGTAGGAATCGAATGTATAACCCATTTGGCGTGTCGAGACAGAAATATGGTGGGGCTTCAATCCGATTTGATTGGTGGATATGCACTCGGATTAAGGAATATTCTTGCGATCACGGGAGACCCAACGAGTATTGGCGATTACCCGAACGCAACAAGCGTGTATGATGTCGATTCAATAGGTCTTGTAAGAACTATTAACCGCATGAACAGAGGTAAGGATTTGATGGGTAATACATTGGGTAAGCCGACACAATTCTCGGTAAGCTGCGCTTGCAATCCCGCTGCTGATGACTTGGATCGTGAAGTTCGCCGCTTGGAACTAAAAGCTGAAGAAGGGGCAAAAATAGTTTTTTCCCAACCGATTTTTGAACTGAAAACCCTGGAAACTTTCTTGAACAGAACCCGTCATCTCGGGCTTCATTTCATGCTTGGAATTATCCCGTTGAGAACTGCCCGACACGCGGAGTTTCTTCATTATGAAGTACCGGGTATGGTTGTTCCTGCATGGGTGCGCACACGGATGAATGCCAATACTGACAGTATAGAGAAATCAATGGAAACTGGGATGACAATTGCCGTAGAGTTTCTTCGCGAAGCGAAACACTTGGTAAGCGGTGTATATATCATGCCTCCTGCTAAAAAGTATCAAATGGCAATTGAAATGCTGGGGTTGATATAAGTGAATAGCCATCTCTTTCTCAGTCTTTTTTCTACCGCTCATCCATGCTAAAAACATTCAAAGCCGAGTTATTATTAGTATTCATAACTCTTATATGGAGCGGCACATTTATCATCATCAAGAACGCTCTTGTTGATGTTCCTCCATTTTTATACTCAGGGCTTCGGTTTGGTTTGGCAAGCGGAATTGCACTGGTGTTATGGTGGAAATATGTAAAGGGAGTTACCAAAACTGAGTTTTTGCAGGGAATTCTGTTAGGCGCATTTTTTAGTATAGGATTCCTTTTACAAACTTGGGGATTGAATTATACAACTGTATCTAAGTCTTCGTTTATAACGGGTGCAATGGTAATTTTTGCTCCTATAACATCCTGGATTATAGAACGACGAAGAATTTCTCTTCCTCAAAAAATTGGTGTATTTGTCGTAATAACAGGATTATGGATATTTGCCAAACCCGATTTTAACAATTTGAATATGGGTGATATTGCTACCCTCTTCTGTTCAGTTTGTTGGGGGTTTTATATTACCTATACCGATATTTTTACACGGGAATCAAAGGCAATCGGCACTCTTTCTGTGCGGCTTGCGGTTGTGCAATTTGTAATGACTACATTCGTTGCTTTGGGTGCATATTGGTTTTTTGAAGGGAATCCTTCACGCTTTATTGCAGATGTCACCCATGCTTTGCCCTCTATGCCTTTCATTATTGCGGTACTCTATACAGGTATATTAGGTTCTGTTGTAGCTACGTATATTCAAACACGGTATCAGCGTGAAACGACACCCGTTAAAACCGCTTTGATTTTTTCGATAGAGCCTATTCTTGCAACTGCAATGGCAGTTGTATTTCTTCATGAATCATTTAAGTTTTCGGAGTTATGTGGTGGTTCATTGGTTATCGGAGGAGTACTGACAGCAGAAATTGGGGATGCAATTTGGAAGAAAGAATTGCCGTCATAGTTCAAAAGCCACCAAATCATTTCAAAGTATCAATCAATATTCTATATTTTCATTATGAAAACAAAAGGAATCATACTTGCAGGCGGAAGTGGCTCACGGCTTCACCCGACCACTGCGGTTTTCAGCAAACAGCTTCAGCCGATTTACGACAAGCCTCTTATCTATTATCCTCTTGCTACTCTTATGCTTGCAGGGATACGTGAAGTATTGATTATTTCCACACCACAGGATACACCTAATTTCGAACTGCTGCTCGGTGACGGCTCTCAGTGGGGAATCAAACTCGAATATAAAGTTCAAACGGCACCGAAAGGTATAGCAGAAGCATTCATATACGGGCGTGAATTTATCGGTAATGATCAGGTGTGTTTAATTCTGGGGGATAATGTATTCTACGGGAAACTTGATTTTCTTCGTGATGCAATCAATACTAACAAAGGCGGAACTATCTTCGGTTACCGTGTTCAAGACCCTGAACGATATGGTGTTGTTGAGTTCGGCGAAGGTGGACGAGTAGTAAGCATCGAAGAAAAGCCCGAAAAACCAAAATCAAATTATGCTATCCCCGGACTGTATATTTTCACTAATGACGTTTCGGATATTGCCAAAGATGTGAAACCAAGCCAACGCGGTGAGGTGGAAATTACCGAAGTACATTCGGCTTATTTACGTCAGAATCGTTTAAGAGTTGAATTGATGGGACGCGGTATTGCATGGCTCGATACCGGTACACCTGAAAGTATGCTCGAAGCAAGTACATTTATTCATGCAATTGAGAAAAGACAAGGACGAAAAATTGCCTGTTTGGAGGAAATTGCTCTTCAAATGAATTTTATAAACCGGGATGAATTCCTTACTACTGTAAATTCACTTCCAAAATGTTCTTACCGTGATTACTGCCTCATGATAGCCGATGAGATGAAATCGGGTATTGAAAAACCGTTCTAGTTTTGGGAAAACCACACAAACTTTAGTT
The DNA here is from genome assembly GCA_016197185.1 of Ignavibacteriota bacterium. Lineage (GTDB taxonomy): Bacteria > Bacteroidota > Ignavibacteria > Kapaibacteriales > UBA961 > JADJXV01. The sequence continues at coordinate 13,128 of JACPWH010000023.1, forward strand.
AATTAAAACTTTATAACATACAAAAGTAATCACCATTGAAATTCCACTGTCCCAATAAACCCAAAATTTGGGATGCTTGAAGCTGAAGGAATTGTTGCAGAAACCTCCATTGTAAGCTTAGAATTTTTTCCCTTATTGATTTTTTCAATCGTGTGAAATTCAACTATTATCTTCCTGTAATGTTTAATTTCAGGTTCAGATTCACCTTGGGTAACAATTAGCGATCCTTCACCGGTTTCAGGACCGAAAATAAGCGAGTGTGAACTAAACGCAGCCATTTTATCCAATCGAATACGAATTGATGTTACATATTCAGACCGCAACCGTTGCCTTGTCGGATTACTCGAATCTGCAATGAGTATCAAATCCATCGAAATCGTATCCTTAGATGCCGATGTATCTATTAGGGCAGTAATAGTTTTTGGAAGATATGTCCATTCATCTTTATAAGAATCGACTTTACTTATAAAATTAGGATCTTGGATTAATCCAATTTCAAAAAATTGACATTTTGCATCAACTTCAATCGGCGGTGATTTTACCTGGTCGATAACAGTTATTTTCCTTTCAGTATTTACATCCAAAGGAGACATACAACCGCTACTTGCAAACAGAATAATAAATGTTGCAAGTATTAAGCAAGATTGCCCACATACCCATAGGGGGTATCTTTTAAAAATGGAACGACATTCCATAACTCAATCCATACTTAGAAGTAGTAAAAACTAAATTTTGACCGTTAGTGAATCTTTGTATATTTGCCTCGGCTCCAATGACAAAACTAAGGAATGTTTCAGGGAAATATTGCACACCAACCAGTCCGCGACCGAAAGCACCAATTTCAGAACCACCCCCGCTTGCTTGGATAATCGGTTGAAATTTACCCAATTCGATGGGAGTATACCTTATTACTCCTGCAACTGAATGCAGCGTAGGGTGTTGTTCGGTAAGTACCAATCTTCCTGCGCCGTTTATTGTCGTAAATTTCTGAAATGATTGTTCTTGGGCTACTTCTATTCCCACAGATAACCGAGAATTAAGCGAATACAGGGCAGTGAATGCCAGATTATTTATATCAGGGGTTTTGCTGATAAATGTTTGCTCGGTATAAGAACGAGTATCAATCCTGCGAAGTTCAAGTGCCCATCGAGATATATTGCTCGCCGGTGTTTTGTCGATAGGGCTTGGCATTAGTTCTGCATCATAGTCCAGTTGCTTCCACCCTGAATTATTACTCGGAGTACTTTGTGAAAGAGCAAGGGTTCTTACGTCAGTTGTCATAACCGGAGGATATGATTGTTCTGTCGTTTCTACAGAAGACTCAGATTCAGAATTTCTATTGGTCGGCAAAATAGCAGCTGCATTTGATTGCACAGCCGGAACAGTAACATAAATATATTTAATTATCTCTTTGGGTGGTAGCGTAACCGTTCTGATAGTTTCAACAGCAGTATTAGAGCTGTTCGACTGAGACATCCCGGCAAGTGCTGCAGGAGTATTTATATTCGTTCTTTCTGCAATTTTTACAGTACTGTTTTCAGCACGATTACTCATCAAAAAGTACATGGATAATGCTGTTATTGATGACATAATCAGCCCTGTTGCTATTGCTGAAGATGCACCTCCGATAAATTTTGCAGACCTGCTTGCAAGTGATGCCTTTGCTGTCGATGGATTTACCATCTGCGGAGCAGTAAAACCTAATGTAGAAAATAGTGCCAAAGTTGACTCAGCAGGTGGATTAAACGCCTTTGAATCGTTCTGTACAGCTGTTTTCATAGCAAGCAGTTGCTTGAGATCGGCACGTAAATCTTCATGTGAAGCCAGAGCCATAAAAAGTGTTTGCTCTTGAGCCACATCAGTAGTGCCGTCAACAAAATCGTATAATAGTTCGGTATATTCCATAAAAATCAATTGTATGTTGTCGAAATGATGCTAATTCAGAATTCAAATAATACGTGAATTACCCTATTCATCGGCAATAACGCCTCATCATTAATTTACTCGCACAAATCTTTAAGATAAGGCTGTAATATTTCTTTTACTTTTTGCTTGGCACGAAACGCCCTTGTTTTTGCATTTGTAACCGTCGTGCCTGTTACCTCTGCTATTTCTTCATACGACAACCCGTCGTATTCCCGTAAAATAAAAATTTCACGATATTCAAAACTTAATAATTCGAGTGAGCGTGCTATTAAGTCTAACAGTTCTTTTTGTTCATAACTTTGGCTTCGGGAACATTCGAAATGACACGCCCTGACCGCGCAGTTTGAAAGAATCTGATAAATGTTTCCTGAAACATATCCTCGGCATACGCACTGTCTTCAATAATCCTGTAACAATACGCGTGGATTCGTGAAGCATAACGGTTGTAAAGCACCGTAAAAGCACGCTCCGCTTCGCGTCCTGATTTTGATAACAGGACGATAAGCTCATCGTCAGTATATGAAGTATATGACTTCCCCATTTGACAGAACAATAGAACCGAACATTCAAAAGAAACGATGATTGCGAGTTTGAACTCACATCTACTACAATAACACCAAAAACCGAAAAACGATGCACTCAAAAAACAAATTTATCAGTAATTATGGTAAAACATCACGAAAACTCTTTCTTTTCATCTCTTTTTAAATTTATTTTTCAAATTCGGTGACACTTTTTCAACTTCTGTGTTATTACTTTTAGACAGAATACATCTTGCCTTTTCACTCACCAAAAAACGTTCGAAAGAGCAATCTTTCGAACGTTTTTCATTTTATACCTCTATTTCAAAATAATCTCTTATTTTTCGGAAAAATTATCTGTCAGCAACTCTGAACCTGCTTTTAGATATATAGTGAGAGAACCTGTCGGGAATAGGCATTTATTTACATTCCTTTTGTAAGTCGTTAGTATTAATAGAGGAGAAAAATTACAATGGCTGAGAAATTTTTTACAATTTTTTGCAGTTTAGTCGGAAGCATTCTATTACTCTCTCTGATAAGCGCATTGTGGTCCCGCCATAAAGTTCGCAAGGCGGTAAAACGTCTGCAGCAGCGCGAGCATGGTAAAACAGGGAATAAGGTTTTTCATGCTTCTGCTATTTCTTCTCTTCCACCGATTGTTCAAAAATATTTTACAACTACCCTTCGCGAAGGGCAGCCGTACATAGATTTTATTCAGATGAGACAAGAAGCAGACTTCCGAACGCAAATTGAAGGTGACTGGTCTCACCTGTCGGCTGATGTTTGGTATAGTGCAAATCAACCCGGTATGGTATGGAAAGCCCGGTTCGGTACATCGTTTTTACCCTTCAAGACTGCCTCCCTCGAATTTATTGGAGGAAAAGGTCATGGTTTGGTACGACTTTTGGGGACAATTACTCTCCTAGAACCTCATGGATATGAAGCGGATATTACTCTTTTATCCAGGTATTTGATGGAAGCGGTATGGTTTCCAACTGTTTTGCTTCCCGATCGTCATATACATTGGTCTGCTGTAAGTGATCTCTCCGCCAAAGCCGAGATTAACTTCAAGGGTGTAAGTGCCTCTGCTTTATTTACATTTACTGACGAAGGTCAGATTGCAAATATTGTAACTCAAGATAAATTCAGGGATTTCAAAGGTTCCTTCGAAAAAGAACAATTTACATTGTATTGTAGAAATTACAATCAATTTCAGAATATTGTCATTCCGACAGAAGTTGAATTTGTATGGAATTTACAGGAGCAGGATTTTTCCTATGGTAAGTTCCGCGTGGCAAGCATTCATTATGAATTTTCATAATATGTTTGTCTTTCTGTCTCTTGGCAACATAATATAAACTATGAAGAACAAACAGTTGCCATATTCCACAATTTTTACCTTGCTTCTGAATTCTGCTCTTGTAATTGCAGGATTCATATTCTTTTCCGCTTGCTCCTCCACACCTTCTGTAAACCTTACAAAACCCGGAGAAACATCCACCGGTGAACTTGAGACACCTGTAAATCCGTTGCCTTACAGGCACACCGAATTTTCTTCCATAGCCGATACTCTTCTGAGGCGTGGCATGGATACTATGTTTTTAATGCAATTGCTCAATGATGACCGTTTGAACTTTGAACAAAATCTAATTAAAATAAACGTAACAGGTACGCGAAAAAAACCTGATTACTCTTCGCATTACAACAAGCTATCCGTTAAGAAAGCCCAGGAATTTCTAGAAAAGAACCGTGCTATTCTACAAGAAGCCGAACAGAAGTACGATGTTCCTAAAGAGGCTATCACAGCCATTCTCTGGATAGAAACGAAATTTGGTACATACTTAGGTAAGAATTATATCCCGTCAATCTTTTTTAGTGTTGCTCTTGCAGCCACACCCGAAAACATCGCAAGGAACAAAGAAGCAATGTATCTGGAGTACACCCCCTCAGATTCCATACAGGTACGTGAATTAGAAACGAAGATTGAGCTGCGAGCCAAGAAAAAATCACTATGGGCAATCGGTGAATTACTTGCCTTAGATACCCTCAGAAGGATTTCTCCGTTATCTCCGTTTGAATTGTACGGTTCTTCCGCCGGTGCATTCGGGATGTCACAGTTTTTACCATCGAGTTACATCCGCTGGTCTGCCGATGGTAATGGTGACGGGATCAAGAATCTTTTTGAGATTCCCGACGCAATTCACAGCGTCGCCAATTATTTGAAGATAAATGGTTGGGGAAATACTCGTGCGGCACAAGAAAAAGCTGTTTTTCATTATAACAATAGTAAGGATTATGTAGATGCTGTTTTAAGGCTGGCAGAGAAACTGGGTGAAAAGCAATAGAGAAAAATATACATGAATGCCATTCTGATCTCAAGAAAGTAAGCCAAAACGACTGAAGAATGATTCAAAGACATTCAAGAAGTCTGTTTAATTGGTAACTATATATCTTGTCATGTCATCCTGAACTTGATTCAGGATCTCCGTTGCTGTTAGGTAGTGCTAATTCCAAAGTGCCATTTCGTCATACTTGCGGAGATACTGAATCAAGTTCAGTATGACATGCTGTAAATGAATAGAGTATTTTTTCATTTAATTACCAACTCTTAGAACACTATAGGATAAATTTTTAAAAATTGACTTTACACTCATATTTCAGTTTTTGATACTCACACTGAAAATATTTTCCATCCTTTCCTTTCGATTTCACCATTCCAAAAACTGCTTCATATAAAAAAGACCGATTACAAAAATTTCTTAGAAAATCTCAAAATTCAAGTGCCTAAATTTTTAAAATTTTTTTTTAATAATAATCCTTGCTTTTTATGTAAGATTTTGGTTGTTTCGCATTATAAAAGTGGGTAAAAGTGGGTGATTGAGGTAGATTTTAAAGAAAAGTGGGTGAAAATGGCAGAGCTAATCAATAAAATTTACCGTATAATGATAAAAAGAAAATATAATGTCGTTCTTCAAAGGTCAGGAAGTTTTTTCCATCGATAATAAAGGTAGGGTTAGTATTCCTGCGAAGATGCGTAAAGCAATTTCACCGGAGGCAAACGATACATTTATTATTACACGCGGAGCAGATAAATGCGTAGTGGCATACCCTCTGAATGAATGGAAAAAATACGAAGAGCAATATTCCACACTCAATCAATACGACGAAAAGAACAGATACTTCCTGCGTATGATTTTAGCATGGAGCGAAGAAGTGGAAATTGACGGCAACCAACGCATTTCCCTTTCTAAAAAATATCTTGATTTTTCGGGTATAGACGGAAAAGTAGTTATAGTAGGAATGATGGATCACATCGAATTTTGGAATCCCGAAGAATTTGAGAAGTATCTCTCAAATCATGATGAATCCTACGAAAATGTGGCGGCACAAGTGATGAGAAAATAAAAATCGCAAATAACGCCACAGATAATGAAAAGACGCTATGACAAAAAAGAAAGAGAAGAAAGCAGAGCTAGCAGAGTAACACCGGAATATGACTATCATATTCCTGTAATGCTTGAAGAAGTATGTACTTGGCTCATTACCGACCCTGACGGAATATATATCGACGGGACACTCGGGGGAGGCGGACATACGGCGGAAATCTTAGCACGACTTTCTTCAAACGGAAAAATTATAGCTTTTGATGCTGACGAACAGGCAATTGAACATTGCACCAAAAAATTCGCAGCAGAATTAGACAAAAGCAACAGCAGACTTGTTCTTTACAACGACAATTTCATTCGGGCATGCAGCATAGGGGAACTTCGGGGGAAGGTACTCGGGCTTTTGTTGGATTTAGGCGTTTCTTCGCGACAGTTAGACTCAGGTTCGCGGGGAATAAGCCATCGTGTGAACTCCCGCCTGACGATGAGTTTCGGTTCACACGGGAATACGGCAGAAGACCTCCTGGATGGTGCGGACGAAAGGGAAATCGAATCCATTCTCAAAAAGTATGGTGAAGAGCCTTTCGCAAGGGTTATTGCGCGGCGGATCGTTCAACGTCGCCGCGCTGCCCCTCTCCGTTCCACTTTCGACTTACGCTCTGTCATCGAAGAAGTTGTACCGCCTCATATCGTTTCCAAATCCATAGCCCGTGTATTTCAAGCAATCCGTATAGCAGTAAATGATGAACTCGGTGTTTTGGAAAAAACACTTCGAGGGATTATTCCCGTTCTTGCTCCTCACGGAAGAATCGCCGTTATTTCCTACCATTCGCTCGAAGACCGTATAGTGAAGAATGTATTCAGGGAGTTAGCCGATAAAAACCAAGATACTCCACCAGAACTCAAGATATTGACCTCGAAACCATTACCGCCTTCCGATGAGGAAATTCACGGCAATCCACGTTCGCGTAGTGCGAAATTGCGGGTGGCTGAGAAGATATGAGAGAGAACCAATCTTCCATTTCCCCGTTAGGGGATAAATCATAATAGCAATACAAACCCAAAAACGACAAAGCTCCATTAGGAGTGATATATTCCTATGTCACTCCTAACGGAGTTTTGTCATATCCTGTGCATCTTACTATTACTATTGCGCTCCTATGGGAGCTTTAAAGAATCGTTAGTCCCAAAAGTTAGTCCCAAAACTATATACCATAGTTTCGGGACTAACTAATTCCATTTCCCCAGAGGGGATAAATCTCAATAGCAATGCAAACCGCAAAAAACGTTAAAGCTCCGTAGGAGTGATATATTCCTATGTCGCTCCTACGGAGCTTTAAGAAATGGGAGGGGAGCTAAGGTTTCTATTACTATTTCGCTCCTCTGGAGCTTTAAGAGATTCATAGCTTTCTGTCATCCATGCATTCACTTGTATATAATCTAAAAAAAGCCGCTCTCGAAAGAAAGCGGCTTTACTATATCAATCCTCAATCACTCCATCACCAATAAGCGTTCTCTCCGTTGACGATTCCTCATACAACGATGCTATCTGTCTATGCAAAACCACAAGCTCGTCTTCGGAAATTACCTCTTTATTACCGGTATTCTCAATTGCCAAAAACAAACTTCGAACATTCACAATATCTACACCTGATTTCCCTGCAACCATATTCAGAAATTCTTCTGTGAATTCATTCGTTTTTACAAAATAAACAGTGCGGATATGTTCCAGAAAATATTGAATTTTCTTATCAGCAAGATTTGCATGATTATTTTGCTCATAATACATCCGCCCGACGGTTTGCACAAAATCCAATGTAGTATTCCTGACGGGCGGGATAACCGGTATGATTCTTTGATTCCGTTTAGCACGAAAGAATATAAATAGGGCTGCACCGACCAAAATCAGGTAATAGGCAATACGGAGCGATTCTACCGATAATATGTATCGCAGTGGGGTTCTTGCCTCAGCAAAACTAAATTTCAGAATTTAAATAATATTAATATTTTGATAATATACCAATTTTTGGTATATGTCAATTGATTAAATTTTTGGTAAAAACA
>JACPWH010000247.1 GCA_016197185.1 Ignavibacteriota bacterium
ATCCGAATGCTTCAATGCCGGATCCGCTTGCTATCCAAATAGGTTCAATTGTCTCAACAGGGCTCGAAGGACCGACTGCAAATATGGGAATGGCGTTTACCGACCCGAACACATTCTACAATATTGTGAATGATAAGACGGATTCTTCTATAAGTCAGCGTGCAGGACAAGAACTTGCTTTCATCCGCAAAGTAGGTCAGCAAATCGAGAAATTTGCCGATCCTGTTAAAAATGCTGCAGCAAAAGCAACAAATAAATCAACGTTGTATCCAACTGCCAAGACAAATTTACTTGCAGACCAACTCAAAATCGTTGCTCAACTTATAGCAGGTGGCTTGAAAACAAGAATATATCTTGTAAATTTAGGTGGCTTCGATACTCATGCAAGGCAAGTAAACGGTGATGCAAGTGTAGGAATACTTTCGCATGGCTCGCTTCTCAATCAGCTTTCGGTTGGGATTACGGCATTTCAAGACGATTTGAAATTACTTGGTATTCAGGACAGAGTGATGGGAATGACCTTTTCAGAATTCGGGCGACGAATCAAATCCAATGATTCAGGCGGAACAGATCACGGTGCCGCTGCTCCGATGTTTGTCTTTGGAACAAATGTGCAACCCGGTATTCTCGGGTCAAATCCAATTATTCCTGCAAAACCTACCTCGGAGGATAATATCCCGATGCAATATGATTTCCGGTCTGTGTATGCATCCATTCTTAAAGATTGGTTCTGTGCTTCGGAAACATCACTTAAAAAGGCACTCTTCAAAGATTTTCAAATGCTTCCGATTATCAAAGGGACTACAGGAGTTGATGAGCTGGGCAACCCGACAGGGGTAGCACTTTTAGGGAATTCTCCCAATCCTTTCGGCGGTTCAACGACTATTCGTTTCCGCTCGGGAGGTTCACATCTGCAAATCAAGATATTCGACAATACCGGACGTGATATAGCAACATTGGTTGACCGCAGCTTACCACAGGGTGAGCATGAAGTCACATTTGATGCATCATCACTTACGAGCGGGAATTATTATTGCAGATTACAATCGGGTGTGTTTCAAGAAATGAAGCCGATGCTGATTGTAAGGTAAACTCGAGCTTTTCTAAAATAAGAAAGGCGACCCTTGCAAAAGAGTCGCCTTTTCATTTTCGTTGTTTTGCTTAATCCTACTTTACAACTGTATAAGATTTAAGAGTTTCGCGGTTCCCATTATTCTTAATCGGAGGGAATTGTACTGATAATGGGAATGGAAAGGTAATAGTAAACGGCAACAATTCACTTTTTACTATTCCAATGTTTTCAGAAACGTAAGTATCTATGAATATAGAAAAAGGTACTTCAAGACCGGAAGTCTTTAGAACAATGGAATATGTTGTTGTAAATTTCTGTACCTGAACAGACTTATCACCTACCATCATTGTAGAAATTTCTTTTCTGGCACCATCCGCTTTTAATGAAACATCAACAGTTAATGGTGTACCATTCAAATCAAATTGTATTCCTTTAATTGTTGTATCTGCTAAAATCACCCATGATGCTTGATTATAATCAGATGTGAGTACCCATCGAGAACCTAAATCAAGATTGATACCAAACGATGCTAATGCTTCTGTTGGCAGTATCTCAATATAAGTGTAAATCTGAGAACCGGACTTTGAAACGTATGTAGTATCTTTCTTCCCATCTCCTTTGGAGCTTGAGTCAATCAAACTATACGAACTTTTGCCTTGATAGGTTAATGAAGCATCAACTTTCGTTGTTAATTGATAAGCAGATGTGTCAATATCAGTAGTTGTTCCACTTTTATCTTCAGTTTCTATACCGTCATACGTCCAAGTGTTCCCTACTGTAAGCGGATAATAATTTTTATCGGTTGGAGTGCTTGCAGGATCATCACTGCACGAAACAAATATCATTGTGGCGACTATGCAGCAAAGCATAGCAAGTTTAGAAAATGTCTTCATTGGATAAACTCCAAAAAAATGAAATAAAGTGTATTAAAGTAACAACGCATTCATCTAAAATATGTTACACACACTAAAACGAGCGGAGGGCAAGGGATTCGAACTCTTATGACCTTGCGGTCGGCAGTTTTCAAGACTGCTGCAATACCATTATGCGAGCCCTCCATCAATTATGAAGCGGCGCAAAAATACGACGATTTTCTGTTTCGCCAAAGGAGAATTTACAAAAGATGATAATTATCTGACAAATTGGTCTGCCTTTAGCCCCAGAAATTCGAGCGCAGAGCCGCTCAGAATCTTTTGCTTGTCACTTGTAGAGATGTCACTCATCCCGTCCAGAAACTTTCCGTGTTCCAAATCACCAAGGGGAAAAGGATAGTCTGTCCCATAACATATTTTGTCCGGACCAATAAGATTGAGAAGGTATCTGAAAGCATCATTGTCATGGGTTATTCCATCCACCCAAAATTTACCGATATACTCACGGGGGTTCGCTACGTTATTAACATTACATAAATCAGGACGTACATTATAGCCATGAGCAATGCGTCCGAGTGTAAAGGGAAATGCGCCCGAAGCATGAGAGAAGAGAACCTTTAAATTTGGGAAACGATCGAATACTCCTCCGAATAGCATTGAACACAATGCGAGTGTTGTCTCGGCAGGCATACCAACCAGCCATTCCATAAAATACCTCTTCATGCGGTCAGCACCTGCCATTTCCCACGGGTGAATCAGCAAACACGCTCCGAGTTCCTCTGCTGCTTCGTAAAAAGGGAAAAATGATTGGTCGTCTAAATTCTTACCAAGAATATTCGAACCGATTTCCAACCCGGGCATTCTCAATTCTCGAACGCACCGTGTCATCTCTGAAATAGCCAAATCCACATTTTGCATTGGAACGGTTCCGAGTGCTATAAATCGTTTGGGAAAAGCTCGTTGAACGTCTGCAAGATGATTGTTAAGAAACTGAGACCAATCCATACCATGCTCTGCTTCAGCCCAATAATTAAAAAGAACCGGTACAGTGCAAAGTGTCATTACATCCACCCCGTTTTTGTCCATATCGTCAAGGATAAGAAGTGGATTCCAGCAGTTCTCTTCAATTTCGCGGAAAAACACACCGTCATCGCGCATCATTTTTGCACGTCCGGTGGTATAATGGTCTAATTCTATAAATCCTCCATAGCCATATTTTTCTTTCAAACGATCCCATCGTTCAGGCAAGATATGGGCATGAATATCAAGTTTCAGCATAAAATAAATCCGTAACAAATTCTCAAAGTATAATTTCCTCTAATAATGTAATACGTTTCATAACTGCACGATTGGTCAAATCATAATGAATCGGGGTAATAGAAACGTAATTGTCCTTCAGTGCCATATCGTCAGAATCGGTAATGTCATCGTCGAGTGTGATATATTGACCGTTAATCCAGAAATAATCGTGTCCCATTGGGTCAATGCGCCGTTCATAATGATCATTCCACATAGACTTACTGAGCCTGGTAATTTTGATACCTTTAATAACATCTCGAGGAACAGTCGGTACATTCACATTCAAAATTGTATCACTCGGCAGTTCGAGAGTTGGCAGCTGTTTAGCGACAGCGCACGCATATTCTGCTGCAATGCTCATATCTGCTGCATGGTCGAATGAAGTAAGTGAAACCGCCATAGAGCGAATTCCCATCATCATCCCTTCGGTTGCTGCGGATACAGTACCGGAATATAATACGTTAATTGAAGTATTTGTACCATGATTTATACCGGAAACGATAATATCCGGTTTTTCGGGTAGGAGAGTGGAAATTGCCATTTTCACACAATCTGTAGGTGTGCCGTCAATTGCATAGCCGAACATTGCGCCGTCACGATGAAACGGAGTAGCACGAAGAGGGCTGCTGACAGTAAGTGCGTGTCCTACAGCACTTTGCTGCCGGTCGGGTGCAACTACGATAACCTCACCAATTTTCCGAAGAGCGTGGGCAAGTGCGTAAATTCCGGGTGAGTCTATACCGTCATCATTCGTTACTAATATTCGCATGGTTCGTTAATTTTAATATACTTACAGTAAACACACAGATAATGATACGTGCCGGAAAATCAATGGCAAATGAAATGAGAGTAAACTCAGTTTAGTCAAAATAGTTTGTATGAGTCTAAATATCTACAAAAAATACCGTTGATTTTACACTGCAATTTACGAGAATTTTGCAAGCCTACGAAGAACAAAACCTAATATTTGAAATGAAAACCGAATTGTTTACCATTTACCTATTTTTTGTTTGAATACCTCAAAAAAATTCCATAAATAGCAATCGCAAATTCAAATTTTTTAAGTAACAAAGGTATGTTTATGGATTCTTTTGAACAAAATGTCCCGAATTATTTAGTTCAGTCTATTTTAGTAACGATATTTTGCTGTATGCCTACAGGAATTGCAGCAATTATATTTTCTTCGCAAGTGAATACAAAACTTGCCGTCGGTGATTTTGACGGAGCAAGAGAATCCTCTAGAAAAGCGAAACTTTGGTGCTGGATTAGCTTTGGAGCAGGTGTTGGATATATGTTGATTCTTGGAATAGTGATTGCAATTTACGGGTTTGCATTCTTTAGTGCATTATCAGGTCAAGCTCAATAGAATATTATGAAAATCCTTGCGCGATTTACAGAGCGGCAAAAAGCGTGGTTGCTTCTTGGTGGAGTACTGCTTTTTGCTGTTTTTTTATTTCTGTATAATTCCAAAACTATGCACTTTGTTCCCAGATGTCCCTTCTTCTGGGCAACCGGGTTGTATTGCCCGGGATGCGGAACCACTCGAGGCTTTCACCGCCTGTTGCATGGGGATATTATCGGTGCTCTCCATGCAAACATATTAATGACAATTACTGTTCCGTATATTCTTCACCGTTTCCTCAGTTATTTGTCAGTACATCTTCTGGGGAAAAAAATACCGGAAATTATGCTCCCCCCTCTATGGGTCAAAATTCTGGTGGGCTTCACGTTGGTTTTTTGGGTTGTGAGGAATATACCTATATATCCTTTTAACCAACTGATACCTTAGCATAGATGAAAAAAAATGTAATGATGGTATGCTCCCAATAGTCTTTATATAAAATCGACTCACACTAAAAACAATCATTTGAAAAAATACAATGAAATATAAAGCTATTATTTATATCATTTTATTAGTTCTTAGTAATAATTTGTCGGCAATGGAGTATCCGTCAAGTATTCTGAATAAGCAATTCAACGTACAATGTTTGGCTTTGGATACAATATATAATAATTTCTTTGGTAAAGAGCACACTGTTTCTCCTGCCCAAAGTCAAGAGTTAGAAAAATGGGCGGGCAATAAAAATGATACTCAGCTGCAATTTTTATTTAAACTATACAGGTATAAATTGGATTACGAAAAAGAAACAACCGATGAGGGTTATGAAAAAAACGTACTGAAATTTATCAAAGAGGCAGAAGAAAACAATTTTAATTATATAAAGGCTGAGGGACTTGAATTAATTGCCGATTATTATTGGAGAACAAAAAACTTTGCATCCGCTTTAGAAAACTATATTTATGCTTATGAGTATTATTCACAGTTTTCAATTGACGAATTCCCACATAAAGTTGAATATATTTACACACTTGGCGGGAAATATTATCATTTCAGGGATTTTAAGACTGCAAAAAAATATTTCATCGAAGTACTGAAAAATATTCCTTATGAAAAAATTGATAATGTCATTTCAAAATTAAATACTCTGGCTTTGTGTTATAATTTTCTCGAAGAAAATGACTCATCGTCGTACTATTATCAAAAAGCGTTACACTATGCAGTTATTAAAAATGATGAAGTTTGGATAGGAATAATAAACGGCAATCTTGGGGCAATTAAAATTAAGCAAGGTGAATTTGATGAAGCAATACCGCTTATTGAAAAAAATATTATAAGCAGCAGAAAATTTAAAGTAATGGATGATCTTGCAACTTCACTCAGTTCATTGGGTTCTCTTTTGTTAATGAAAAATGAATATGAAAGAGATTTGGAATTGCAATTAGAGGCGTTGGATATTGTAAAAAAGAAAAATATGTATAGGAGATATGCAATTGTTTCAAGAATATATCCGAATGTAGCAAAGGCTTATGCTGCAAACGGGAATATCTCTTTAGCGTATGCGTATTCTGACTCAACAAACAATGCAAAAGAGGCGTTAGAAAAAGAAAGAAATATAGTTTTTCTTTCGGGTGTGCAACATAAAATTGATTTTGAAAAACACAATGCCGAATTACAAAAAAAGAAGCAGAGGTAAAACAGCAAAAACTATATCGAAACAGTTTGTTCGGCGGTTTTGCAATCGTTCTGCTTTTTGCTGTAATTGTATTTAACCAGAGAAATAAGATAAAGAAAGGCAAGAAGCAAAGTGATGAATTACTTCTTAATATCCTTCCTGCAGAAGTTGCCGAGGAATTAAAACTAAAAGGTAGTGCGGATGCTAAACAGTTTGATAATGTGACTGTACTTTTTACAGATTTTAAATCGTTTACTACTGTCAGCGAAGAACTTACTCCGCAAGAGCTTGTAGATGAACTACACAGTTGTTTTAGGGTGTTTGATGAAATAATGAACAAATACGGTATTGAAAAAATCAAGACAATAGGTGATGCGTATCTTGCAGTATCCGGTTTACCAATAGGAAATAACAGACATGCTGAAAATGTTGTAAATGCAGCACTTGAAATAAGAGATTTTATTGAAGCAAGACGCAAACAATTAGGCGAGAAGACTTTTGAAATTCGCAT
>JACPWH010000248.1 GCA_016197185.1 Ignavibacteriota bacterium
AAGTGCTTCAAGATTTCCTTCGTCATGGTAATTTTCAAACCATTCGTATGCAAGATTCTCAACATAACTGAACAGTTCGCCCTTCATACGCTCGCCTTTTAGCACCTGACGGCGAAGGGTATAGATTGCTTCGCGTTGTTGGTTCATCACATTATCATATTCGAGCAATCTCTTACGGATACCAAAGTTATTTTCTTCCACTTTCTTTTGTGCATTTTCTACAGACTTCGTAATAAGCCCTGCCTGAATCGGTTCACCATCAGGAACTTTCAGCTTTTGCATGACTCCTGAAATTCTTGCACCACCGAATAGACGCATCAAATCATCTTCCAAAGAAATAAAGAACTGTGAAGACCCGGGGTCGCCCTGCCGTCCTGCACGTCCGCGTAATTGGCGGTCGATACGACGTGCTTCATGGCGTTCGGTTCCCACAATTGCCAAACCTCCGGCTCCTCGTACATCTGTATCCAGTTTAATGTCAGTACCACGACCTGCCATATTGGTTGCAATTGTCACCGTTCCTTTTTTGCCGGCAAGCGAAATGATTTCAGCTTCACGCTGATGCTGTTTTGCATTCAAAACATTATGGGAAACATTTGCACGGCGGAGCATCTTGCTTAATATTTCGGAAACTTCCACATTAGTTGTTCCTACAAGTACAGAGCGTCCTTCGGTAACGAGTTTTTGAACTTCTATAACAACTGCATTATATTTTTCACGTTTTGTTCGGTAGATATAATCATCCATATCCTTACGAATTATGTTCTTATTCGTAGGAATCACCACAACATCAAGATTATATATCTTTTCAAATTCCGCCGCTTCAGTTTCAGCAGTTCCGGTCATTCCCGCTAATTTTTTATACAAACGGAAGTAGTTTTGCAATGTTACGGTTGCAAGTGTTTGAGTATCTTTTTCAACAGTAACGCCTTCTTTCGTTTCGATAGCCTGATGCAACCCGTCGGAATAACGGCGACCCTCCAAAATACGTCCGGTAAATTCATCCACAATCTTAATTTTACCGTCATCAACTACATACTCTACATCACGCTCATAGAGTGAATATGCACGAAGAATCTGAGAGATTGTATGAATAGTATCACTACGCTCTGAATAGAGCCGCATTGCTTCGTCTTTTTGGTTTTGACGTTCTTCATCTGTCGCAAAATTCTTATCACCTTCGATAACGCTAAGTTCAGCTGCAATATCCGGGATAACAAACATTTCTGTATCACCGCCTATACCTGCAAGCAATTCACGACCTTTTTCGGTAATATCAATCTGGTGATTACGCTCGTCGATTGTATAATATAATTCCTCGTCGATTTCCGACATTTTTGTACCTTGATCGCGAAGATATTCCAATTCCGTTTCACGCATCAATTTTTGATATTCCGGTTCTTGGAGGATTTTAGCCAAGCGTTTTTGCTTTGGTGTACCTCTGAATGTTCTGAGGATTGCAACACCGGCTGCACTCCTGTCTTCTTTTTTATCTGATTTTAAGAGTTTTTCTGCATCTGAGATGATAGCATTGGTCAACTTGGACTGTGCCTCTACTATTCTTCTTACACGGGGATTCATCTGGTCGAAACGTTGGTCGGCTGTATGCCCCACTGCTCCCGAAATAATCAACGGTGTTCTTGCTTCGTCGATCAATACAGAATCCACTTCATCTACAATTGCAAAAAAATGTGGACGTTGCACCATTTCCTCAACATCCGTCACCATGTTATCACGTAAATAATCGAAGCCGAACTCATTATTTGTACCGTATGTAATATCCATCGAGTACAGTTCTTTGCGTTCTGCAGGAGTTTGCTGAGATTGAATCGCCCCTACGCGGATTCCGAGGAAATCGAATACAGGTTTCATCCATTCGCAGTCACGCCTTGCAAGGTAATCATTCACAGTTACCAGGTGAACCCCGCGTCCGGTAAGCGCATTAAGGTACATAGGGGCAACAGCTACAAGTGTTTTACCTTCCCCCGTTGCCATTTCCGAAATTTTCCCTTGATGAATTACAATTCCGCCGATAAGCTGTACATCATACGGCACCATAGCCCATGTAAGCGATTGGTCAACAACTTCATACGTGTGCTTACGTTCGGTCAGGCGACGGCATACTTCTTTTACAACCGCGAATGCCTGTGGAAGTAACTCGTCTGTTGCTTCCGATATTGCAGTGTATTCGTCTTTTTCAATTTGGGCAAGGCGGGCATAGATTTCCTCATGATCTTCGTGAGTCAATACTTCCGTAAGCAGTCTTTCTCTGAGATTAGCTTCTTCTTGAGTAAGGGGTGCAATTTGATCTATAATAAACTGCTTAAATTCATCAGTTTTAGCACGAAGCTCGTCATCGGAAAGACCGGATAATTTTTCAAATTCGGTATTAATTTCATCTACTATCGGACGGAGCAATTTTACGTCTTTATCGTGCTTTGTACCGAACATTTTTTTCAAGAGATTTATCATAATTCAACTATAGCTATTAAACGAATGTGTGTGTAATTTGATGATTCATTGTATTCTAAGTGGAGTTTGACGTGCCAAATGCAATTGTATTTCTTCACTTATGATTTTTTCAAAATTACTGCTAATTATTGATGAAAAAAAATCGGAGCGTAAACATATACTTCAAACTACCCTAATCAGACATTATTAAAGAATATTATTTAATTTATTTCCGGTGTGTTTCTGAAATTGGAATGCTTTTCCTGTTACAATTATAAGAATCAATATTCAATTTCATTCACCGATAATTATTCATATATATGTACTCAAATTGAACGAGTAAAATCCATGCAATAAATACTTTGGATAATACATGCTAATAGTCGTAGATTTGCCTTTTGTAAAATCCACCGGAGCAATCAGTATGAACCATACCCTTCTTTTTGCTGCTTTCCTAATGACCACAATTAGCATGGCAGCACAGCCCGTAATTTCCTATATCATTCCTGATATAGGTACGCCTAACATGAATACATATATAGAGATTATTGCTCCAAACAATGCGAACGGCTCGTTTGGAGCGGACGGGCTTTATCTTAATAATCCTACTGAAAAAGTACGTGTTGAATGCGTTAATCCACTCGATACAAATAAAATAGTCATAGGACCAATTGTAGTCAGTTGGGGTGGACGGCTGATTTCATCACAAATATTCGTGCGTATCCCTGTAATCGAACCTAAAACAGAAGATTGGAAATTATTGGATAAGGAGTATAGGATACCAATTCGTGTGTTTGCGAGCGGTCAATATTCTAATGTTGATACTTTCTATATTGTAAAACCATACTCTTTTGGTGATAAAAGTGCAAGTTCCGAGACTATTTTAGGCGAAGGGACATTAGGAATTCGCTCACGACGGGGTGCCATGCTCGTGGACAGAATGATTCTCGGAGATAGAACTTATACAGTTTCAACTGCCGATTGCGACCCGTGGACACCGGGCAATCAGGGATACCTGCCCTTCATTGTTCTTACAAAAGGGAAAATTACGGGTACAAGTAACACTATAATATCGGCAGATGCTACCAATCAGAATGGAGGACCCGGTGGTGGGGGAGGTGGTGGACAATTTTGCGATTTTAAATTAACGAATATGAATGGCGGAAATGGCTACTCAGGAGGAGGCAGGGGTGGAAGAAACTCTTCAGGATTAGGTGATGCTTATATGCCTGCTACAATATCTTCTTCAGGGAGTGATGCAAATGGTGTGAGTTTGAATGGAATGGCAGGTGGTACCTCTCCCAGTTATGAATCAGCTGGAGGAGGTAGCGGGCATCCATTCGGAACATCAGGTGTTGGATGTGCTACCGGCACCAATTGCCCTACAGTAGGAGGATTTGGAGGAGGTAGCGGACGAGAGAACAATGAATCGGGCGGTGGAGGGGGATTCTATACTCAAGGGAGACACAGCACGTCATCAAGTGCGACCGGAGGCAATATTGTCGGCAATAGTTGTCTCGTTCCGTTTGCAGGGGGATCTGGCGGTGCCAGCGGCAATCCAAAAGCCAGTATACTCCAGCCTACAAGTTGTGGTGGTGAAGGCGGGGGAGGCGGGGGCGCTATTTCCCTTTACGCATATAGTATTTCCAGTATTCAATGTCATTCCGTTGGAGCATCAGGAGGAAATGGAGATAATGCCAATAACGGTGGTTCGGGTTCAGGCGGGTCTGTTATTCTGATGAGCAAATACGATATTACAAACTGTACCAATATTAATGTGTCGGGCGGAAATAAAAATCCTTCAGGAGGAGCCGGACGCTTCCGATACGATGCACTAATGGATATACAGCCTCCTATTTTGGCATCATTTGCAGGGTCTAAATACCAGGGTCCTACTACAGATATAACTACAATTATCAAACGGCTTGCCTCTATCACCATCAGTTCGAACGGACAGCCCTTTCTTATCTTTTTAAGACCTGAGTTTGGTCAATGGATAATTATTGACAGCGTTATTGGCACAACAGGCGGCAAATACACTAAGGTTATAGATCTTACCAATACGGCTTCATATCCCCAAATGCGATATTATCTTGTAGCAATGCAACGTGTTATGAATCCAGATGTATCATCATATACTGCTGAGCCGATTTTAGTGATGTCTCAGGCGGCAGCTAATATTCTTCGTCTTGGTAATGAACCGATAATCAATAGCAATAGTAGAGACCGATCGTTAAACACACTTGTTTGCCCTGACGATATCTATTACGATACTGTAAATGTTTTGAATGAAGGTGTTAATCCGCTTATTATTAGTAGTGCAAATTTTATTAAGAACAATCAGGGATTTACACTAATAAAACCTTCATCCTTTCCCGTTTCTATCTTGAAAGGTTCACCTGAAAAATTCATAGTTCAATACACAAAACCACCAATAGGAGGTTCGTTTTTAACAGATACACTCTATTTGGTTAATAATGACCCTGAGGTTGGGAAAAATCCTTGGAAAATAAGTTATAGGGGCAATCGTGACACAATTGCTCTTGTTTTCGAAGATCCGTCCAGAAGTAAAGTGATTGATGAATACGATTTCGGTAAAATATGCGTCTCGCCTGATCGCGAGAACGAAGCTACTCTATTCTTATTAAACAGATCTTCATTGCCAATTTCAGTAAGTGATATTAACCTATTTGACCAATCAAACTTCTCATATTCGATTGCAACCAATACTATTCAACCCGGGTATTCAGAACCAATAAAGGTCAGATTCAAAGCTAGATCACGTATGCCAATTGAAACCAAACTGGTAGCAACTCTTAAAGAATGCAATTACACTCGAACCCTTATCCTAAAAGCCGAAGGTATCGAAACACAACTTGATTTCGTAGGAACAGGACAATTTTCGGCAGTAAAAGTAGGTGATAAAAAACAAGTAACCATTGTTCTCAAGAACAATGGCAGTGCACCGGCATCATTGCAAGACTTCCCTCCGCTTCCTGCTCCATTTAAAATAATTTCTGTTAAACCTCAACTTCCAGCGATTATTCTTCCGGGAACTGAGGTAACAATTTCATGTGAATATTCTCCAACAGGAATGGGAGATGATACTGCTACTTTGATTGGTGTTTCACTTCTTCAGGACGGCGGATGCCGTGATTCAGCTACAATTTTACTTGCAGGGAAAGGTGTGCAATCGGAAGTAATGCTGTCTGCATCTTTTATTGATATGGGAATTGTTGCCCAATGCGATTCAAAACTCGATTCTATCAAACTCACAAGTCTGGGAATAGCTGACCTTGTAATTAAAAACAAACCGATTATTACAGGAACTAATGCTGCAGCATTTACAATTACAAACCTGACACAACCACCTACTTTACTAAAAACTAACGCGAGTATTGTCTATATTATTAAATTTACTCCATCAATGGGTGTGAGCGGTTTGAATACCGCAATTCTCTCTATCGAAACCGATGATCCCAAAAACCCCATTATAGATATTCCGATAAGTGCTATTCAGCGATCATTACAAGTGGACATTCCTCCATTTATAAGTTTAGGTTCAGTACCTATTCCAGGGAATGGCGACTCTATAATTACAATCACAAACACAAGCCCGTTTGATGCAAAACTCATTAGAATAATAAGCTCTCAACAAGCTGCCACAGTAAACCCAACTGCTGCAACATTAGCTGCTTCGGGCGGTTCTGCCTCTTTCACAATAACATTTCCCGCCACATCCGGCGGAATACTGCGCGACTCCCTAAAATTCGTTTTTGATCAACCCTGCAAGGATACAATTACTTGTTACATCGAAGTAACCGGCATTGAAACAACTCTCGGCTTTCGAAATGAATTGAATTTTTTAGATGTATTATCATGCCGAATGCGAGCCGACAGTGTTTCCTATTCAAATACAGGATTAGCCGACTTAACAATAAACTCGATGGTTATTAAAGGAAATGATGCGGCGGTATTTAGTTTTTCATCTCCAATGACTTCCCCTGTAATACTTGCACCGCTTGAAACACGTAAATGGGAAGTTATCTTTAATCCCACATATACTACAGATGGATTAAAAACAGCGCAAGTTATAGCAAACGCAACAGTCAACGGAGTAAACCGTGATTATATCACTTTACTTCGCGGCGAACGAAAGAGTATTATAATTACCGCACCTGACCAAATAACATTTGGAAGTATTGAATCACTTTTAACCGCAACACAACGGTTAACCCTTACAAATACAAGTACAGAAACAGTAAAAATAGATACGTTTAGGTTTAGCCAAACAGGAACAGACTTTTCAGCGAATTTAGAACTACCTCGAACATTTCCGCTTACTCTTGCACCCGGCGAAGATGCAACAATGATTGTAAAGTTTGCACCGCTTGCAGAGAAAACATGGATTGATACCATGCATTTTTCAATTTCTCAGCCATGCCCCGATGAACGTTTGGTAATTGTAACCGGAACAGGATTGCCAACAGTCCGCACAATAATCAGCCTGCCTGTTGATACCCTTGTTGACCCGACTAAAATCAACTATAAAATTCCTATTAGGGCAGAGCTGTCACCCTCGAATCTTTCGCTTTCGAAAGTATCATTTACAGCAGAGTTTGAATTTGACAAAAGGATTTTCCTCCCTCTTTCAGTAAATCACGGTACGATGACTACAAGAATTGATACACTGCGCGAAAAGCGGATCGTAACAATTAATGTTGATAATGCAGATATAAGTAAAGCCACACCTATAATTGCAGAAATTATAGGAAATGCTCTTTTAGGTAGTGTGGAAAGCGATTCGCTTACTTGGAGAAATTTTGCATGGACTGCAGGAACTGCAGCACAAATTGACGCTCTTAACAATGGATACCTTAAATTAACCATTTGTGAAAGAGGTGGCAACAGGCTTATCTCGGATACATTGCGTGCTTTTGGAATAGCAGCACGCCCTCAGCCCGCTACAGGAGAATTATCTCTTTCAGTTGCAACGGTAGAACTCGGTCAACATAGTGTTGAAATAGTGAATACAAGTGGTCAGCAGGTATTTCACTCAGCATGGGAAGTGACCGAAACGAACCGTGCAGGAATATGGGAAGAAATTAAGATGGATTCCACGCCTCTTCCAAGCGGGATGTATCTGGCGATTCTTCATACCCCATCGAAAGTAAAGACTACACAAGTGGTAATTGTGAGGTAAGTATTGTGTGATGATATTCTAACAAAAAAAAAGAACAAATCAATATTGTTAACCAAATGAAGTCTATTGTTTGAGTAAAATTTTCTTATTCAAATTTTACATGTAATTGAGATCTTCGATGCCGGTTCTATATGGCGTAATGTATTTGCCGAAAAAAGCTTGTCGTTGCCGGATGCTTACCTTTTTACAGTGGACTATTTTGGTTATAAAACTGTAAGAACTCAGCAGCATTCAACATAACAACCGATGTTTACTAATTTATTTCCGCCTGAATATTAACTCTACTATGACTTTCAGACTATCTATTTTTTTTATTGCTTTGATTGCAATTTTCGGACAGTTTCAAAGCAGTAAGGCTCAATCGGAGGGTAATGATACCAAACCGAAAATTCCTCTCTATTATCTTGGTTTGTACGGAGCATATAACAGAACAGTACATACTGCTGATTTCCGCGAGCTCCCCGGCTTCCCGAATTGCTGCCAGCAATTCACATCTGCAAGCGGGAATGGTTTTGCCTTGGGAGGTTTAGTTGAGTTTGAACTAATGCCTTTTCTAACCCTTCAAACGAGATTAGGATACTCAACTCTTGGTGCGGATTTTAGTGTTGGACAATGGATTGGCAATACTCCAATCAGCGTTAACGGACGAGATACCACCACTCCGATAATGGTTAACCATTTTCTCGGATCGTCAATTTCTACACTAAGCATCGAACCAACCGTTGCAATTAAATTTTTGGGTGGATTAAGGAGCAGGGTCGGATTAAATTTCGGGTATTTGATGACAAGTACGTTTTCTCAAAGTGAAACTTTGATTACACCCGATAACGCGGTATTTTATGGAACAGGTAAATCAATACGTAATGAAGGGAGCGGTGATATACCCGATAGGAATTCATTCCAATTGAATGGAGTTATGGGGATAAGCTACGAGTTGCCAATCGGAAAAGGTGCACTCATAGAACCGGATATACGCTACCAGCTTCCATTTACTAATATATCCGGCGTAACATGGAAAGCCGGAGCATTGCAAATTGGAGCAGCACTTAAATTCCCTATATACCCTACACCTGATATTCGTATTATTCATGATACGGTTTACCATAGAGATACGAATGTAATAGCAGTCATAGGCTTGGATAAAGGAAGCATTACTAAAGTTCGTTCTGCTGTTGATGTAACTATCAAGCACGAAGAAAATATTGACAGGTACACAACAACAATCAGCGAAGAATACCGCAAAGAAATCCCAAGAAACTCACGGTTTGAACTTTCACTTACGGCTGTAGGAATCGAGAAAAACGGCGATAGACAACCTCAGCCGACCATCCGTATCGAAGAAACAGAAACCGAAGAAAGTTTCCCGCTTTTGCCATATATTTTCTTTATTGACGGTGATGCCAATCTTATTGAAACTGATGTAAACCGTCTGCAAAGTGACAGAACAGCACATTTCTCCGAAGATAACCTACCACGAAACACACTTGAAATTTATAAAGACTTGCTAAATATCGTCGGCTCGCGACTGACTAAAAACCCTCAATCTTCTCTGACCCTTACCGGCACGAACAATACTTTAGGGGGAGATAAAACAACACCTAATCTTTCTCGCTCACGAGCTGAATCTGTTCAAAAATACTTAGAATCAGTTTGGAATATTTCTCCGGACCGTTTCAATATTGCTACTCAGAATTTACCTCATAACGCGGCGAACAATATGAATGAGGACGGGCAAGCTGAAAACAGAAGAGTGGAAATAAGCTCTAACGATATGGATATTCTAAAACCTGTTGTCCTTAAAGAAATTGTGCGGACTGCCAATCCTCCATACGTAGAGATTACTCCAAAGATACTATCTGATTCAGGAGTGGCTTCTTGGAATCTGAATGTTCAGCAAAATGGACAGAAGCTGAGATACTACAAAGGTAGCGGGCAACCAACCATTCAGAGATGGGATATTTTGGAGCAGCCGTTGCCTCTAGTGGAAACTCCTGTGAGGATTCAATTGGAAGCAACAGATGTACTCGGGGTGAAAAAGACTAAAGATACTTCTCTCGCAGTAAAACAATTGACTATAAAGAAAAAAAGAGTGGAACTCAAAAACGATAAACGGATCGAGCGATTTTCTCTTATTGTATTTGATTATAACAGTGCTACTATTACAAAACCAAATCAACGTATTCTCGAAGAAGTAAAACATAGGATTCAACCAAATTCAGTTGTAACAATTGCAGGATATGCCGACAGAACCGGCGAGCAAAGTTACAATCAAGAATTGACTACGCGCCGATGTGTGGAGGTGCAGAAATTCCTCGGGATAGCCGATAACCGAGTAACTCTTATTGCCAAGGGGAAAACCGAACTTTTATATGATAATACCACCTCACAAGGACGTAATTATTCACGAACAGTACAAGTGACAATCGAAACGCCTGTGCAATAATATTTCGAAATTATGGGGTACAAACCTTTGAATGAACCTACTAAAATAAATGTATATCATCATACAGGAAGTTCACGCTTGCCTGTTGTATTTATAACTGGTGCCGGTCGTAGATTAGGACGAGCGATGGCATTGCATTTTGCCAGGAAGGGATGGAATGTAGGGGTTCATTATAATGCCTCTCACGATAGTGCTCTTCAAACAGTCCGGCAGATCAACATCATAGGTGATTCTACTCTCGGTCAGCGAGGTATTGCGGTAAAGGCTGATGTCCGTTCCAAAAGTCAGATGGAATATGCTTTCGAAATGACTATGAGAGAGTTCAGTTCACCACCCGATGTGCTTGTCAATAATGCAGGCGTATTCCCCCCTCCTGTTCAATTACAGAATATTACGCACGAGATGTGGGACGAAACTTTTTCAATAAATTTAGGTGGTGAATTTATTGCGGCTCAAATATATTCTTCAATTGCATTTGAAAACTCACGGATAATCAATGTAGCTTCGCTTGGAGGATTGGAAGTATGGAAACATCGCATTCCTTATAATGTATCAAAATCAGCAGTTATTCATCTTACTAAAGCACTAGCCCGTGAACTAGCTCCCCGAATATCAGTAAATTGCGTGTGTCCGGGTGCTATTCTTGTCCCGGATGAACCTTCAGAAAATGACTCTTCATTGATAGCCCCTTCGCGAATTCCTATGCAACGGCATGGAACGCCTGATGATGTCTGCAGTGCAATTTACTTTTTTGCTACTTGCTCTCCATATATTACAGGGCAAATTTTATCGGTGGACGGCGGGTATCATGATGCCCGTTAATCGAATTTATTAAAGAATGTTAACAAATTATGACTATTGACAATTATAGTGGTCGGCAACCTAAATCATATACTGACAGTGATTTTCTGCAAAGTCCCGAGGCGCGTTCGCTGCGAATAGGAGCGGAATATTTAGGGCCTGAACGGAGATTTCATGACGCAGAAGTAACCCAAACTATCATTTTTTTTGGTTCGGCACGGATATTTTCAAAAGAAGAGTATGAGAGGCGGAAGCATATTCTTAACAAAGAACTACACGATGCAATAGAAGCTGACAGACCATTAATTCAGCAGCAAATTGATTTGATTCTAAAACACAGCGAATTTAGTAACTATTATCATGAAGCAGTTGAACTTTCCTATAAATTAACTGAATGGTCTCATTCCCTCCCTATTGAAAAACGGTTTGCAATTTGCTCAGGTGGTGGACCGGGAATTATGGAGGCAGCGAATCGCGGTGCATATCTTGCCGGAGGTGATTCGGTTGGTCTTAATATTTCATTGCCTCATGAGCAACATCCCAACCCCTATATTTCCGATCATTTGAACCTTGAGTTTCATTATTTTTTCATGAGGAAATTCTGGTTTGTATTCATGGCAAAGGCTCTGGTTGTATTCCCTGGCGGATTCGGAACCTGTGATGAATTGTTCGATATTTTAACACTAACACAAACAGGTAAAATCGGGAAACGCTTACCGATTTTACTGTATGGTGAGAAATTTTGGCGGAAAGTTCTTAATTTTGAATATCTTCATGAGATGGGAATGCTTGATGAGACAGATTTTGCATTATTTGAATATGTCAATACCCCGAAAGATGCGTTTGAATATTTAAAGGAACAACTTACTCAAATCCTCGAGCTGTAACGGCAGATTATATTCAGACTAAACAAATTATACTATACTTGACCAAAAAATGATTCCATATAATTCCGATACAGATATTGTTTTTGAAAATGTAGGGGAGTTAGATGCTCTTCTCCGACTTTTGGATGATCCTGATGAGACGGTTGCTCAGGCAGTTCAAAAAAAACTTTCTGAATACGGCGGCAATATTGTACCCCATCTCAGAATATTACTCGAGAATGCTCCGAGTATTTATACTCGCAGGAACTCTGAGATAATTATCCATGAATTCCAAAAGAATGCTTTAACTATCCTAAGGGAAACCATAATTTCAGCAAGGAACTTGAAAGAAGATATCAGCTTGGAGAAATCGGTTATACAACTGTCTAAATTTGGCTATCCTGAAACAAACGGAACTGCAATCTCTTCTCAGTTGGATGAAATTGCTTTGGATGCTCATCATAGTTTCATCCGCACCAGCAGTACGAATGACCTCACATTATTAATGAGCTTGAATGATTCTTTCTTTGAACAAAGCGGATTTCGGGGTGCCACACCCGATTACAAGCCGGATCATTCATACTTCCACAGCTTATTGAAAACACGAATCGGCATTCCGATTTCACTTTCTGCTGCCTATATGCTTGTAGGTGAAAGAGTTGGAATTGAATTGGATGGGATCGGAATGCCTCTCCATTTTTTGGTTTTCCATCCTATTTTGCGAGTATATATTGATGTTTTCAACTTTGGAGTGTTTATAAGCCGAGAGGACTGCAAACATTTTATTTCCAAATCCAACTTTGATTTTAATGATTCGATGCTCGACAAAGTAACGAACCATACAATAATTATCCGCATGATTCGCAATTTGATATATGCCCACAGTCACAATCAAGAAATGTGGGAAGCTGAACAGCTCCAGCAAACTCTTGATGTACTGATTCAACCGAACAAACCATAACCTTTTATTCTGAAATATATTATGGATCGTGAATTACAGCAACTCGAAGACCTGAAACGTGACCAAATTTTAAGCGTAGCAGGTGTACCGTATCTGGAATTTCGCAAATCACTCACACCAAATTATCCGGTCGTTTGGAGGGATATTCTCTCCGGTCATCTTGCTTTGGTACTTACCGCAGTGGGTGCCATTCTAATTGATACGTATTATCCGTCGTGGCGACCGCTAACTATTATTATTTGTGCATTTTTATTCGGCTATATTCACCAATACATTCAACTATTTTTTCATGAAGCGGCACACTTCAATCTTGCAAAAGACCGGAAGAAAAATGATAGATTGGCAAATCTGTTTATCGGCTCACTTGTCGGACAGGATATAAAACTCTACCGTCCTATTCACCTGATGCACCACCGCCACCTTGGTACTCCTGAGGACACGGAACATTCATATTTCGATGCACTTACTTTCAGGTTCATTCTTGAATCGTTAACAGGGATTCGTGTTATTAAAGTACTTGCGAACCGAGAAAAAGTTCTGCAATCACGCCCGTCGCCCGAAACCGAAAAGAAAAAAAGCACTTTTGGAACACAGGTTGTTATCGGTGGGCTTCTCAATGGAGGAATTGTAGTTATATCGGCATTGCTCGGTTATTGGTCTCTTGCCATAGGATGGACAATAGGATTCTTAATTATCTTCCCTTTCTTCGGTTCTGTACGGCAATTACTTGAACATCGCAGTGAATATGCAGTAAGTACGAACGATTATTCCAAAATATCGCATGGTCAAACAAACCGTATGTTTGGTTCGGGAATTATTGCTTCAACCTTAGGGGCAGCAGGCTTCAACAGGCATTTGCTCCATCATTGGGAAATGCAGATTTCCTATACCCGCCTCCGTGATTTGGAAAAATTCCTCTTGGCTACACAAGCAGCAGAAATTCTGAAGCGGCACAAAACAGGATATTTCCGAACATTCAAACGATTATTCACAATTAAGTAAACAAACAATGGCAACTCCTGTCTCTTTTACAAAACCGGTTTGTCTTTGTTGCGGTCAGGCGGGTACATCTGCAGTATGGGCTCAGGCAACTGATCTTGAATACCGCACAACGAATGAACTGTTCAACCTGTTAAAGTGTAACAGTTGCGGTTCGCTTTTCATTCATCCTGTTCCTTCTGAGCGTCTTGCTGAAATTTATCCTTCCAACTATTATTCTTTTGCTCAAACGCAAGATTCCATCGTTCATAAGATTAAGACCTGGCTTGATAAGCGATATTTTCGTCCACTTTTGAAAAAAGTTCCGGGTAATACACTAAGTGCATTGGATGTAGGGGGTGGAGCAGGTTGGGAATTGAATGTTTTGAAACAAGCAGATAAAAGAATCTCATTTACACAGGTAGTGGATTTAGATACTGACGCAGAAAAACTTGCAAATGCAAACGGGCATCAGTATTTCTGCGGCAGAATTGAAGATTTTACTTCTGATAATAAATTTGATGTGATTCTGATGCTCAATCTTATCGAACACGTAGCAAATCCGCTTGCAGTGCTTGAGCAAGCAAGAACACTACTTGCACCTTCCGGAATTATCCTTATCAAAACACCGAATATCGACAGTTGGGATGCACGTCTCTTTCGTAATAAAAACTGGGGCGGATTCCATTGCCCACGACACTGGACATTGTTTACCAAGGAAAGTCTATCAGGATTAGTCGAAAAAGCGGACTTAAAAGTGATACAAGCTAATTACACTCAAGGCGCGCCATTTTGGACAACAAGTGTTCTATTTGCACTTGAGCGTTTGGGATGGGTTTCGATTACGCGAGAGCGTCCTGTGGTGTATCATCCCCTGTTTGGTGTTTTA
The DNA here is from genome assembly GCA_016197185.1 of Ignavibacteriota bacterium. Taxonomy (GTDB): domain Bacteria; phylum Bacteroidota; class Ignavibacteria; order Kapaibacteriales; family UBA961; genus JADJXV01. The sequence continues at coordinate 14,593 of JACPWH010000248.1, forward strand.
AGTGCTTTTTTTGCAGCTTTCGATTTTATTCGAGGACGTTTTGCCAAAACATCTCAGATGTTTTTTATACTGGGGAATAAGGGTTAGATGTGATTATACTTATTAACAAGTTCAAAGAAACAAAAAAACCATTTGCAGATTTTTCCGGCAAGTGGTTTTTTACTTTGGCATACGAAATGTAGATTCAAAAAGCGTTATCCGTTTCCCAAAGAACACAAATATTTGTGAAATACGAACATTTGTTAAGAAAATTTATTCTTTTTATTCAAAAATCAGTAGTTTCGTACTCTCGAAATAATCAGATTATACTCAGCATGAAGTGTAATTCCTATACGTTCCTAACCATTACTTATCCGATTCTATGATTGAATATATTATTAACAAGGAGCAACTTCATCAATTGCTCAAGATGCTGAATGTCCTGCAAACTGATGAAGAGCTCATGATGGTTAATAATATTGATCTAAGAGATTTTCGAAAAGAGAATGTCAGTATTTTAGTGGATACAGTTAAAAATAAAACTGTGTTTGCCTCCCCTCCCGAAGGGCTTACGCAAAAGGAATTGGAAACAACACTCATGCACTTAATGGCTTTTGAGCAGTTTCTTCTTAAAGAATTTTCTCAGGTTCGTGCACAAATTAATACTGTCTATACAGAGTTAAAATCTCGCAAAGAAGGTACGACAATAACGCCGGACGGCATACCTAAAGACGTAGAAGAACGCCTTTCAGAGGAACTTAAAAAACTACTTAACGGGGAAGAGTAAACTGCCTTTTGACATTATAGATTAAATCAAAATGAAATCAATTCAGTGAAATACTTATTAACAGCAGAACAAGCATATAAAACTGATGTTGCCGCAAGTAAAACATTCGGCATTCCATCGTTAGTATTAATGGAAAATGCTGCCCGTTCCGCTTCGGATATTATCCGTGAGCAACTTGAAAAGCACTTAGGGAATAAGCCGATTGCATCTGCCAAAATCTTAATCCTCTGCGGAAACGGTAATAATGGCGGTGATGGTTTTGCAATTGCCAGACATCTCCACGAAATTACAAATGTTGCAGCAGCATTTGTCGGCTCACCTGATAAAATGTCCTTGGAGACCAAAACCAACTATTCCTGTTTGCAATTTCTCGAAATACCCCTCCTTCAAATAGAAACCAATGAAGATATTGATTTTCTCGACTTACGGCATTATGATTGTATCGTAGATGCACTCATAGGTATAGGAGGCACGGGAACACTTCGCGGTATTGTTCTTCCTCTGCTTCAAAAAGTACGTGATTATCAATTTTCTGTAAAGAAAAATTTCACACCATTGATGATTGCAATAGATTGCCCGACAGGATTGGATGTTACAAAAGGAATTGCGAACCCTTATTGCTTTTGTGCTGATATAACCATCACATTTTTTGCAGAAAAAACAGGTCTTTATCGAAATGACGGGCTAAATGTTTGCGGAGAAATCATTACTGCAAGTATAGGTGCACCCCAATCTATCATCCATGAATATTCTTCGATTGGTCGATTAGAGAAATCGGATATTCGTGAGATGCTTCCTTACCGTCGAAAAATCGGCTCAAAGTTCGATTTTGGTCGGGTGATGATTATTGCAGGTTCGCTTTCGATGCCGGGAGCAGCTGCACTTTGTGCAAATGCTGCAATCAGTGCTGGGGCAGGCTTAGTGGATCTGTATTCAACTTCCTTCCATCCTTCGGTAATGGCTGAAGTTATGCCTACTGCTCTTCCCTGGACAGCAGACGGTACACTCTCGCTTTCTAATTTTGATACACTGTTGCGTGGCAGCAAAAAAGCGGCAGTTATTGCAATCGGTCCTGGTCTTGGCAGTTGCCCCGAGACAATAGAACTTATCCATAAACTTCTTAGTTCAATACCGGTAGAAACTCCTGTTATTCTTGACGCAGACGGATTACGAGCCCTGCTGCTAAAGCCCAAAATACACCTTCGAAATACATTTATTCTTACACCGCATTCGGGTGAATTTGCTCGGTTACTTGGTATGGAACGCGAAAAGGTTGAGCATGAGTCGGCAGATCTCGCTGTTCAATTTGCAAAAAAAAATAATTGCGTCTTACTACTGAAGGGTACTCCGAGTATCATTACTGATGGTGACTTTTCCTATTGGAATACTCACGGGAATTCGGGAATGGCAACTGCAGGTTGCGGCGATGTACTAACGGGACTTATTGCCGCATTAATATCTCAAGGAATCAAACCGTTTGAAGGGGCTGCACTGGGTGCATATCTTCATGCTTCTGCAGGTGACTGGTATGCCAAACAATATTCAAAAGAATCGCTTACCGCTTCCAAACTGTTGGACGGTTTTCGTCATATACTCCCTCTCTAAATGATATATCGTTTTTTATGCGCACTACCGATTGCGTTCTATTCCCTTTGGATTATCTATTTATCAAGTTTATCCCATCCGGATATGCCCGATTTCGGGTTTTCGTTTCAGGATAAAGTGATTCATACTTGTGCATTTTTTGTGTACGGGATGTTTTTGCAATTGTTTTTAGCAAGAACACTTCGGTTGAGATTTGGAGCAAAATACATTTTACTTTTCTTCCTGATAGGTTGCTTGTTCGGAGCGTCTGATGAAATTCACCAGTATTTTGTACCCGGGCGTTCGAGTGAGGTGATGGATTGGATGGCTGATACTTCAGGGTTATTGCTTTCGTTGGTTGTAGTTTTTTTGATTTCAAGATTTAGAGTATTTGACAAGAAGTAATTCTGAGTCATTTCTCAATAAAATACGTCTTCATAATCCCCTTACCTTTTATCTCCATTTCACCCCGTCCTAAGACCCTCATCCCAGCCCTCTCCCATGGGGAGAGGGAGTCTGATGAAGTTTTTAGAGATTTCAAAAAATCCTCACTCACATGAATTTTATCTTCTTCTCCTTGACTTTCCATCCTGCTCGCTGTGTTGACTGCATCACCCCATAAATCATAAGAATACTTGTTTTCACCGATAATACCTGCTACCACGCTGCCTGAATGCAAGCCGATTCGAAAGCCAAGATTAATCGGAACAGAGAAACTCTGTTCAATTTCAAAATCCTCCAGCATTTCAAATGCAGCGTTCAATGCTCGTTCTGCATGGTTTTCATAAGGTAGAGGTGCGCCGGACACTGCCATATAGGCATCGCCAATAGTCTTGATTTTCTCCAAGCCATATTTTTTACAGATAGTATCGAACCTTGTAAAAACAATGTCCAAAAGGTCAATCAATTCATCTGCCCTGAGTTTTGAAGATAACCGGGTAAACCCGACTATATCAATAAAAAGTACACTTACACTATGATGAGTATCTGCAATTTTCTTTTCACCTTTTATCAATCGTTCCATAATGTTTGAAGGGAGGATATTCGCAAGTATATCATCAGTTGCTTGTGCTCTTGCACGCTCAATCGCGAGTGCCTTTTCACTCTCTGCAGTTTTCCGTTCAAAATCAAAATTATTTGCCATTTTCTTTACTTCATCACTTTGAACCTCCTTTTCTATTTCATAAAATTTTTCAAAATGTTTATATGCTTCTTCCCATCTTTTTTCATGATTATAAAGCTCGGCAAGAGTCTGATGATTTTCGTATAAATGTTGCTTTACTCCAAGTTCTTCGTTAATCGAGATTGCTTTTAAAAAAAATTCCTCAGCTTTTACAACATCATATCCTTGATATTTTTCATCAAAATAAAGTGCTCCGATATTATGGAATATCATAGCCGTTCCTTCTTTCATTCCTAATTCATCATGAAGTGCCAATGACTCATAAAAACACTTGAATGCAGCCGTGTACTCAAAAATTTCCTTATATAATGTACCTAAATTTGATAGATTTTTCGCAACACCGTCTTTTCTTCCCAATTCTTCATACATTGACAGAGATTTTATATGATATTCCAATGCAAGGGGAGTATTCTTGAGATAGTAATAAATTCCACCGATATTGGTAAGATTGCTAGCAATACCCTCTTTTCGTCCAATTTCTTCGTCAATAGCAAGAGCCTTCAGATGATATTCGAGGGCAAGAGGATAATCTTGAAGTTTCCAATACAAATTTCCGATATTATTAAGGTTACTTGAAATTCCCTCTTTATTTCCCATCTCTTGTGTAATTTTGAGTGATTTTCCATAATATTCCATTGCGGATTGATAATTTGAAAGATTATAATATACATTCCCGATATTTCCCAGATTAATTGCTATCCGAGCTTTATCTCCGATTTCTTCGCAAATTGCCAGTGACTTATAAAAGTATTCAAATGAACGGAGATAATCCGAGAAACACCAATACACTCCTCCGATATTTGATAAGTTGGTTGCAATCCCTTCTTTATTCCCTAATTCAGTATGAATACTTAATGCCTTCTCCATAACTTCTAATGCTTTAGGGTAATCACAAAAAACATCATGCAGATACCCGATAGCTGTCAACGCCTTGGCTTCGTCTATTTTACTGCCTGCCATAACTGCAAGTTCATTTGATTGAACTGCGAACGGAAATGCTTCTTTGCTATATCCTCTTTTCCGCAATGATATGGAAATAAGAAGTAAACAACGACATTTCAACAGCTGATTTTCATTTTCTGAGGATAACGGATTTTCTGAAATTGAAGCTAATACCTCATTACATAGCTTTTCGGCTACAGCATAATTGTCATTGTTATTTGCAGTTTCAGCAAGAGTAACGAT
>JACPWH010000249.1 GCA_016197185.1 Ignavibacteriota bacterium
AACTGAGATTCTTCACTAACGTTCAGAATGACAATTAGTAAAGAATGATTAATTCATGTTGATCCATACTTACACTCAATTTACACCATCCACCCTAAATTATCAAAGAAACAAAAAACCCCACACTATCATGCAGGGCTTTGTAATTCTTCTCATCATAATTAAACGTAAAGATTAAGCGTTCAATTCTTTCATCATTTGAGTGTATCCTTTTTTGTCGAGAGTACGGAGAGCGTTTGCAGTTGCTTTAACTGTTACCCATTTTTGCTCTTCTACTACCCAAACACGCTTTTTTTGGAGGTTTGGCAACCAGCGACGACGAGTGCGGTTGTTTGCGTGAGAGACATTATTACCATATTGTACGGTAGTGCCTGTAAGTTCGCATTTCTTAGACATTGTTTGCTTTCTTGAAATAAATACGATGGAATAATAATATTTTCAATAGTAAGAGCCGCAAAAATACGACGTTATGAGCAATTTACCAAATAAGAAATGTGAGAAATCAAATAAAGTGGCAATTTATCACTCAGGCAGCCGCAGCAAGTGTTGCTACATCCACACGTAATGCCCCTATTTCGAGTAAGGCGGTTGCACACGAATTGAGTGTGGTTCCTGTGGTAAAAACATCATCCACCAAAAGCAGTTTCTTACCCTTTATCATTGCCTTATTGCGCCCTGCTGCGAATGCCCCCAGAACATTCACCTTGCGCTCTGCGGCTGACAGTGTTGTTTGTGAAGTCGTATATCTCGACCTAATTACCGTCTCCAATACTAATGGAATACCAAGCACTTGCGAGATACCGGATGCAATATAATCCGATTGATTGTATCCCCTTTCACGTTTCCGTGCCTTATGAATTGGAACAGGAATAATCATCTCAAAATCAGATAATCCCAAATGACGAAGTGTCTCTCCGATTTCCTTGCCAAATTCATAGCCGATACGAGATATTCCTCTATATTTCATTGAATATAGCAGTTCCATTATAGGGGAATCATGCTCAGCCGATACCAACGAAAAAATACTTGCGAACGACAAATCATCATTGGTAAAATTTCTCGATACGCGCTTGAATAATTCCTTTGGAGTTGGCGGTGCATCCAAACTGTCGAGGCAGGAATTACAGACGTACTTCATTCTTTCTTCTCTGCTTCCCATGTATTTCCCGCATAGTTCGCAGTGGCTCGGTGCTACCATTTCGCGGAGGGATGTGAGGGTTGTGCGGAGGAATGGGATGGGCATGGGGTCTGAATGCTTTGTTTGGCTAATTAAGTTTGAAACAACATACTGTCCAATATTGATAAGCCCTGTCATTCTGAACGTCAGTGAAGAATCTCCGTTAGAACATCCCTCCAGCAAATTTCACGTACTAACTGAGATTCTTCACTCGAAGACTCCTTCAGAATGACAATATCTCCATAAATTAAATCAATGTCTTAAATGTAAAAGCCCCCCTACAACTCAAACACAAAACTCAATTCCTTTGCTATCTCATTCGGCAGAGGAGGGATTGCACTCCGGGGGATCAACATCCCGCTTACATTCTTAATATCAACAAACACCCGTTGTTTCAAACTTGTTTTGGCAAGATAATCCGACCCGCTTGACCCGCCTGTACCGATACGCGCACCAATCATGCGTGAAGTCATGATTGAGTGACGATACCGCCAAAGTGTGAAATTCTCATCCATTTCAATAAGTGAGTTCAGAAATTGAAACGGTAATTGCAAGAGTGGATATTCACGATATAAGGATATGAAAATTGTTGCAAGGGTTGCACGCTGGGACATACGGCGGTCGGTAATCTGTGCGTAGAGATTCGGGTCGAACAGTGCATTGAAGCCCTCCTCCATTTTGTTGATACGCTCTATGCTTTGGTTGCGCTCCGGTTCGGGAATATAGGAATTATGGCGCAGGTCGTTGCGGTCTTTCTCGAATGTGGCTTGAATAACTTTTTTGTAATCCTTCCAAAACGTGTAGTTCTCAGTTTCCTGAAATGGCATTTTCTCAAGCCATCGCTCTACGAGTTCGAACAAACTTGGTTTCGAGGCGGCATTTGTCAATTTCTGTGCATCTGACGGGTCAAGATTGTTTACATACGTTGGGTTTACACGGTTTGAATCTAACAAGCCGAGTGTGGTTTCGAGTACTCTGAACTGTGCCGATTGAAATCCACTTGCCGGGTGGAGAAAATCCCTGAAATCCATAAAATCGAGTGATGTCATTGTTTCGAGGATGCCGAATTGCTGCACAAGAAGCTCAAATATCCTGTTGATACGGTGCAAACGTCCTACGGCAACGGCGATTTGCTGTTCTGGAACTGTGTCCTTTGAGAAAATATCCGTAATGGATTCAATCTCTGTCAAAATCTGCTTGAACCACAACTCATACGCTTGGTGAATGATGATAAACAGCGTTTCATCATGTGCTTTCGCTCCGTGAAGCTCACTCTGGAGTGTTTGGGCATTTAGGATTTTATCAAGCTGAAGATAGTCGCGATAATAGACGGGTTTGGTATCCATGGGAGTCCTATTGTAGAAAGGAAACAAAAGATTTGAATGCAAAATTACGACTATTTGATGTGGTAATTGGCATTAGTCGGAAAACTGATTGTTTTGATAGTACCCTAATACGTTCTTTATCTCCATGTGTTTGTGCAAAAACTATCTGCAACAAGTAACATTTGTAGTTGTTGCAGATAGTTGTTGCACAAAGTCGTGGTTTCAATGGGGAATTATGGTTGATACATTAGAATGTTCTTTATATTTTTGTAAGGTAAGGATGAATCTTTGAATTAAATCTACTTTCATTTTCTCGATTAGAGGCAGTATATGATATTTGTTAACAGCAGAAATGGAAATCTTTCAACAGATGAGAGTGTCGTTTACAAATATGTCTTAAGCAATTGGGAGTTTCCACAAAAGGAGTACTTTCAAGTTGAGGAGCGTAACGAGGAAGGAAATTGGGTGATTATCAATAAAAAGAATGAGTGGCTACCACCCATTCATGCAATTTCTAATATATCAAACACAGAACTCTTATGGGAATATTGGGCAAGAGCAAAGGCGTACTATGATGAGGTAAAGTACGCTCTCGACTTTGTGCTTCCTGACTCAAAAATCAAAGCTCTGGCACTAATCAATGAGATAGTAGATTCACTTACCGATTACAGCAAGGAATACAAAAGAATAGATTCTTCATTGTTTGTAAATACATGTATCGGAGCTATAAATTGCTATGAATATTATTGGGGCTATTTGAAAAGTTTGGCTAGTGATATACAAGCTTCAACTCTTGGAAAGAACATCCCTATATTGCCTGAATATGTAAACTATACGTTTGATGAGAATCTACCGGCATCTCATATTGATCCCGGTAACATTGATGAGTTAAAACCTGTTGACCAATGGGATAATTCCCTTAAAGCAATGGTTCTCTACAAACTCTTTCCAGATGAAACAGGATATTCATTGGCAAATAAATATTATTCTATTCTCAAGATAAAACAAGCTACACTCAGACGGTTAATCCAACGTGCATACCCTAACAGTATGGAGCCACTCAAAGAAATAGACATTAATATTGACCTTGCTAAGGATGCTATGAGAATGTTCATAGAATCAAAGAACAGATAACCATTCCATTCAATTGCCCCATAGGGGCTTAATCTTAATAGTACCAAGAACGGTACAACGATAAAAGCTCCGTAGGAGTGACATATTCTCACGCTCACGGGCACTTCTATTACTATGTCGCTCCTATGGAGCTTGGTCTGTTTTTTGAGATTATCCCACTATTACTATTTAGCCCCTATGGGGCAATATTCAAACTATACTCTTCGGGATAAAATCCCTAACTTTAGGGACAAAATCCCTATTTTTCTCCCTAAAAATACTCCGTAGATTTGTGCAACAATAGTGTTACACTTATCTACGGAGTATTTTTATGAATATAGAGGATATTTTAGATAATATCCCGATGCCTAATTACCTGAAGGCGATTGACACCATGCGCCGCAAATTCATTATCGAAGGCACTCTCACGCTGCCTGATGTTAAGCCATTTCTTCGGGAACAGTCCGGGTATATCACGGACCGTAACGGGGAACGAATACTGCTGCCTGTTTATTCGGAATACGGGGAACTCATAGACTTGCAGATAATAACCAATGAAGAAGCTCTTGCCACCTTCCGTCAATTGCGCACAGAATGGCAGCCGCTCTTCGACAAAGCATCAATACATCCATTACTTACCACGATTCTAAAGGAGAGTTTATTATGATTGAAATACCTAAAATCACCGACATTGAAAATATTATCGCTCACACCATTTACCTGAAAAACGACAAAGGATATATAGATTACAAATCATGGTACGAGCGGGGCGAAATCAACCTGGACACCTACACAAAGTTTGTCAATCTTCGATTGGAATACGAACAATACCATAATGCGATACGCAAACCGTTCACACAGGAGCCACCATTCCAAGTAAAGACTGTTCGTGAATTGCTCACAGAAGCGGACAAATCCACACCGTTTTTATGGGGAGACGTTATTCCCAAAGGTGAATTCGTTGGAATAGTCGGTAAAAGCGGGGTAAATAAAAGTACGTTTTGCAGACAATTATGCCTTTCTGTTGCGGGTCTCAAGCCGATGTTTTGCGGATTTCCACTTACCCCTTTCCACAAAAGAACCCTCTATTGTTACTCTGAAGAAGGTGAAGTATGGATACGCCGCTACCTTCGTAAGAACTGCAAAGGTCTCGGCTTTCAGCAAGAGTTTTTGAACAATATGTCGGTAATGAATATGGAGGACTTTGATGACGGTGATTCGATGCTCGAAGCAATTCGCGACGCAATGATTGAACGCCCGTTCGACTTGATTGTAATGGACAGTTATTCGGATTTCATCTCAAAATTCGGTGCAAAATTGAACGACAATGATACAATCCGCAGCTTGAAAACAGAAATATCATTCCTTAAAAATGACGGATGTTCCGTTATATTCAATCATCATACTTCCGACAAAGCAAGTACAATCGGGACATTTCTTGGAGCAACTGCATTTAAGCAAATAATACGTTCCCAAATTGAGATTATAGAGGACGGTAACAAGCGCATCCTTTCATGTGAGAAAAACTCGTATGGAGCAAAGTTCGAACCGATAGTGTGTACTATCTCTGAGGATTTTCTGTTTGAAACAACAGGTGAATCAATGACACGCGAGGAACTGGCAGAGCTGGTAGCAAATAAAAACAACATACAGGTGAAACCTGCCTGCCGTCCTAAAATAGCACCATGTGATTATGTGACAGTCGCTTCTGTTTTTGGCAATTTCGATACATTAAGAAGTTTTGAAATAATTAAGCGTCTAATGGAACGGTTCGTTTTGTCGGAGAGGTCGGCAAATGCTTGGATTAACGATGTGGTGGAATATGGATTGATTGAAAAAGTACAGCGTGGTGAGTATCGCAAGTTGGAGTTAAAGTCTAATTCTGTTGATATGGCTTATGTTGATGATGCATTATTTCCTGGCAATCTTCCTTCGTTCGATGTTTGGGAAGATACTCCTGAATTTCCAACTTACCCCGGGAGTGAATTCCTATAATGTGAATGTACAAATGTTTCTGCAACAACCATCTGCAACTACTACAATCGTGACTTGTTGCAGATAGTTGTTGCAGAAACCGAGTACTTTCACCCTACTTCAATATCACACACGCCCCGTTCAACACTTGCCCGTCGAACTGCATGGATATTCGATACACTCCGCTTGCACGCCCCGATGTCGGAATCGAAACGATATGCTCATTTCCACCACTTGTCTCGCCGGTTACACTATAGCATTCCTCACCCAGAGCATTGGACATCTTCAGAGTGTACGTAGAATTTGAAGGTAATTGTGCATTATTTTTCGTGAGTGATATATAGACCACATCGCCCGTCGTAGGTGAAGGGAATATATCAAGATGTGCAGCGTGCTGTATTTCACTGTTTACTCCACTCATCGTGTCATCATACGTTCTTAATGATATATCCTTCAAAAACATTCCGTCATGCGTACCTTGTTCATCGCTGAGAAGTCCGAACCTTATGAGTATTTTCTTACCTATGTAGGCATCCAAATTACATTCCTGACGCACCCACACAGGAAAATTACCGTCGAATCCATACGTACCTGTTTCCTGTTTCGAACTCGGAAGACCTGTAGCAGGTTTCATTCTGGTGCTTTTCAGCCGAACCCATGAACGACCGTCATTCTCTGATACTTCTACAACTCCAAAATCCAACTTGGCTTCGATTGACCAGCGTGTCCAAAAGTCCAGCGAAACGTTGCGCGCTTTCACAACATCAATAGGCTTGTTCAACTGAATGAAATTCGAATCTGAATCTTCGTAATTACCTACCGGACTGTCGGTTAGAATATAATCACCATCGGGGTTTGCAATTGTTCCCCATTTATTGCTTTTCCAATTGAGAATGAATTGCGAATGTCCGTACAAAGTGTCTATTCTGGGATGGTAAAACTGCAATTGTATGGTATCATGGCGTAGAGTTCCATTTTGCAACCAGCGGGCTTCAATCTTTGCATAATCTCCGTTGTGAT
>JACPWH010000024.1 GCA_016197185.1 Ignavibacteriota bacterium
GCTGCAATCGTGGAAACTGGAGCTTTTGCAGAATAAAGTGTTAATACGTGAATACAAAGGAACGGATGAAGTTCCAAGCCCCCTCGATTGGGAAATTAACGCAGAAAAAAGTGTAAAGAAGCTAACTGAGAACCCTATTGAGTATCGTTTTTCAGTAAAAGATTTGGATAACCAGACACAGGAAGTAAGCGGTATCATTCGATTCTCCGAAAAGAAACAACAACGTGAAAATATTCAAGCCGAACAACTTAACGAACATTTTTCGCTCATGTGTTTTGATTATGACGAAGTAAAATTGACAAAAGCAAACAGCAGTCAGATTACCCTTATTCGCAATCTTATTCCTTCTGATGCAACTATTACTATAATAGGCTCTACTGATGCCATCGGGAAGGAAGATTACAATTTAGAATTGTCCCTGCGACGTGCAAAAGCAATTGCAAAAGCTCTCAAAACTCCAAAAGCTAAGATAATCGGTGCAGGAAAAGACGACAAAACCTTCCCGAACAATCTGCCGGAAGGGCGTATTTATAGTCGAAGAGTGGATATCAAGGTAGAGAAGAGTGTGAAATAATTGATGTCTTTCAATGAGAATTTACAATTCGATTGTAATCTTTCCCCAATATTAAATCCACTGAAAATTACAATTTTTAGACTTACACATATTATCTATTTGAATACAAAAAAGGTGGGTATTGCCCTGAAACAGGAATCTCTGCACATACTTTGCCTAAAGCATCAAACAACTGTATCGTTCCCAAAGTAAATGGAAGCGGTGCGGCAAATGAAATAGTCACTTTTTCATTAGCAGGGTTAGGTTGAATTGATGTTTTTGTATTGTTGTAAATTGATCCTTCGTTTACACCGGTCGCGCAGCTTACATTTATTCTTATGAGAACCGTCGCTTCATCGCTCATATCTTCTTCATTGTAGAAATGGTATCGTACTTCCGATAGCCCTTCTACATTAGCTACTAATTCTTCTGTGTTTGGGTCATAAAATCGTGGTTCAACATAAGCTACAAATAAGCTGGTATCTCTTCCTGCAGTAATTTCGGGTGTTTTTTCGGATGAACCCGGCTTTGGTGAATCATCAACTGCTGAAGTATAACAATTTACCCAACAGAAATAGACTTGCTGACTATCCTTTCTGGATATTATTTCTCTGTGAACCCGAACCTTTACCGGAGTTGATGAAATATTCTTTACTTTTACTCGATATTCGGTAAGCTCAGTACAAGGTGCAGTGAAATTTCGAACGGTATCACCAACAATTTGCAAGCTTTGCGCTGATGCTTGGTTCGAGTTTGCAATAAGTACTCCTATACAGCAGCAAGCAAGAATAATAGTAGATATCTTTTTCATAAATTTTCCTATGGTAAATGGAAAAAAGAATTGTAAATTTGACTAAATAAAGAAAACATCAGGTATATTTTATGTTACTCTTTGTCCGAATGTTTTTTCAAATCTACAAAAAACAGAGCTATCAACCATCATTTTTTTATTATCTAATTTGTTTGAAAGGTTGTTCTTATGAAACGAATATTACCCTTGCTGATATTGGCTTTAGCAACAGCAAGTTTTAGACCAGCAGATGAACCTAAAAAATCACTTGTACCGGCTGCAAATGTAAAGAACTTGAAAGGTGAAATTGTTAATACTTCGGCTTTTGCTAACGATGGCAAACCCGTTTTAGTAAGTTTTTGGGCTACCTGGTGCAAACCATGTATTCAGGAACTTAGTGCTTGGAATAATGTATATGAAGACTGGAAAAAGGAAACAGGTGTAAAAATCATTGCTGTTTCGATAGATGATGCTCGTAATGCATCTAAGGTCGCCCCCTTTATCAATGGGAAGCGATGGGATTTTGAAGTATATCTCGATGAAAATGGTGAATTCAAACGTGCAATGAATGTTAATGCTGTCCCCCATTCTTTCCTTATTGACAAAGACGGAAAAATAGTATGGATGCATAATTCTTACGCTCCCGGTGATGAAGACAAGCTCTTTGAAGTAATCAAGCAAGTAGCAGCCGGACAGCCGGTTACTCATTAATTTTTTGATCATTTGCAAGAAATATCATTTTCGGCAAAACCATTCGATAATTACAAGTGATTTTATTGAAGGTTCAGTATGGATTTTTCGAATATCACTTAACTATTTGTGATACGTATTCAAAACAGGTTAGATTTAATTATACAATAAAGTTTATTCCGAAAAGAGTCTGTTATTTATGTATTCAGTATCATTCTATCGTTATTAATTATGGAGCTAAGAGTATGAATCGTTTGTACCCGTCGATTGCCTTTACATTGTTAGCTGTAGGTATTTTATTATTTCATGCACCTGAAACTTCGGCACAGGACTTAGGCGGTATTTCGGGTAATTTCCAGTTAGATGCCCAAACATATAAAGCAGATTCTCTTATTGGCGCATTGGCTGTTCCGGAAAAAGTGCGGTCGAATGGTTTTTTGAATCTCACTTATTCCAAAGGCAATTTCTCGGCAGGAATTCGGTATGAAATGTACATGAAGGAAATCTTGGGCTTTGATCCAAAATGGGGTGGAGAAAACGGACAATCGGGAATTACCTACCGTTATGCAAAATATGCAAACGAAGATTATGAACTTACTGTAGGAAATTTTTACGAACAGTTTGGGAACGGGCTTATTTTCCGTTCGTATGAAGAGCGAGGCTTAGGGTTGGATAATGCAATTGACGGTGCAAAAGTAAAACTTACACCGGTTCCAGGACTTCAAATAACAGGTTTGGTCGGTAAACAAAGAACATTTTTTACAACCGGACCAGGTATAGTTCGTGGTGGTGATATTGACTTAGGTCTCAATGAGTTTTCTACAAATTTTATGAATTCGCTACTTCCTTCCAACCTGCAAGTACGTATCGGGGGAAGTTTACTGAGCAAGTATCAAGCGAACGATGACCCTACTTACAATTTACCGGAAAACGTAATGGCTTGGGCAGCACGTATGTCTATAATAGCCGGGGAATTCTCATTGAACGGTGAGTATGCTCATAAATGTGCCGACCCGTCAGCAGCTAACGGACTTAATTTTAATGAAGGGAAAGCGTTATTTGTTTCTGCATCGTTCTCTACTCGAGGTTTGGGTATTAATCTTAGTTTAAAGGCATTGGATAATATGGACTTCCGTTCTGATCGCAATGCTCAACTGACAAATCTTACGCTCAATTACCTTCCTGCTATTACGAAACAATACCTTTATCGTGTTAATACACTTTATCCGTATGCTACACAGAACAACGGCGAAATAGGAATGCAAGCAGATATATTCTATTCGTTTGAGAAAGGTTCGTTTTTGGGTGGACAATACGGTACAACTGTTACGTTGAATTATTCACGAGTTCATGGGCTCGACACAGTTCACAATATCCCTTTTACTCATATAAGCGATCAAGATACAACTATCAACAATGATATGTTCTACAGTTCTGAATTCCTAAAATTTGGCAAACGTAAATATTTTGAAGATATAGGAATTGAAATATCCAAACAGTGGACAAAGCACTTCAAAACAAATTTTGGATATATGAACCAATATTTCAATAAAAGTGTCGTCCAAACACCCGGATATGGAGTTGTAAAGGCAAATATTTTTGTCAGTGAGTTCATCTATTCCTTCGGCTCAAATCAAGCCCTTAGACTAGAACTTCAACATTTAGGTGCTAAGCACGTAGCAGTGGATGACGAAGGGAATGAATTGACTGACTCTTCAGGAGCAGCAATAGTACCGCAATTAGACGGTAATAATGGAAATTGGGCTTATGGATTATTAGAATACACATTTGCTCCAACTTGGTTTGTATCCGTTTTTGATGAATATAATTATGACAATAGTGACCCGGATCACCGTCTGCATTATTTAAGCGGTAATGTTATATGGGTAAAAGATGCACTAATAATTTCACTCGGTTACGGTAGAGTGCGTGGCGGAATATTATGTGTAGGTGGTGTATGCCGTCCAGTTCCTGCATCCAATGGTTTTTCCATTTCCATTTCAAGTACCTTCTAGTTTCTATGATTTTTTGTTTTTCATCGAAGGAGATTTTATGAAGTTTTTTCATTTCCCTATTCTTGCCTTTGCTGCCATAGTATTTGGCTCTTGTTGTGATACCATTGTTGATCCTTATAAAGAAGGTGTAGCTGCAGCCCCTACAGGTCAAAAAGTTTTGTTAATTGATTACAGTGGATATAGATGCGGTAATTGCCCCGAAGGGGCTGCTGAAGCAGTGCGGCTTAAAAATATTTTTCTTGAAGATCTTATCGTGGTAACAATGCACTGCGGCACACAATTTGCCAAACCCGAACCAAGCAAGGGATTCATTGAAGATTTTAGAACTACAACCGGCGAAGGTCTTTACGATTTCTTGGCTATAAGCTCCCAGCCTACGGGTACAGTAAATTTTGTAAAAGTTGATGGTAATTATACATTACCTTATACTTCTTGGGCAACTGCAATTACCAAAGAGTTGAGGAAAACCCCTCCAATGACAATTACGGTTACTCCTGTGCTCTCTGCTGATTCTGTTTTAACTGTCAAGGCAGATATTAAATATAAAAAAGCAAGTACGGGTAATGATAGAATTGCTGTCTATTTAATTGAAGATTCAATTATTTACCAACAGGTTGATTACAGTTTGCTTCCTGACGATGATATAGTGCCCGAATATTTACACCGCCATTTGTTTCGCCGGGCGATGAGCGGCGGCAAGCTCGATGGGAAATATGCGCCCCCTACCAAAAGCACGGTAGGTGCGTTCGGTGAACCGCTCCCTGCTACTGTCGCCAATGCTTCCACTTCAAAAACATATTCAATTTCGTTCAAAGGAACAAATTGGAATCTAAAGAATTGTTCTGTGATTGTTAGTGTCAATGATAAGATTACCAATAATACATTACAGGTAGAAGAAGCTCATATTATGGAGTAAGCCGTTCGCTGATTTTTGAAAGTCCGTCACCTCATCATGGTGACGGACTTTTTTTGTTTAGTTAGTCTTGTAATCAACGATATTAACCTATAATTTTCCTCCTAATATCCTTTTCAATCTCCTCCCCCTAAAAAAATCCAATCACTATAATCGAGAAACAATCAAAAACCTCCACCCTACTCCTGTATAGAACTATACACTTTTTATGATACGTTATTCTCATTTAATCTAAAATTGAGTAACAAATGAGTAACGGATAACAGGAATCACCTTCAAACTTGTAAAAAATACCCCTATTCATCGTTTCATCCGGCAAAAACGTTCGAATCAGTTTCTAAATAATTTCAATTTCTTCAAAAATTGAGTAATAAATGAGTAATGGATGTGGAAATTTACCCCGTAACTTTGTATCAGAAATTAAAACACAATCCGCGAACAATAAAAATCTGTGAAATTTAGATAGAGAATCTTCACTTTCTGCAAAAATTGAGTAATAAATGAGTAATGGATGTGGAAATTTACCCCGTAACTTTGTATCAGAAATTAAAACACAATCCGTACGATAAACTTTCTGTGAATCATCCTTTGTATTCTTCTTCAAATACACAAGAGGATATTCAGCATACTACTACAGAATCCAAAGCAAATTTCCCTGAGTATTCTCATAAGAACTGTTCGAATTTATCCGGGTTCTACAGAGGGCATCTCATTACCTGTTCTGCTAAAGATTCGATTAACCAATTACTGTATGAAGGAATGGATGCTCATGAAATTCAAACAGGTTCAAACGGTCATTCATATCATGAGCAAACCTTAAATCATATACTGTAATTTGTATTTATTGAATTTATGTTTAGGGATTATAGAAATAGCTGTCGATAGTCGCATGAGATTAAAGTTCCATAATGTTGTATGTTTAATATACCGATGAAGCGAGAGAGAGTTCTCTTCAAACAATTTTAGGAACATATTCAATTTTTCATTATTCAATCTAAATTGATATACAATGTCCCCCAAAACGAAGACAATTGAAACACAGAATTCGTATAAAATTATTTCCGGCAGCCTTACAATCATAGGGAAATATCCAACCGGCGATACTCTTGGATTCATTCCAAACGATATGGAAGCATTCGGTGAAGTGTATAGAAATCATTTACTCATGCCATCGCCTAGAGACGGGTCGGTATCACTCCGGTTCGAAGGTATCGATTCCCCTGAATATAATTATACTTCGCATAACCAGATATTTTCGAAGCAAGCACGGGATTATCTCTTAGAGCAAAGTCAATTCGGAAATGTTCTATTTAAAAATGCAAACGACAGCGACTATACTCCTGTCATCAGTTCTAAACCTGAAAAAATTAAAGCATATATTGCTTGCAATGGGATTGACCCTCACGGTAATCCTATTTGTTATGTTTTTCGGGGAACATCAAAAAAAGATGGGCAAGTTCTATCCTTAACTCCCAACGAGCTTAAAAATTCCCTGAATTACAAAATGCTCGAAGAAGGACTTGCTTATCTATTAACATATTCATCAATGCCTGCTTCCCATATTGATTTCTTTCGGGCTGCAGCAATCAGAGCAAAATCTTTGAGGAAAAACATTTGGTCGGCAGATACAACTTCATTTTTCAATGTAACTGATAAATCTTCAATTGCCGGAGAAAGTTCACAGCTAATTTACCCTAAGTTATTCAGACGGTTTATTGATTATTATAATGATAAGAGCAAAGGATTTGAAGGAGCTTTGAGTGATTGGCTTAAAATAAGCAATAAGGACGATATGGTTTTACCTTATGGAAGCAGCAAAGAAGTTTCTATCAGTTCTATTATCAAACAGCGAAGTTCAACAACTTGGTTCAGGACAGATACAAATTATTTGGTGTTTATTGAGAGATAATATCAGCAAAAAATAGAATTCTACGTATCATATTTATTATTTACAGATATTTACGAAAGGTACAATGAAACTACCCAAGGAATACATTTTTACAGAACCAATAAAACGCGGGAATAAAACTGCATCAGCCAAATTTGTTCAAGAATGGCTTACCCTCAATGGTATAAATGTAGTGATTGATAAAGATTTTGGCGGAGCTACAGAATTAGCAGTTAAGAAATTTCAAGAGAGAAACGGATTACAGAAAACGGGAATAGTAGATAACAATACATTCAACAAATTGATTTCTCCAATATATAGGGCAACGGCTTCTGTGAGCGTACAAGTGAAGGGGAAAACATTTGGAGAAGCTGTTATGACTGTTGCCAAGCAGCACCTAAAGGAACATCCGATTGAGGTCGGCAAGCCGAATTGTGGTCCATGGGTTCGTCTCTACACTCAAGGTAACGAAGGTGCTGAATGGTTTTGGTGTGCGGGTTTTGTGAGTTATATCTATGCACAAGCAGCAGAATCATTAGGTGTTGAATCTCCTTTGCATTATACATTATCATGTGATAATCTTGCTTCGCAAGCAACAGCCAAAGGACTCTTTGTAAGCGAGAAACATGCAGTTGCAAATAAGCAAGAAATTGCCCCCGGTGGTATTTTCTTAATCAGACGTTCTGTGGGAGATTGGGAACATACAGGCATTGTAGAGAATTTTGTTAACGATAAAGATGGATTTGATTCAATCGAAGGGAATACTAATGACGATGGCAGCAGAGACGGTTATGAGGTTTGTGAGCGGGTACGAGGGTATATCGGTAAAGATTTTATACGATTACTTTAGAATTCTGATTTTTTAGTTTTTCAGAATTTGCCGATAATAGCAAATGGTTCCATTTGTTTTATTTATTATAAAGGGTTTTTATGAGTAATCGTCAATTTGCAACTTTGGTTGCGTTATCTACTCTCATTTTAGGATCGGTTCTTTATGTGATTTTTCGTCCGTATGAAGATCCTTTAAAGCATATTAAGGTTGGTACATCTTCATTAGGAGTTGTAAAAGTACTTGTAACAAACGGCAGCAGATTATGTCTTCCAAATGTTCCAGTAAGATTTCAAAGCTCTAATCCACCGATAGATTCTACAAAGACTACAGGAATAAACGGTGAAGTTCAATTTACTCTTAATTGCTTTCCTACAGCGATTCCATATATAGTTACTGCACTTGATTCATCCGGGCAACCATATCCTGATCCTGATTCAGGGCTGATAGCAGCTAATCAAGTTGATAACGATACTTTAACTGTTACAAATATTTTGAAGAAATAAGATTTTCTTTGCTTGTTGAAATTTGGTTTATTGTTTTGATTTACTATCCGGAATAAAGGCAATAAACCAATACTTTTATTTGTGGTAAGCGGAAATATCCTTTATATTGCCATTGGTTTTATTTTTATCTATAATCAATGAAAACGTATGACATTTCAACAAATTGACGAAAAGATAGTATCCGGTTTTTTTGCTTTTAGTAATAAAGACAACCAAAAAGCAGGAGGCATTGTCAATCCTAGCAGTTTCCTCCATAATGATGTCTGAGTATGAAAAAGCTTTAGAGTATGGATTATTATCGTATGAACTTTGGATAAAAAACAATCTATTCGACAGAGCAGCTTCAGAACTGATAAACATAGCTGTTATTTATACTGATAAAGATGAATTTGCAGAAGCTATTCATTATCTTCAGCGTGCAGTTACTCTAAAGCTGAAGTATAAAGAAGATTTGGAAGCAGGCAAGGAAGTAATTGGAACTAGTGAGTATTTTTATAATAAATATTATTTCATAAATAACCCAAATGACAGTTCCCTTGCCGACGCATATATTAATCTTGGAACAGCATACGAACGCATCAGCAATAATAAGGAGGCAAGCTTATTTCTTGAAAAAGCATTAACAATTAAGCGTAGCATTGGTGATAAATACGGAGAAGCGGCAGCTCTTCATCAAATTGGGAACATTTTCTTGAGTGTGGATGATTACTCAACAGCTGAATGGTATT
Organism: Ignavibacteriota bacterium; assembly: GCA_016197185.1. Classification (GTDB taxonomy): domain Bacteria; phylum Bacteroidota; class Ignavibacteria; order Kapaibacteriales; family UBA961; genus JADJXV01. Next base: position 8,913 of record JACPWH010000024.1, read on the forward strand.
TCTTACAAATAATTCCATTATTAAAAGATATAGGCAATAAACAATTGTCTGCTACTTTATATTACAATCTTGGCAAAATAAACATTTTCAATAATTTATTAGACCACGCAAAAGACTACCTCAAAGAATCAGAGATTTTGTTTGCTGAAATTGAATACCCTACAGGGCAACTCCTAGTACTTGAACAAAGAATTTGTATACAGTTGATTGAACATAATTATCAAACAGTATTTGAATTAGCTGAATATGGACTACAACTTTCAGATTCAATTTATCCTGAAACGTTTAAAGCTGAGTTTCTGTTATTATTGGGGGATGCATATTCAGCCACTTATAGGTATCCTGATGCAATTGATAACTATAATAAAAGCCTTTCGATATCAAGAGATAACAACTTTTTTTCAAAAGAAACAGAAGTATTACAGAAACTGATAAAACTATACAAGAAAATCGGGAATCTCGCAGAAGCGTTTGCGTGTTTTGAACAATATCAAGAATTGAAAGAAAAGATACATACGATTGATTCGACCAAATACATGAAAAATATGCAGATTCTTCATGAAGTAGAATTGCATAAAACGAATGAAGAACTGGCTAAATCAAAAATTACACAATTGGAAATGGAACTTATTATCCGTCAGAAGGAGACTGAGATGCTTAATCAAGAACTTTCGGTAAAATCACAATTAATGTTGGTTCAAATGGAAGAAACGAGCAAATTTAAATCAGAGATTTTGAATATTACCAAGCAATTGGATAAAGCTGAGAACATTCTCCGCAAAGTAAAAATGAAGCTGAAAGAATCCCCCATCATGCAGCATACATGGGAATCCTATTTGGAAACATTTACAAAAGTTCATCCTGATTTCTACCCTTTACTGCTCAAAACTTGCCCTGAACTGACTTCGATGGAAGTTAAGATTTGCATTCTCATTAAATCCGGTTTAAAATCCGAAGAAATTTCCCAAATACTATCAGTTTCTGCACGAACTGTAGAAAACCACAGATTTCATCTACGAAAGAAACTCGGTCTTTCAGGACGCGAGAGTCTTGGAAAGTTCTTACTCAGTTTATAGGCTGTATAAACAATACAAATAGTAAAAGCTCTGCTTATAATTTCATAAGTGGAGTTTTTTTTTGCAAAAAAACTATTCTCTATCTTATCCATTAATACAAGCACCTTGAAACTCACTTCTATTTAACTCTACTCCCCTTATACAATTATCCGTCATCTTCTGTATTACTGAACTGTATCTACCCAATTAGCGTTCTCATCCAGTTTTCACTACACAACTTAACTACCACTATCTTTTCTAAAACAAAACTTAGAAATCTATACTCATTTGCAACACATACAAACGATAACAAATACTCGCTTCCCTCATAAAACAGAGTATTAACAGAGTAATGGACAGTAGAATTTATATCGTAATTTCGTTATTGACTTCAATATAATATATTAAATGTAATGTTTAACAAAAATTTTAAATAGAGTATTAACAGAGTAACGGACATTTAAATTCGAGCAGTAATTTCGCAATAGATTCTACATCATAAATTGAAATATTAAAAATTCAATATGATTTCTAAAATAGAGTATCAATAGAGTAACGGACATTTAAATTCGATCAGTAATTTCGTAATAGATTCTACATCATAAATTGAAATATTAAAAATTCAATATGGTTTCTAAAATAGAGTATTAACAGAGTAATGGACATTTAAATTCGGGCAGTAATTTCGCAATAGATTCTACATCATAAATTGAAATATTAAAATTCAATCTGGTTTCTAAAATAGAGTATTAACAGAGTAACGGACATTTAAATTCGAGCAGTAATTTCGCAATAGATTCAACGTTATAAATTGAAATATTAATATTCAACATAGTTAATATTCAACATAGATTCTAAAATAGAGTATTAACAGAGTAACGGACTACTGAGTTTGAACAGTAATTTTGCAGTAGATTCTAACACAAACAAAACAATATTTAAAGACAATCCGATTGCTGTAAGGTGCAGCAACGACAAACAATACAGGAGGTATTATGCCTAAAAGTTTCAACTCAGGTTAGCTACATAAAACATATAAACCCTTCACTTTATAAAACAATAAAGCGTAGTTGGTTACAAGCAGCAGAAATGCAATAAAATAATCATTGTTTTTCAGAAAGGACTCTGAAACAATGCCTTGCCCTGTAAAGATTTAAATAAAAGTGGAGACCAGAACCCACTTAAATAAACGGGGCGGATGCCGAAAAGCCAAAAGAGTAGGTAAATATATCAAATTAATACTATGAACGCAACTATGAGCCCAACGATGAGCGCAAAATCAAAACGCTCAAAAGCACCGACAACAACCGGTGAGATTAGAACAATTCAGGATATGTGGAATGCTACAATTGATTATTTTATTGCAGGCGAATATGATACTGACGCGATGTATGATGTATATATAAGGATGAATCCTAAACTCACTTTTCAGGATATCGCATGTGTATTTAGTGGGGTATATGCTGACACTTATTGGCATGATACTTATATGGATTATTCGTATTTATCAAAGAGTTTACAACAAGCACTGGCTATAGACCCGAACAGCGCAAACAATTATGCAAAAATCGCAATATCGCAATGGAGAGGCATTCTTTGTCGTAAAAACATTTCTGATTTTGGAGCTATCCCAGTTCAGGGTGATTATACTCAGAGCATTGATATTGTTTGTAATGAAAATACACCGATTCAAACAGATGCGTTAATTACAAATTGGAACAGTACATACTGGGAAAAACCACAAGTTGGCAAAAATTATATTTATATACGATGTGCAAATGTTCAATTTTTAGATCCAATTACAAATCCTCAAGCGCAAATGTTTTATTCAACAGGTGGGTTTAATCAACCGCCAAGCTCTTGGATTCAATGTTTTACTGTTGGAGCAAGTAATCCTCTTGGCAGCATATTACTCCTCGGAGGGAAGCCCGGTCCTCTTCCATTAGGTACTCGTGGTGTTTCTGAAGCATTTAGCTTGGCACCTGCTACTACAGATCACATTTGTGTGATAGCTGCAATTGCTAATGACTTTTTTACTAAAAACCAGCCGAAAAATATTCCGTTAGGAAATTGGAACTCCAGTACATATATTACACATAATGGGTCATCAGCTTGGCACAACTACGATCCTCAGCAATCTCTGGAAGATACACTTTGTTTTTACAATCAGGACGAGACCTCGGAATCATTTGCTTTTATTGCAAGTTGCAAGAATGTTCCAAAAGGATCAAAAATATCATTAAGTTGTAATGATAAAGATGCAAACTTTGATACCGGTTTAATTGAAATAAGGCATTCTTCTCAAGAAATTAGAAAAACCGTAACTTTGCCCGGAAATTATAAGGGTGAACTGAAAGTAAGATTAGAAGATCCCGATGGTAATTTATTACCGTCATCATCTTCTGTTGAAATTAAAATGGTTTGGTTGTTAAAACCCGGACATAAATCCTATGCAGACGCAGGTAGTTTACCAAATAACTTTTCGTTCTACAAATCAAATGCAGAAATCGAATTGCCATTAGGTACATTTACCTTAATTGGTGGAGCAGATGAGAAATAAGAAAATATATTAACGGTTAAAATAATAAAACGCCGAGGGTCAGGGAACTCTCGGTGTTTTATTATTAGATATTTAGATATGGTAGCGACTCTTTATAATGAAAATTGTTTTTAAGGATTATATATGTAATGTTAGGAGATAAACATAACTTAACTGAAGCATATTTTCTCGAGAGGAAGTGTCAGTACAGTAATTTTAATATTATAATATTATCTATTTTAAATACTGACACAAATTAATATTTATTTTTTTTAATTTCTAACGGAGTTTTTATGTCATTCATTCAAAACAATGCTAATACATTATTAAAACATGAGAATACTATATTAAAACATGACGGAACAATTGTCGGTTTGGGGACGATTGTAGTTTTAGTAAGAGACGGAATGGATGGTGCCTTGGTGAATGCTTTTGTAGAACTGGTTACACCCGGAGGAACAAGAGTACAAGTTACTCCAAATACGGGAACTGTAACTTTTGATAGTGTCCCCCTTGGCTACTTTCTGCTCAGAGCAACATCAGGTTCTGCCCAACTGCAACTTATTGGTAATGTGGTGTCCGAATCACCATTACAAAAATTATTTACATTCTAAACCCATGTAACTTAAATATAACGGTAACTTTTCATAAGTTGCCGTTATTTATTTGTGTTGAACCATGCTTGTGTTGTATATTGCTATATAATACCTTCAATTTACTTAGCATAAACAATTTTGCAAACAAAGGTTCCGACATGATAAGTAAAGAGCTTGATGAAAAAGTCCTTGCAGCATATTCTGCGTTTTTAGAGAGGCAAATTGAGAAATCTACTGAGTTGTGCACAACTGCTCTTGAGCAATGTATAAAGTATAACTATCATCGTGGTATTGGTGGTTGCTATTATCTTAGTGCCAATATTTTTTCACGTGACAAACAATGGAATAAAGCTCTGAAGGCTGCTGAAAAAGCTCTATGGCATTTTGAGCAAATTGAAGAAAGATTATTCTTAGCTCATCTTGTATATAGAATTGCATATTTTCATTCACAAAAGGAGGAGAATACTACTGCTTTTGAACAATGCAAAAAGGCATTAGATGAATTTCAAGCATTAGGCGATAAAAGAGGAGAAGCAGGAGCTTATTCACTTTTAGGTACAATTTTTATTCAAAAGGCTGAATACGAAAATGCCTTAGAACATCTTGAACGATCGTTTAGTCTTTCAATCCGACAAAACAACTTAGACCGAGCCGGTTCCGATTGTATCAATATCGCTGCAATTTATCTTTACAAAGGTGAACATGAAAGAGCTATAGGATATTTACGGCAAGCCATTGAACTAAAAGAACGTTATAAAAGAGAGTTTGAATCAGGCTCAGAAAGTGTTGGGTTTGTTTTCTACTCATATAATGGTTATGTGCTGTCGCATTCTCCGAACGACAGAACTATAGCTGATGCCTATTTGAATTTAGGTATGGCATTGAGTTCACGTGGTGATTACATTGAAGCTGTGGATGCTTTCGATAAAGCTTTAAAAATAAAGCAAGATTTGGGTGATCAATATGGCGAAGCAGTTGTGTATAATCAGATTGGCAATATTTTCGTTGAAATCAATGACTTGACAAAGGCAGAATGGTATTTCCTAAAAGCCCGACCTTTATTTGGAATACTCGGTCATAAACAGTCCGAAGGGACCGTTTGGTATAATTTAGGAAGAATTTATCTTCTTTCCGAGAGGTGGGAAGCTGCAAATCATTCTCTTGAAAAAGCAGAAAAACTTTTTATAGGACTTGATATTCCCTATGACGAGCTTTGTATAATGCAGCAGAAAGCTGCCCTTGCTACCAAAGTAGGAAAATTTGTTCTTGCAGAACAACTGATAGGTCGAGGACTTGAGGTGAGTAGGGCAATTAAAGCTCGGGAATTTGAAGTTGAGTTTTTGATGCAATTAGCTGAAGTTCAAGAGCTATCCGAAGATTTTAATGCTGCGATCAGAATATATCTGGAAGCATTAGAGATAGGAAAAGAACAAGAATTGCAACCAAAAACTGCAAAAATTCTCCAAACCATAGCCGGTATTCATAAAAAAAAGGGCAACTATCGCGAATCATTAGAATATTTTGAAGAATTTCATACAGTACAAGAGCAGATAATTCATGCTCAAGCAGCAAGGCATCTTAATGGTATGCAAGTACTTCACGAAACTGAGATTCATCGTAAAAATGAAGAGATAGCACGTACCCAAATTGCACATCTCGAGTCATTAATTGAAGTAAGCAATCAATCAATTTTAATGTATAAAAAGGAACTTAATAAGTTCAAATCAGGTATCCTCACTATTACCAACCAAAAAGACAAAGAAGAGAATATAGTACGGAAAGTAAAGATGAAATTACGCGAATCTCCGGTGATGCAAGAAACCTGGGAATCCTATTTAGATATATTCTGCAAAGTACACCCGGATTTCCAAACAATACTTTCAGCCAAGTATCCTAATTTGACGACAATGGAAATAAAAGTTTGTGTTCTTATCAGAGCCGGCTTAATGTCGGATGAAATAGCACAGATACTTTCATTATCAGAGCGTACAATCGAGAATAAACGCCTTCAGATTCGCAAGAAGGTCGGCTTAGGTGAAAGGGGAAGTTTGAGTGGTCTGTTGAGACAATTGTAAATTTTCTGATTTAAGTCACCAAAAATTCATCTACCTATATCGATGGACTTTTATAAGAACAACTCTAACTAAGCAGGTAATAGTTAGAGTTGTTCTTATAAAAAAGAGAATCTATCCATTTAATCATCGCAAAAATACAGGCACTCCGCTGTGGAAAAAACCTAATTAATGTTAAGGATAGGTTAAGGTTGGGAGATGGCTTTGTGCGTTTGCTGTTCTGTTTTTGGGGATATACTTGGTTTTTGGGGAAAAGTTTCCTTTTAGGTGAATTAGAGAAGGAAAAATCAGTAGTTTTGCATTAACAACGTTCTTGCCAATACACCTCTTTGTCTTTTTATACTCCAAAATGAAAGAATAGCATGAAAATTACAAGTATGAAAATTTCTAACATACTAAGTTATGAATTCCTTAGTGATTTTGATACAGCACCAAATACAATCAACTTCAATGGTGATTTGAATATTCTGATTGGAGCTAATGGTTCAGGAAAATCAAATCTTATTGAAATCATAAACAAGCTTTTTCATCAACATTTTTTTGAAATCTATTCAATAGATGATCAGGCACTACATTTAGCTATTACAACTAATGACTATAGAGATAAAATAATCAAAAAAAATGCTACAACCCATATTAATCACGACAATAAACCTATAGAAAATACACTTTTTAAGAACATAAATTACGCTTCTGAAGAATCATTGATTCAGATTGAGCTCCTTCCTGATATTGAAGATATTGGAAATATGTTAAGAATTCAGAACAACTTCGAAAAATTAAAGAAATTTTCAAACAAGTATTGCGTAAATCAAGATTTTTTTGAAAATAATTCTATGACTACAAAAGAAGACATTGAAAAAGTTACTTCAGCTTCAATCACATTTAGATTTAGAGTGCAATATGAAAAACACTTGAAATTTAGTTTAATTAATCATTCCTCTCTTTTGGGAGAGGTTTTTTTTTATTATTATTTAGAATACTTCAACCAACTTCAATTATTGTTTAAGTTAATAAATTCTAATGAAGGAGGCGACTGGACCTTATTAAAAACTCCATTTACTTTGATTAGCTCAACAAGGCGGTATGATAGTTTTCAAAATTACCTACATGTTGGCTCTTCCATTAACTCACAACTTTTAGGGGTTGAACTACACGAAAGGAATAGCAGTACTCGAATTTATACCGACATAAATTATATTTTCCATTTAACTACGATTCAAATAGGTCAGTTATATAGAGATTTGTTATATGATCATGGAGCAAAAAAAGTACTTGAGAGCATCAATAATTCTGATAATGTATTAACTAAAATAAATACAGCATTAAAGAAGAATCTAAATATAGAAATAAAATTAAATACCATTAACCGTCAACCAGATACAATACTTCTTGAAATATTTGAAGGTGATAAACGCATAGAATTTTCCACGTTAAGTATGGGGCAAAAGAGCATTTTTTATTTGTTATTTCATATATACAAATACGAAACAAAAAATGGCTTGCTCGTTATTGACGAGCCTGAACTTCATATGCATACCTCAATGCAAAAAAAATATTTTGAAATTTTACATAGAGCATGTGAACAGTCAAACATTCAAATAATAATTGCAACACACTCAAGTACTTTTATTGATGAGAATACTATTAACAGTACTTTTAGATTTTCTAAAAGAGACAATCACACTTCAATTGTAAATCCTATAGTTAATAACACGCAAAAGGAATTGATTCAAATATTGACTTATACGAATTCCTCAAGAATATTCTTTTCAGATCATGTTATTCTTGTTGAAGGTGATAGTGACGAGTATTTTTTCTCAGTTTTTTTTGAAGATTTTATTCAAAGAAATAATATCACTGATATTGATGTAGAAATTCTTTATATTGGTGGGAAAGGTAATTTCACTAAATGGCGTAACTTTCTTAATATCTTTGAAATTAATTCCTACTTTATTTGTGATTATGATAATATTAAGGATTTTGGAATTGTAAAAGACTCTTTTACTAGAAGTAAAATTGACGAACTCTATTCCCAAAATATTTTCATTCTAAAAGATGGAGATCTTGAAGACTATTTAGGTATCTCAAAATCGAAAAAAGGACTTGAAAGTGTTATTTCATTTTGTCAGAACGATCTTGATACTTGGAAAACTAAAGAAACGTCTCAATCAAAACTTAATGAGTTAGAAAGTATTTTTATAAAGATTCTTTCAAACTAACATAAAAAAAATCCCGCTTCGGATTTCTCCAAAGCGGGATTTTATATTTTGCGGAGGCATTTTGGATTAATAATCCATTCCACCGTGACCATGTGGCATTCCACCAGCCATACCTTTGTTTTCTTCAGGTCTTTCTACGATAGTTGCTTCTGTTGTTAGGAGCAAGCTTGCTACCGAAGCAGCGTTTTCGAGAGCTACGCGGGAAACCTTAGTTGGATCAATAACACCAGCTACGATAAGATCTTCATACACTTCAGTGCGAGCATTGAAGCCGTAAGAACCTGTACCTGCCTTGATGTTATTAACAATAACCGAAGACTCAAGACCTGCATTTGCAGTAATCTGGCGAATCGGCTCTTCGATAGCACGACGGATAATCGCAATACCTGTTTGTTGATCGTGGTTTTCACCTTTTAGATCATCCAATGCACTTACTGCACGGAGATAAGCAACACCACCACCGGGAACGATACCTTCTTCAACCGCAGCGCGTGTAGCATGAAGAGCATCTTCAACGCGGGCTTTCTTTTCTTTCATTTCAACTTCGGTAGAAGCACCGATTTTGAGAACGGCAACGCCGCCTGAAAGTTTAGCAAGACGTTCTTGAAGTTTTTCCTTATCATAATCGCTTGTTGTTTTTTCAACTTGCGCTTTGATTTCATTTACGCGCTTTTTGATGTCGTCAGTTTTGCCTGCGCCTTCAACGATTGTTGTGTTGTCTTTATCGATTGTTACTTTCTTAGCTGTACCGAGGTAAGCAAGAGTAGCACTTTCGAGTTTGAAACCTTTTTCTTCGCTGATAACTGTTCCGCCTGTAAGTACTGCAAGGTCTTCGAGCATCGCTTTGCGACGGTCGCCGAATCCTGGAGCTTTAACGGCTGCAATGCGGAGTGTTCCGCGAAGTTTGTTTACAACAAGAGTTGCAAGTGCTTCACCTTCGATGTCCTCAGCGATAACAACCAAACCGCGACCTGATTGAGCTGATTTTTCGAGGATTGGGAGAAGATCTTTGATTGCAGTAATTTTCTTGTCGTGGATAAGGATGTATGGATTTTCCATAACAACTTCCATTGTTTCAGCGTCGGTAACGAAATATGGAGAGAGATAACCTCTGTCGAATTGCATACCTTCCACCACATCCATAGTTGTGTCTGTTCCGCGTGCTTCTTCTACGGTGATAACGCCATCTTTGCCAACTTTTTCCATTGCTTCTGCGATCAAATTACCGATGGTTTCATCGTTATTTGCTGAGATTGTACCAACCTGTGCAATTTCTTTTTGGCTTGTTACCTTGCGGCTCATTTCTTGAAGTTTTGTTGTGATAGCTTTCACTGCAAGGTCGATTCCGCGTTTCAAATCCATCGGATTTGCACCTGCGGTCACGTTCTTAAGTCCTTCGTTAACGATTGACTGTGCAAGAACTGTTGCAGTTGTTGTTCCGTCACCGGCTGCATCGCTGGTTTTGGAAGCAACTTCTTTAACGAGTTGCGCTCCGAGGTTTTCAATCGGATCTTCCAAATCAATTTCCTTGGCAACGGTAACACCGTCTTTAGTAATTGTAGGTGAGCCGAATTTTTTATCAATGATAACGTTACGACCTTTAGGTCCGAGAGTAACTTTCACTGCATTTGCAAGTTGGTCAACACCACGCTTGAGGGCAGTGCGTGCTTCCACTTCGAATGTTATAACTTTTGAAGCCATTGTATTTTCTTCCTTTAATAAGTATAAATATTTTTTTTAAAGCTGATAGCTATTAGCTGATTGCTATTAGTAGTTGGCTGATAGCTCTTTTTTTTTGAAAATCTTTTAGCTGTTAGCTATTGGCTAATGGCTGTTAGCTTCTTTAAAAGCTATCGGCTATTAGCTATAAGCTATCAGCTTCTTACATAGAGACCGTTGCAAGAATGTCGCTTTCGCGCATCAAGAGCAAATCTTCGCCGTTTACGCTGATTTCCGAACCTGCGTATTTGCCGTACAATACATTATCTCCAACTTTTACTTGGAGGTTGATAACTTTTCCGTCTTCGGTAGTTTTGCCCGGTCCTGCCGCTACGACTTCACCGCGCATTGATTTTTCTTGCGCTGTATCAGGGATAATAATACCGCCTGCTGTAACTGATTCCGGTTGCGAAGGGCGTACAAGTACGCGGTCGTGCAAAGGGGTAACTGTCATATTGCTATACTCCTATTGAATAATTTAATAAATAAACCGTGAGATTTTGTGTCGATTTTATCGTTACATCAACGATTATTAGCACTCTCTATTGTAGAGTGCTAATAATTTTTATTTACAAAATTACGGAATTTGGGAAGGGAGAGTCAAGTGAAAATATGGTAATGAGAGGACTTAATGCTTACAGTTAAATACAAAAAGGGTTTGCAAACTAATGCAAACCCTTTTGAAATAACATACTATATATTTAATCTTGTTTTAAAACTACGAAGGTAGATGAAATTTGTTTTTTCCCTTGGGTTGCAGTTATAGAATATACGCCTGTCGGGATTCCGTTGAGAGGTATTGTGAATGATTCCAGTGAATCTTCAGTTTCTAAGATTTTCGTACCCACCATGTTACTTATGGAGTATCTGACTTCGGAGTTTTCGGCAAACTGAGAGTTGCTTCTATCTATTGTAATTGATGAATTTGCAGGGTTTGGGTAAACTGCTAATTGATTTGCAGATATATTTTCATCATGATTTTGCGGTTCTGAAACGGAAACTGCTTTTTCATACATCCACATACTGGTTCCGTCTGCACCGGCAAAGAGAGTATTACCTTTGAGAACTAGAGCATTTATATTCATAGTCGATAATCCGGTGTTCATTTGTGACCATGTTTTTCCCATATCATTACTTTGATATACTCC
>JACPWH010000250.1 GCA_016197185.1 Ignavibacteriota bacterium
AGTTAATTAGATTTTCATTTTTTGATGTTTGAATTTTACCCCAAGGAGATCTTCCTTGGGGTTTTTAGTTTGTAGGGTTTTATATTACCTTTGCCAAGCAATTTATATATTGTACTTGGTCCCGTAGTTCAACGGATAGAATAGATGTTTCCTAAACATTTGATCCCAGTTCGATTCTGGGCGGGACTACCAAATAATCAGCCTCCCTGTGAAGAAATATATCCTCATTTTGCTATGCCTTTCTGTTTTGGTTGCTTGTCATAATGAGTATTCACCTAAGAAGAGGGAGTTCCAAAGAATTTCTTTGCCTAAGAAAGAATATTCTTTATTCTCTTCCAATTGTCCATATACTTTCGAGATTCCACAATACGCCATTGTTATTCCTGATACCATGGATAAAAAAGCAGAGCCTTTTTGGTATAATATAGAGTACCCTCAATACAGAGCTACTTTGCATTTGAGTTATAAAAATTTGATGAACTCTGAGGCCAAGTTGATAGATATGGTAAACGATCAGAGAACCTTGGTGTATAAGCATTCTGTAAAAGCCGATGAGATCACTGAAGGAGCTTTCAAAACACCAAATGGAAATACGGGAATTGTATATGAGTTGTTTGGCAATACTGCTACTTGGTATCAATTCTATGTGACCGATAATCATAAACATTTTGTGAGAGCAGCCTTGTATTTCAATACACAAACAGATGCCGATTCAGTTGCACCAGTATTCAATTTTTTGAAGGCTGATGCCGAGCATTTAATTAAAACACTTAACTGGAAATAAATAGATTGTGAGAAAACAGCTAGTTCATCAAAACAGAAAATTATCGTACCAGATTTTAGGAGAAAACCATCCACTGCCTGTGGTATTGGTTCATGGGTTTTGCGAAGATGCTTCTATATGGAGATTGGTCGCCGAAGATTTAAGTAAAATATATAAAGTTATTTTGCCCGACTTGCCAGGCTTTGGTGGCAGTGAGTCTTGGTTTGATATGAGCATTGAAGATATGGCTCAATCGCTCAAAGCAATCATTGAAGATGCTGTTATATATAATCCTGTAATCATTGGTCATTCTATGGGTGGATATGTGGCGTTGTCATATGCCAAGTTATTCGAGAATGCTAGCAGTGGATTGGGGTTATTTCATTCTACAGCAAAACCTGATTCTGAAGAGAAGAAAGAAAATAGATTGAAGACGGCAGCATTTATACAAGATAATGGAACTACAGCCTTTTCAAAAGTACTGGTGCCTACATTATATGCAAGTGAATATGCCACAGATGCCATGATTGAAGAAGCTGTAAACATTGGTAGTGCTTGTACTATTGATGGTTTGGTGCATGCTACTTTGGCCATGAGAAAGAGAGCTGACTCAACCGAAGTGCTCGAAAAATATATAAAACCTACATTGATTGTTTCAGGGAGATTTGATGCTGGAATTCCTGTGGAGACCTCGGCTAATCAAGCTTCATTACCCAATATATGTTCCTTTGAGATTCTTGAA
>JACPWH010000290.1 GCA_016197185.1 Ignavibacteriota bacterium
ACAATTATAAAACAGCATCAGAAAAAAGAATGGACATATCTTTTTGAGGACATGTCCATATCTTGTTAACTATTTATTTTTTCCCTGAGCTAGTACTTTGTTGTGTTTTTTGAGATTGGCTTGGAGCTTTTTTTGCTCCAGAAGCTGATTCTTTTTGCTGTTGTGCTTTCTTTTCAGGGGCCTTTTTTTTCATGTTCATTTTTTTACTCACTTGCTTAGGAAGTTATGCGCAAACTTGAGCAAGACTATTGCTCAGAACGAATTTGCGACTTAAATCCATTATTCTTCTTATGCTGGTTTTTTAGAAAGAAAAAGATGCTATAGAAAGCTTATTTTTTCGGAATGGGAAAATTAATGGAAAATGATCTATTGCCCAAATCTCTTTTTTTACGTACAGTTGTTTCACAGTTTAGTTTTTGGAAGAAGAATGAAGAGAATTTTTAGTTTAATTTTTGTCTTTATTTCGCTTGCTCTTATTTCAGAAGAACGTGCTAGCTATGATCTTCTAGTGGACAAAGAGTTTTCCCCTCTTATGGGAGGAGAGGATCTTATCTCTATTCATAAAACCCTTCAATCTCTTGAGGATTGGCTCATTCCACAAAGAAACCTTCCTCCAGAAACAGGATTTAAAAAGCTAGGCCGGTGGGTGGAACTTGCTTTTTTTTGGGAGCCGCTAAATCTTCTCATGACCACCGTGCAACATGAGATATTTGGTCATGGATATAGGATTAGAACTCTTTCAAAGTCACATGCTAAAGTGGAGGGTTATAGCATTCATCTTCCCTATGACTATTTCGGAGAGGGTGTTGCTGGAGCAACAGAGCTTAAGCTTGGCAACAAAGCAACCCTTTCTGACCTGATCACCATCGATATTGCGGGCATCGAAGCAGAAGAGATCTTGGCAAAAAGGCTCAAACTAAAATGGCTAGTTAGCAATAGACTTGATGCAAGGGAAGCAAGCCTTTATCTCTACACGCAGCAAGGGCTTCTTCTATACGCCCTTTCTTCGCCAAAAAAAGAGCTTAAATTGACATTGATGGACAATACAGATGATGAGTCGTTTTTTGCCAATGATCTTCATAGCTATGTAAGATCACTAAATACTGCTTACCCTGATGACCAAATCTCTTTTAAGAAAATTAAGCACCAGTCCTATTTTAATTTGATCGATCCTTTTACCCTTTATGCTATTTGCTCACCATGGTATTACATTTTTACTGGGAAACAATTTCGATTTCCTATGATCCCTTTAGGAGGAGAGGTGTTTTATTTACCAGGGTATCGGGTTTCTTTAGCTCCCTACGGGTTAGAAAAAAACATTGATCACCTTTTCAAGATTAAAGAGCGTCCTCTTTATCTCTATACAAAGTGGGGACAGCATGCAGGGAATCATTATTGGGGAGGAGGGATTGATTATGATCAATGTCTTTCTTGGTTTGGAGGACGACTTGGATTTCGTATTGACGTTTGGAAACAGCCCCGTTTCTATGAACCGATTCGGATGACTGATCTGTTGCAGAAAAATATAGCAAAGAATTTTCCAGAGCTTTCCAAGAAGGGATATGGGGGGTCAGCCTCTTTGATTGCTAGGTGGAGCCTTGGAGAAAAAGCTCCTATGACTCTCTATACAGAAATGGGATACAAGAGTAAGGGATATCTGCCTGGATACCCTGTAAATAATGGCAGTATTATGCGCCTTGGAATTTCCAGCACATTTTAGAGGGCGCTTTACAATGTGCAAACAAAGGGCTTTTAAAGGCATTCCTTAAGACTTTGAAACATTAGACTCAGGGTTAGTAATTTTATTTCTTACATTTAATATTAAGCCTATTCTCTTAGTTTGTAAGAGGGATTTTCCAGTAGGGATGAGAAGGATCTTTTTCATATGTTCCTGTTTTTTCATCAAAGAGCCTTGCTGGCTCGATATTTGGCCCATATTTTGATTTGAGATAGGTTTCTGTATCATTAGGGAGAGGGACTTCAATTCCATCAAATTCTCCCCTTTTTAAGGGAAAAATGGTCTCAAAGGATATAGGTTTTGCACACTCTCTTTCTCTGATTTTCCACTCCTCTAGTAAGAAATTGCTCTCCTCATTCGATATAATATAGGAGATCAGTCTTGACTGTGGATCAATTGCATTATGATAGATATCGATGTGATTTCGGGTTTCTTTAACATAGACGCGAAGATAAGTTTGAGGACGGTTTCGATTTGACCAGTCCTGCACTATATACTTTTTCTGATCGAGTTCATTAAGCGCATGTCTGACATTCTCAAAATCAGAAGCTAAAACAGACATGTCAAGGTCATAATCCCAAGGAATTACTCCCCCATAACGATAGGCGCCAAGGCAGGAGCCACAATCAAGCCAGCAGGGGATTTGATGTTTATGGAGAAGTCTTAAAATCTCAGCTAAAGCACTTTTCTCTGGTTTTAGATTCTCTTTGTCTTTCTCTCTTCTTGTATATCCTTGAGGAAGGAGTTTTGCCCCTAGTTTATAGTCATTGACCTCAAGTCCAAGAGAGAAATAGTAGGGGATATTAGATTGCACTTTGGTGGAAAGTAGCTCTCTCTTTAGCTCCTCATGTCTTTCTTTTGCGTTTCCTAAGCAAAGGGAAAGATATTTTAACCCTCCCCCTAAGGCAAGGCTGGGAGAAAAAAAGGTAAGGGCAAAGGGGGTCCGAAGAAGTTTAGCCTCATGATAATCAAAACGTTGTTTTAAGATATATTTTCCAGTATTTTGGTTGTAAATTACCTCTTTTCCTTCGCAAAGATAATGGATAGGGGAAAGGAGGTAATTAGCAACTTTTTCTATCCCTTTTGCCTCAGGAAAAAAGGTATTGATGACAAGATTACTGCAAAAAAGGTGGTAGAAGTAGACAAGAACCATTCCAAGATGCATTAAGATGCTAACACAGGTGGGAAAAAGTTTACAGATGGATAGCAACAAAACCAAATCCTCTCGTTACCGCTCCTTATATGTGAAGGAAAAAAATTATGCAAATGAAGAAACCAAAACCGCTCATCTTTGAGACGAAACCAGCTCGTTTTAATGAGATGTCTATCGTCTCTGGCTTCTATTGCCTTCATCAAAAAAAGATCCTTCTTTTGAAGCGTCATCCTCAAAAGCTTGCAGGGGGATTTTGGTGTTTACCTGGGGGGAAAAAAGAAGAAGGGGAAAGCCCAAAGAGCGCTGCCATCCGTGAGCTTAAAGAGGAAGTAGGGATCGAAGTCACAGAAGAAGCAACAGTTCATTTAGGTACTCTCTACATTCAATTTCCAGAGATGCAATATTCTTTTTATATCTATAGAAAAGAGTTTATAAAAAAACCTTTAGTCATCTTAAATCTTACAGAAAGTAGCGAGGCTAGGTGGGTTTCTTTAGAGGAAGCAAAAGGACTTCCTATCATTCACGACGCTTATTCTATCTTAGAATACTGTAATAATAAAAAATAGATTTTTTACTGGGTTTATTTTCTTCTATTTCTTACAATTCGGTTAAAAATAACTTGAATGGGGATACATATGGCCATTCAAAGACCTCTAGCCTCCTATTCAAGCCACCTAATGACTCAGATTCTCAAGATGAGAAACCATCAGGGAGAAGAAGGAAAGTGGCTATTTCGAGCAGAGAAAGATGAAAGATTCATCCTAAAGAAAATTGCTATTCTTGCTTTTGCTGAGATAGGAATAGCTATCGTTTTTCTTGCTGCTACTGTGGAATCTGTTTTTTACAAGCTCTTTGGTTATAATAAATCATTTGAAAGCAGTAGCTTTACTATTATTTGGAGCGTTACTCATTTAGTCTACTGGAACCTTTTTTCTGGAGAGCAGCGTCCTCCTCACGAGTCCTTAGCCCGAAAAGTCCAAGATTGGGTCCACTGGATGGTGCAATTATAAGAGGGGAAGACACGCTCCAGATATTTGAAATCTTAAAAAACATACGCACTACAAATAAAGAACAGATCGTTCAAATAGCTTCTCGCTTACAAGAGCTTCTAGCGCATCCTGACTGGAACATAGCAATTGAAGAGTTAAAGGCGATCTATAGACATGCTTCGGAGACAGATAAAATAGCCTTTTTGGATGGAGATCGAGCGATGTACTTGGAATTTATTTCACGCTGGCTGCAAGAATATATTTCAGGCAGTAAGCGAGCAGAAGCCCTTCCTAGCTATTTCCTTCTGGATACTAGAACAACGATTTCTACCCTTCGAGCACAAGAGATGGAAGATGAAGCATTAAATAGGCAGATTAAGGTTTTGGCTAACCAAGAATGGCTTCGGGCTTCTCATGAGTCTATCCAATGTCTTCGAGAGGCTATTTCAGAGATATCGAAGGAAGTAAACAGCAGTTTTAAGAATATTGATTTTATTTCTCAAACGTTTATTTCTTATTATATTGTAGGAAAAGGCACCCCCTTTTAGGAATCGCAACCAAGTCTTTTTAAAGTGCGAAAGTGGGATCTGATAGCGGTAAAGAAGGAGGAATTTTGGTAGTAGGGGAGACCAAACTCTTTTGCTGTAGCTTGTACGATAGGGGAGAGATGGCGAAGATGGATATGGCACACATGAGGAAAAAGATGGTGCTCAATCTGAAAATTAAGGCCACCAAATAGGAAGCTAAGCAACTTGCTATGAATGGCAAAATTTGAAGTGGTGGCAAGCTGATGTTTGGCGAAGCTATTGTCAATCTTTCCCTCCTCATTTGGCAAAGGAAATGCGACATTTTCTACAATGTGAGCAAGTTGAAAGATCGTGGTCATAGTAAGTCCTGCCATTGCTAAGAAACTGAGATAGGCTAAAACTATCTGCCACCAAGCAAGAGGTAAGGTCAAAATAGGGAAAGCGATAAAGAGGAAAACATGCAGGAGTTTAAAGAAAATCAGGAAGAAAATCTCTTTAGGGGAAGGCTGTTTGCCCTCAGGAGATCTCTTTCTAAAGATGTTATAGATTCTTTTAAGATCAGACACATAGACCCAATGGATTAGATTAAGACTATAGAGAAAGGGAGCATACCAATGTTGAAAACGATGGAAGGGTCTCTGGGGAGCCTTGGGACAGAATCGGAGAAGAAAAGGGACATCTAAATCAGCATCATGTTCTGCGATGTTAGTAAAAGTGTGGTGGTCGATCGTATGCTCTTTTTTCCAGTAAAAAGAGCTCGCTCCAAAAAGATCCATCAAAAAGCCAAGAATCCGATTGCTAGTAGAACGGGAGAAATAGGCTCCATGAAGAGCATCGTGGGCGATATTCATTGTGCAGGAAGAAATGATAAATCCAAGAAGGGGATAGAAAATAAACGTTCCTACAGTTCCTCCTAAACCTGAAAGGATGGCAACATAGTTTAAAACCACTAGTCCCATTAGAAAGAGCGATTTAAACATCATGAAGACATTCGCTTTTGAAGAGAGAAGTTGATTTTTAAAATGAAGATTAACTCTTTCTCTTAGAGTAGAGAGAAAATCACATCCTTCTATCTTTTTAAATGAGATTTTTTTTGATTCTGTAGCCATCTTTCCTTAAGATAATTTTTTTAGATTCCAATCGCATTCCATAACTGTAAAACTATATGAGAGCACCTTACTCTGTCAAAGGGTAAATTTGTTTTCTGCTTGTGATGAGCCTTAAAGAAGAATTTATTATTTTAAATAGCCTAATTAATAAATTAGATATTTCATAACGTCAAGGTCAGTTAACATAAAAAATCTAATAAAAAATGTTAAAAATCATTATTTACAC
>JACPWH010000291.1 GCA_016197185.1 Ignavibacteriota bacterium
CCTGTTCATGCTATTACGGAGATGAACGGCTCTATTTATGTAGGTGGTGAGTTTACTACTGCGGGAAAGAAGTGAGGGGATACATACCATATCATTCATAAACTGCCTTATGCGATTCACTCAAAAATACTTAACTTATCTTGTTTTTACACTTCTGTTGCTCTGTTATGGTTGCACAAGCCCTTATGAACCATGCGCCGGTTATTGTCAATGTAAAGATGGGAAAGTTTCAGTATCCAATATTGTACGTTGGAGTGGAAGCGAATGGATATCTCTTGGAAGCGGAGTAAATGGATTAGTAGAGCGCATTACAGCAGATAGTGCAGCAAAAGAACTGTATGTATTTGGAAGATTTACAACTGCAGGAGGTATTCAGGTGAACGGGCAGGCAAAGTGGAGTGAGAAAACACATACTTGGTCAGCTATAGGGACTCAATTTCCAAAAATACTACCGAGCGGAGTTCCACCTATAATTCTGCCGATAAACGGTCATGTATTTGTTTGTAACCTTGCACCAAACAAACTCTATAATCCTGACAGTTCCTTTCTTGATAAGAGCGGATTATATAAATGGGACGGTCAGCATTGGAGTATCCTTTTGGAATTGATGCCAAATGAATATGACCGTATACCTCCTATGGTTTTGGGTGCAATTGGGGATATACTATATATAGCTGCTCAAATCCATTCGCCGGAAATATACTTACCAAAGCAAATATATTTATTTGATTTACAATCGAATAAAATCACAGATTCAATAACTGAATATTCTGAAAATTTCATATTTCACTCATCGTATGATTTTAAATTTTTCACAATAACGAATAATGAAGTATTTATCGACGAAGGTGAAGGCGTTTTTAATTATCAAAATAGTGAATTGGAAAATATTATAAGTATTACTACAAAGGGTAACAACTATAACAGTCTATTAACAGCAAATTCTGATTATGTATGTTTATGGAATAATAATATCCGGTATGCTTCAGAAACAAAGTTAAAGAATGTGATAGTTTTTGATAGGAATTCATATATATTTAATGATAGTATTTTAATTCCATTTGATAGCTCACAACACTTAGAGCGTGTGATGGCATTGAAAGTTCTTGACCATTCACTTTTTATTGGCGGTGCATATTATCTTAAAGAAGGCAGTGCCGATGTCCGCAACATAGGCGCATACGACCTCCGACAAAAGAAATGGTACGACTTGGCAGGCGGCGTGTGCGGTCCTGTTGATGCCATTACTGAGATGAACGGCTCGATATATGTTGGCGGAGCGTTTACTACTGCGGGGAAGAAGTGATTTCACTATTTCCCCGCATCACTTATACATTTCCGGTCGCCTATCAGTAAATATATTATTAAACGCATTGAAACTCTTATTACGAGTTTGGGTGGGGTCGATAGTAACGGTAAGAACTGATTCTTCATCTACACCCGATTTTGCCATTATCTTGCCATTATACCCCCATATTGCCGAGTCACCTTTAAATACCAATTCCTCTCCGCCTCCTGTTTCCGTTCCTATTCTATTCGCTACCGCCAGATATACTTTGTTTTCAAGCGCACGGGCGGGCATAGCAATATGCCACACATCCGTCACCAAATTGGAAGGGCATACGATTAGGTCTGCCCCTGCAAGAGCGAGAGAACGCGCAGCTTCGGGGAAACGCCAGTCGTAGCATATCATAACACCGATTTTTACATCCCGTTTTGTATCTTCAACTACGAAAAATCCGGTATTCCCCGCCGCAAAGCAATTGCTTTCCTTATAGAATAAATGCGTCTTACGATAGACAGCAGTAAGATTTGTATCGGGCATAATGAGAGCAGCAGAATTGTAGGCATTGCCGTCTTCACCAAGTTCGGCAAAACCTATCACATAGATTTGATTACGTTCTGTAGATTTCAGTTGCAAAGCCGTTATGGTTTCTCCTGAAAACAGCTCAGCGGCAGCAATAGCTTCTTCATTAGTTTGAAAGAAATAGCCCGTTGTACAGAGTTCGGGAAAAATGATGATGTCGGATTGAAGTGAATCTATAAAATCATGTATTCTATTGATGTTTGGGGGTTTATCACCAAAAATCGGGGCGAACTGGACAGTTGAGAGTGTGAGCATAGAGAGTCATATAGAAAAAGATAATTGTATCAGTTTATATACATAAAATTATAGGAGAGGTTGGAAATTAGGATTTTCAAGTATCGCTTCCAAGCATTGATCAAGTGTAATTTTTCTAAATACTAAATGCCATTTACCCGTATGCCTGAAATAATAGAAGTTGAAATTGTTTTTGGAAACATATTCTAACTTCACAAATTTTTCTTCATGCTCATATTCTTCTCCATTTACTTGCTCGGAAACACATTTCTCACAAAAATAAAAACAGTTTTGATTCCATTTTGTAAATATATCTACAGTATAAGTGAATTCTTTATTGGGTGTGATTTCTTCCAATTTCTTTTTAAACGAAAGTATAAGTGGCTCAAAAAATACAGATACTTCATTTTTTCGCTCGTCCGAAACTAATGGTTTTGCCGGTTTTGGTTCAGTAATGACCCATCTTCCTTTAACTGACATTGTCGTAACCCTTGTAATAGTGTAAAATTTGACAATTGTTTTATATGAAACCAGAATCTCACATAGCGAAACTAACAATAAATCCACATATAAAAAAAGCGAACCTTTCGGTTCGCTTTTAAATAAGATTTTTCAGAA
>JACPWH010000025.1 GCA_016197185.1 Ignavibacteriota bacterium
ACACCTGTGGTAGCAACGAGCATGGGTGGGATTCCTGAGGTTATTGTTCACGGTGAAAGCGGATTTATAGCTGAACTGGGGGATATTCAACGGATGGCAAAATATACTGTAGATTTATTGACGAATGATAAAAAGTGGAAAATCTTTAGCCACAACGCACGGCAGAGGTCGATTGATAAGTTTGAGACTTCGCTAATTGTGCCTCAGTATGAGGCGTTGTATGAGCGGCTTCTTGTGGAATAATGAATAATAAAAAGCCCTTGAAGGTTCTAAAACTTTCAAGGGCTTTTTTTGTAATTTACTTGTTTCTTAGTTCAATTTTACAAGAAACTTACCGTCGGTAACAATTCTTTTGTTAGTTGTATCTGATGCACTGATAGCTGTAAAGTTAAATGTTCCTTCAGCAAGAGAAGATGTCAATTTCGTGACATGAATAGAGCCGTTACTAAAGCTGCTACCATTTGCCGTTGACCATACTTTTGAACCTTCAGTGATTTTTGCTGTACTAAATTTGAATTGTGCATCAAAACCATTAGACCCGGTATCATCTGTGTGAGATGTTCTAATTGAAATCTCTAACCCGTTAAATACACCATTTATTACTAACGGTTGTAGTCCGCCTAATGAAGTGTTCGATGCCGAAGCGGTTGATGTTCCATCCCACGCAACACCATCTACTTTTGCAGTTAAAGTGTATGCAGTGCTGTCAGTAGGGGTTGTGGATGAGTCTTTAGAACACGACGAAAATAGTAATAACCCAACCAAACAAAGGGAAAAAATATGTCTAAACCTTACCATAAATAAAGCTCCAAAAAAGGTAAAAAATAATGCTATTCTGCAACATACTTTGTTGCTAAATGCAAATATATGATTTTTTTCTTCTTAACTCAAGCTCCTTTTGGTTTTCTGTTATTTTGAATTTAAGATTTTAGATGATTACTCTACTATAATATTCATTGTTTGAGCGGCTGCCGGTGGAGGGGTGAATAATAAAAAAACCTTGAAGGTTTTCGGAAACCTTCAAGGTTTAATAAAAAATAGTTTTACTGGAAATTTAGATGGTTAAATTATTTACATTTACGTTAACTACGTGAATGTAATCCAATTTTGTTACCCTCTGTATCAGCAAAGTGAGCCATAAAACCATGTGCTCCGATAGAAGTTTTGGGGAGGAGAACTTTTCCACCTGCATTTTCTACTTTTGAAAGAGGTGTACTTAGATCATTGCCGCCATTCAAGTAAATGAGCGAACCGGTTGTTGATGGTTCATATCCTTCACTTTGAATAAGACACCCGCTAACGTCACCATTTTGCATATCAGCCGGAAAGAAAGCAGATTTCATCCCCATAGCTTCAAATTCGCCCATATCTGAATCAAAAACAGTTTCATAGAATGCTTTTGCCCTGTCGAAATTTTTGACGGGTATTTCGAACCAATTGATTGAGTGTGCCATAGATGTTTAATATTTGTGAATGTAACATTATACCTGTATTGCAATATAATGAAATTTTCAATTACCTTGGTGCTACAATTGACTTCAAGAAAGAAGATTCTAAATATTGAATATAGAATCAACCACATTAGCATTAGGGGAATAGACATAGAGAGGTCGAAGGCTTTCGAAAACCTTAAAAGGCTTGAAATTTTTATTCTATTTTTTTAAATCTGAAAGAAGGAATGAACCTACCCCATTTGTTTGGACAGAAATGGGCTATAAATAAGATATAAAGTTTGTTAAATTACCGTTATGAAATTAGGCTCCATTAT
>JACPWH010000026.1 GCA_016197185.1 Ignavibacteriota bacterium
CTTTTTTCCATCTGCTTACCAGGCTGCCATAAAAATAGCCTCGTACAACACACTCTATTGGAAGCATCTTCATTTTTTTTACTATAATTTCAGTATCTGATTGTCTTTTAACAAAATGATTAGAGACTGGAAGTTCTTTAAACCAAAACTCAGCAAACTTACACAAAACCTTGCCTTTTTGTGGAATGTCTTCTTTGAATTTTACGTCATACGCAGAAACTCTGTCTGAGAACTTGAAGAGTAATGTCTCATTGTCGATATCATACAGATCCTTTACTTTGCCAGATGTTAGAAATTTCAAACAGACAACCTATGCTCTAATTGGATTTAACTGCTCGGAAAATACTCAAGAGCCCATCATACCTACCATCTTTGGCAATTCTCTGTATACTTTATTTACAAAAATATCATTATCGGCATTAATCATTACAAATTCCATTGGATTATCAGATGGTGGAGATAGTATGATCTTTTGGCCGGATTTGAGAGTTTTAATATCAAGTGTATCACCTGCTCCAAAATTCACATGTATGTTTGTCAATGGCTGAGAGCCTGTATTTTGAATTGTGACTCTTCCGGTTACAAAGAGACTTTGTTTGTCAATAATAGGATCCACAAAAATATCGTACTCTTGTGTGGATACAGATAGTTTCAATATATCCAGTCCAAAAACTAGAGCCATTATTGCAATGATTCCCACGCTGATGGCAATAATAATGGAATATTGGCGAACCTGTGTTGGTTCGCGTCCATTCAGAATGCTTAACAGGTGATGTTTTCGGGTCGAAGCGGTGTGATTGCGGAAGCCAGCTTCATGCAGCTATGGATGCAATAAGCAAGGAAGGTCGAGGGGTACTGCTCTATATGCGTCAGGAGGGGCGCGGCATTGGGCTTGTCAATAAAGTAAAAGCATATTCATTGCAAGAGCAGGGACTTGATACCGTAGAAGCGAATTTACATCTCGGCTTCACTCCTGACCCGCGTGATTATGGAATTGGAGCGCAAATTTTAGTGGACTTGGGTGTGTGCAAAATGAAACTCCTTACCAATAACCCTACCAAACGCGTTGGATTGGAAAGTTACGGACTTGAAGTAACAGAACGTGTACCGATTGTGATTGAACCGAATGAAATTAATCAAGAGTACATGAATACAAAAAAAACTAAAATGGGGCATTTGCTTGACCATCTGTAATTTATTTGGATATTAAGTCTTAAAATCTTAATTTGCGCCCAATCAAGCGAAATTCAGCCAATATTTACGGCTGAATCAAAATATTCCCGCGTATGAACAAAGCCGTTATCTCGATGGCTTTGTTTTTTTATTGTCTGAATCCCAAATTTGAAACATAAATAATTTTTATTATTAAGAGGAGAAAAATATGGTTGCACCTATTTATATGACCAGAATTGGTTTGAGTAAATTTGAAGATGAATTGAGATTTCTAAAATCCAAGGGGCGGATTGAAATGGCTGAAAAAATTGCGTATGCACGTTCACACGGTGATTTATCCGAGAACGCAGATTATGATGCAGCGAAACACGAACAAGAACTTCTTGAAATGCGTATTTCAAAAATCGAATCTATTCTTTCTAAGGTCCAAGTAATTGATCCTAATGACTTTCCGAACGACAAAGTGTATATCCTCTCGCTTGTCAAAATGAAAAATAAAAAGACAGGAGCGATTGTAGAGTACTCGTTGGTAAGTGCTGAAGAAGCCGATTACCGTACAAACAGAATTGCCGTTACATCACCATTGGGGAAAGCGATGCTCGGAAAAACTATCGGCTCAACTGTTACAACGAACGTTCCTGCCGGTGTAATTGAGTATGAAGTTTTGGAAATTGGAAAATATCACGGTTAATCATTAAACCAAATCATCATTGGATGCCTCATAGTACTTAGAATAGTATGAAATGAAGATTTTATTTCTAAGGGAGACGGCAATGATGTACAGTCTGACTTATGCTTTGAATACAGACCAAGAAATAATCAAGGAATATTGCACCGGCGATTCCAATCGTGCAGCAACCTTATTTGTGCGAAAGTATCAAAAATTTGTGTATTCAGCTGCTCTTCGTTACTTGCGCTCTCATGATGATGCAGATGATGCTGCTCAAGAAGTTTTTATTCGCGCTTTGAAGAACTTAAAGAATTTTAGGGGCGACAGCAGTATCCAAACGTGGCTGTATAGGATTACACTCAATGTTTGTACAAGCATCTCCCGTAAAAGAAAATTTGTTTCTTTTTTTACACATGATGATGGCTCGGAAATTGAGTTGGTATCAGATTCAATAACACCACAGCAGCAATTTGAAAATAAAGATTTTGAAAAGCATTTCGAAGCAATGCTTCGTCAATTGCCCGAAAAGCAACGTGAAACGTTTGCACTCAGATATTTTGAAGAATTATCTTATGAAGAAATTTCCAAAATGCTGGGTACAAGTGTAGGGGGTCTGAAAGCAAATTACTTTCAAGCCGTACAAAAGTTAGCTAAGTTATTAAAAAATAGTGAATTCATGCAAAAATGGGAGCGAATATGACACCGTCACTTTCCCGCAAACAAACGGAAGAAATGCTGCCCGATTATGCCTTTGGAAGACTTGGAGCAGAAGACTCCCTTCGATTTGAGAAATCAATAGAAGCGTATCCGGACCTTTCCCAAGAATTAAAGGATATTCAAGGTGTATTCTCCAAAGTAGAAAAGATGGATTTCAACTCCATTCTTGAAAATCGTACAAGGAACATTTCCGTTCGGGTTCAAGAGCGTTTGGCAACTAAGAATGCCAAAAATAATTCAATGAGCCGTCTCTTTCGTTTGGTTATTCCAACGGTAAGTATAGTTGCATTAGCAATTTTCTTTTTTTCATCCGGTAATTCTCTTTTTCACTCTAATGAGCTAAGTTCAAATCTTGATGGTGAAAATCGGCATATTCAAGTGGTTCATTCATCTGATGCATCAATTTTACTAAGTGAAGATGTTACTTTAAACGCTGTACTTGCCGAAGTCGTCTCTCATCAAAACAACAATGAAATTAATATTCCCGTGCAAGATAATAATGTAATTGATGATTTGATTGCCGATAATCTTCTTCCTGAAACTGAGGAACCAGCCGAAACCTCTCCTGTGGACCCGAATAATCTATGGGAATATTTAAACGACAATGAAATACAAGATATTTTGAAAGATTTAAGCTATGAAAACCCGTCTGTTCTTTAAGATTACCGTAATTGCTCTGACGCTTGCAGTGATGCCTTTTATAGGCAAATCTCAGGTTGCAGGCATCGAAGACCATCCAAAAGCTAAAGAACGTATTCAACAGCTCAAAAAAATTAGATTGATTGATATTTTAGAACTGGATGAAGCAAGTGCCGAGAAATTTTTTGCGAGATATAACCAATATCAGAAAACAGTTGAAGATGCCAGAGCAAATCTGAAAGAAGCCGTAGCCGATTTGGAAAAGAATGTTCAATCAAAATCCAGCAAAGAATATTCCCGGAAAGCTGACCTTGTTGTTGAAAAGCAGACTGCGTTAGCAAATGCAGTATCCGAACGACTAAAAGCAATGAAAAGCATCCTGACTGAAGAACAATACGCGAAGTTTATAGTCTTCGAGAATAATTTTGCAGGTCAACTTCAAAAAATGTTGATGGAACGCAAGCAAAAGAAGTTAGATGGAGATAAGTAATTGATTTATATAGCAAGTTACAATCCTTGAAGGTTTTAGAAACTTTCAAGGATTTTTTTTGGAATCGTCACTGATGTAACTTAAAAAAACATATAGCCGAAAGTTGGCAAGCATTTATACATTTCGACTACACTCAATGTGATGTAACTATATATTAATTATTCGGATAAAAGTATTGTCACGCTGAGCGGAGTCAAAGCATCGGATACTTGCCTGTTTTCATACTTTATTGTTAACCTACATTTGATTGCGCGTCTCAAATTAAATGTTAACTATATCCGATTGCATAGTTAGTCCCTTTCGTATAAATCGCCCTGCAACTATGGTGTATACACCCGTTCAATTTTGTAATTTTGTAAATAAAAAAACTATCACATACCCGGGACTACCTTATCTTGAAGCCGAATTTCCTGAATGATCAACGAACAAAATTAATTGAAAACTTACGCGAACGTGGCATTACCGACGAAGACGTTCTCCAAGTAATGGCATCTCTTCCCCGTGAAAAATTCGTGCACCCTGCTTTTATCCAAAGGGCATACGAAGATTCTGCATTGCCTCTTATTAACCAGCAAACCATTTCACAACCATATACAGTTGCCTATATGACCTCACTTTTGCATATTCAGCCAAATGATAAGATTCTTGAAATAGGGACAGGAAGTGGTTATCAAGCTGCAGTTCTTGCTAAATTAGGAGCTAAAGTGTATTCAATTGAGAGGGAATTTGATTTACATCGGCAGGCGACAAAAACATTACAAGAACTGGGTTTGAATGTACAAACCCGATATGGGGACGGTACTATCGGCTGGAGTGAACACGCTCCTTACCAAGGAATTATCGTTACAGCCGGTGCTCCCGACATCCCTAAAACACTCTTAATGCAGCTTGCAATAGGGGGTAAAATGGTCATTCCATCCGGTGACAGAAAGACACAAACATTATATTTAATTACACGCCAAAGTGAAAATGATTTTGATTCCACAGAACTTGAAGAATTCAAATTTGTACCGCTTATAGGGCGCGAGGGCTGGCAGGAGGCAAAGTGATAAAGCCTTCAGCAATTGCAATCGTTGGAGCCACTTGCTCCGGTAAAACCCAAACATCTATCGAACTTTCACGGTTGATTGATGCTGAAATCATATCAGCCGATTCAAGGCAAATATACCATTATCTGACCATTGGAACGGCAAAACCGACAATTGAAGAACAGAATGCCTGCCCTCACCATTTCATTGATATTCTCAATCCAGACGAGCAATATAGTGCAGGTAAATTTGCCGGTGATGCACGTATAGTTGCTGAATACATATTTAATCGTGGGAAAACACCTCTCATCGTCGGTGGTAGCGGGTTGTATATTACAGCCCTCTGCGACGGGATTTTCGATGAGAAAATTGATGATTCTAATATTCTTCACCGTGTACAATTGGAAGAAAGATTGGCTAAAGAAGGTAAGGAAGCATTATATAAAGAATTATCAGAGTTAGACTCCGATTCTGCTCAAAAATATACAGACCAAAATCCTAGAAGAATTATTCGAGCGTTGGAATACTATTATACTACCGGCATACCACTTTCTGTTGCACATAAGAATCAAATGAACAAGGTAACAACATTTGCCACACAATTATTTGGAATTGAGATAGAACGACCGTTACTCTACGAAAGAATTAATCAACGGTGTATCGAAATGTGGAGTAACGGATTAGTAGAAGAAACAGAGAAAATTCTTTCAATGGGTTATTCTCCCGAATTAAATTCAATCAATACAGTTGGATACAAGGAGACTATCGCCTATCTTTCGGGAGCATACACCAAAACGAAAGCAATTGAAAAAATGCAACAATCCACCCGTAATTATGCAAAAAGACAATTAACTTGGTTTCGTAAAAACCCAAATATTACTTGGCTTTCCGGTACTCCTGCAAGCATTTCTGAAGAGATATTTAGGCGGCATTCTGATGGGAAGTAAAGTATTCTCAATAAAAAAACCCTGCGATTCAAGTAATCACAGGGTTTTTTCTTGTCATCACCATACAGTTTATTTAGTTCTCATGAACTGTACTCTGCGATTACGTTGACGGTTCTCGGGATTGGAATTAGGAACGAGTGGTTCATCAGGTCCTGCACCACGAGTTGTCATACGGCTTTCTGCTATACCGTGTGTCACAAGCCATGCTTTTACGGCATTGGCTCTGCCGGATGAAAGGCTCATATTCATATCTCGAGCACCTACATCATCTGTATGACCGGATATTTCAAAAGTTATATCGTTTACTGCCTGGAAAGCTTTAAGTGCAAATCCTAAGATACGTTCTGATTGTTTGGTTAATGTAGAATCACCGGTATTAAATTCAATTGCTCTTAGAGCAATTTTTTGACCTGCACCGATACTTAAGATGTCATCATCAGGATCAAGAGGATTAGCACCCAGACGGACTTCAATTCCATCATTAACACCACCGTCGTCAGTATCAGCTTTCACAGGATTCGTTTTGTAGTTATGAACTTCTTCACCGTCCAAGAGCCCGTCGCCGTCACTATCAGGATTGTTCACATCTGAACCATAGGATATTTCATCAATATCACTTAACCCGTCGCCGTCAGTGTCTTTTTCAAAAGTATAAACACGGTACATGACAGACAAACGCGCGTCCCAATATGCATCATTTACTCCATCATGAATCGGATTCAAATCATCTGTACTTGTTAGGTGAGATTGAATTGATAAGTCAAACATCCAGTTTGTAGGTTGATTATTATCATCTTTTATAAAATATGTAACACCTGCGCCAATAGGAATTGCCAAAGATGCAGAGTTTAGAGTAGCATCAACACTCATATTAAGTGGATCGAATGACTTATTATCATATATCATTAAGCCAACACCTGCAGAAATATAAGGCATCCATGCAGAAGATGGTAACGGGTAAAAACGTAACCGCAAGTCGGGGGTTATATAGTTTGTTTGATATTGTGAAAAACCGCCTAAATCTGCAGTTTTGTTTGAAGCTACTTGGAAACTAAGTTCAGGGCTTAAACCGGGAAGAATTCCATTATGGAATAGAACCATTACACCGAACTCAGAACCTAAACTGCGTTCTCCATCAATGGATTCATTTACCCCTCTTGTTAAACCTCCACCTACTCCAACATTGATTGATCTTCCCGACTGGCTTAGTAGTGTGCCACACCCGAATAAAAGACCAAGAAGGCAAATTAATAAATTACGCTTCATACATTTCTCCTTAAAAAATGAATAAATCAGTAAAAAACTACTACATACAATATGTATCTATTTCGAATTTCAGAATAAATGAAATGACATTTACTTATCATCAATTTTATTTTTTCCTTTAACGGTTCAAATCCTAAAATAGTATTGTTCATTTGCCCATTACTTCATCACTCTACCCTTAACAGGTCCATTTTCAAGATTAAGAACTCCTCTCGGGCATACCGATGAACAAACCCCACAGCCTACACATGAAGCGCGAACAATGTTCTCACCTCTTTGAGCATACGACCGTACATCTATACCCATTTCACAATATGTAGAGCAATTTCCACATGAAATACACTGACTTCCGTTTGTAGTAATTCTAAATCTTGAGAAATATTTTTGAAAAATTCCCAATATTGCCGCCTGCGGGCATCCGAATCTACACCATACTCTCGAACCCATAATCGGATAGAATCCAACACCGATAACTCCTGAAAAAGCAGCACCAATCAAAAACCCATACGTCTTAGAAAAACCTTGTGAAAGAGAACC
This sequence comes from Ignavibacteriota bacterium, assembly GCA_016197185.1. Lineage (GTDB taxonomy): Bacteria > Bacteroidota > Ignavibacteria > Kapaibacteriales > UBA961 > JADJXV01. The sequence continues at coordinate 7,468 of JACPWH010000026.1, forward strand.
AAGCAAGGCTCCCTGATAATATGAATTTGCCCACAGCAATCCTGTTGTCACAGTTATAAACAGTAGAACTGAGTGTACCATCCACCGTTCTATTTTCCATGCTTGGAGTGATTTATCCGAGTTTTGTCTATATGGGTCTCCCATTGTTTCGGCTAGCCCTCCACAACCGCATACAAACGAACAATACCAACGTTTACCAAAGAAATATGTAAAGATCGGTACACCTATTAATGACATGGTTACTCCCCAAAATACCATAAATTGAGGAAGTGCTCCGGGTTTTGACAGTAACCAGTTAATATCATTTGGAAAAAGAACACTTGTTTTGAGGGGCCAGAAATAACTGAAATAATATTCAGGTTGGTTGAGTGCTTCAAGGAAATGGGGAATAAGAAATGAAAATACCAACTGAAAAAACATTACAGACAGAGTACGGATAATCTGATAGCGAATGTGCCGGTACTTAAAAAGCATTTTCACACCCATTACAAGAACCGAAAGGGTGTATAATGTACCATATAAGAACCATTGATTTGCAGCCTTCCCTGTCATAGCATAGCTTATCGGGTCTGTTGATTTGATTAAATGGACAAAATATTCAGGAAACCAATACAAAACAACATAAAATGCAGTTAGAAAAACTGCAGTAATCCAAGCGATTGCCCCTCTGTTTGAAGCTGCACGGAAAAACACACCATTATTTTTTATTCCCGGTAGCCCTTCGTTCCTGCTTGGAAAAATAAACAATAATGCTCCAAATGTTGCAAGACCCAAACTGCCGATTGAGTAGAAAAGGGAGTAATTCTCAAAGGAACCAAAAGCACCGATAAGAAAGATCAAAAGACCAATTGCAAATAATGCAAGCCCCCCTTTTTTGAGAGGAGAATCATTCACGGCATGAGATTCTTGAGGAATATCTATTTGAATAAGATTCATTGGGTTATTCTAATTATAGCAAATGAGAAGTCTATTATTCGTTAAATTGAAGCGGGCAGAGTTGATAAGAACTTTTTGTAACCGAACAATCCCCTTGTCTTGGTAAGAGTAAGCGATTTTCCATTTTTCTTATTATAGAGAGCAATAACTTCAGGCTCGAATTTCATGAAAAACTCAGGATCAAAGTTCGCTTCCGAAAGATGCTCCAAAACGTATTCTATTGAACGTTTTTCAGCAATCCATTGTTCACAGATTTTGTGGCGATACCGCACTCCAAGATTATTAAATCCAATTACCTGATTGTTATTATAAACAATTCGTATTGAACGGCGTCGGTCGGGATGTTCCCAGTAGATTGATTTTTCCCCAACTGTATTCTGATTTACTGAACCATAGGTATGATATTCTATATCAAAGAATTTTGCAGAATTAAATAGAATCCCCCGATTATACTCTGTCCTCTCCTTACAAATTGATGAAGCAACTGTTTCACCGTGCATTTCTCCAGTGTACCAAAGCTGCTCTATTTGATTACGACCTTCACCTGTAACAACAATTTCAGCGCAATCACCCACAGCATAAATATCGTCAATTTGAGTTTCAAAATAAGAATTAACCAAAATACCACGATTTGTGGGAATAGATGATTTTTGGGCAAGATCGATATTAGGACGAACACCTGCGGTAAGTGCCACAAATTCAGTGGTTATCTCATCCCCTTTACTGGTTCTTACACCTCGTACACGTCCATTTGAATCTGAAAGAATTTCTTTTAATTCAGTTTCAAGGCGAAGTTCTATACCTTGGTGACGGATATGACGTGTAATCATAGCCGATTCTTCAGCAGGAAGTATAGAATTCCAATAGCTTGATTCCCTTACAAGCATTGTAACCGGAATATTCCGTGAATGGAGCATTTCAGCAACTTCTATTCCGATAAGTCCTCCTCCAACAACTATTCCCCGTGAAATATTTCGGGTGTTTCGTTCCATCAAGTCTAAGTCTTGCTTTGAATATAATCCTTGCACTCCTGCCAAATCCTGACCTTTCCATCCGAATTTATTCATTTGTGATCCGGTAGCCATGATGAGTTTATCATATCCAAGAATATTTCCTGATTGCAATAGAACTTTCTTTTCTTTATGATTTACCGTAAGTGCGTAATCGTGGACAACATCAATACGGTTTTTTTTCCAGAACCAATCTTCGTAGGGCTTTGTATGCTCAAATTTCAAATGTCCCATATATACATACATGAGTGCCGGACGGGAGTAAAAATACTCTGTCTCGGGTGAGACGACAGTGATTGAATGGTCACTGTGTTTGCGTATGTATCTTGCAGCTGTTATTCCAGCTATACCATTGCCAATTATAACAATATTCATGCTTAACTGATTGCCCTCAATGATAAAATTGCAAAAAATATATATTTATTTACAGTAGGGTTTGATTACAGCAGGAGCGGGTTTCTGATCTGTCTCGTTTGTTGTCCAATCATAATCAAAATAATCAACAGCAATAACCGCTTTATTAGCTTTTACAAATTCAGCATCTTCAGGCTTGAGATAAGGTATCATCACTTCTATAAGTTTTTTTTTTCCTCCACCTATATCGAAATCTTTGTGATACCATTCCATAATTTTAGATAGTTTCAATGTTTTTGTTTGGCGGTCGAGTCTTGCACCCATTGGAGATGAAATATATTCGCGCATATTTGATTCCAATTGCTTCTTTACTGTCGATTGGCAAAACGCCCTGTCTTTAAGTTTCGGGCAGCCCAAAGCGGCACACACTATTCCAAAATGTACTAAATATGTGGGAAAATTTGTGCGGATAATTTCGTCTTCGATTTGATTTAGTGTAAGGTCCATTCCTGCAACTTTGAACTTATCCATATCAAAAAATCCCTTTTTTTTCAATGGAGAAGGAATTGACCCGTATCCAACCATATTACTTATAACACACGCATTGTACGTATTGAGCCAAAAAGCCAGTTGCTCGTCTCGAGCCCAGGTTTCTGGGTTTGCAATTGAAATTCGATACAGATAATCTTGAAAATAGACATTAATGAAACCTTTGTAAAAAACTTTTCCATCTTTAACATTTTTTTGAAGAAGTGAATCGAATACTTCATGTGAAAAATTACTTTCAGCGTACAACCTCGTTCCGGCGGAAAATATTACCGACAAACCAAATACTGCAAGAAAAACTATGCTTTTCGAAATAGCTGAACTCTTTAATTCAATTTGGGAATACATTGTTTTTTTCATTAAGATAACAATTTCAAGATTTTCTACTTTGAGCAATATCCATTTATAAGCGAATTTCATATAATACTCACTCAAACGGCAATATATTAAATTATCTCCGTTCTAAGTGCATATATTTTTGATTACCATTGCTTATCAAACCACAAAAGACTATTTTTGTTTATATTTTTCTAAACAATCAAATGTCTAACTATTAAGGCTATCTTCATGTATCGTTTTTACACTGTTTTTACCTTTTTGGTATTTATGTTTTGTTGTGTCTCAATAGCACAAACTACATACCTTGCTCCACATATTGCACGTTCGAATGCTGCTGAATTTTTGAATATAATTTCACCTGTATCTTTAGCTTCTGCCGCTAATGAAACTCGGCAAGTGACTTATTCTCCGGCTACGTTTCTGCCAATGATTCGCCCTTTAACTTCATTGACTCTCAATAATTTCCCAGTTTCATTAACAGAATCCGGTACTATTGTTCTCCAACGTGCACGTTCTGCTGCCGATGCGAACACAATCCTTCTCGCCTCGGGAGTTAAAGGAAAAACTACTATCAAACTACCTGAAGTATTAGTTTTTAGGGGGACAGTGAATGGTGAACCAAATTCAAGGGTTACACTTTGTACTGCAAATGATGAAATCATCTGTTCTATCCGCAGGGAAGATGGAAATTCCTATACTCTTGCTCCGTCTTCAGAGTCAAATTCGGCAGCTCACTATCTTGTTTCAGATAAAGTAATTCATCATAAAAATGATTTATTGCAATGTATGACTGAGGAAGCACATCATGCTATGGCAGAAATGGTACAAACTCCATCGAAGATTTCCTCCAAAGTTGCTAAAAATCTTTCAAGCAATCTTCTTGAAGTAAGGATTGCTGTAGAATGTGATAATAAATTCTACAAGGACTTTAATGATACCAATAAGGCTGCAGCATACGCTATTGCCCTTATTTCCCTTGCAAGTCTTACCTACGAGGATGAGGTGCATACAGTACTTACCATCCCTTTTTTGAATATTTGGACAACACCCGACCCATACAATATTAATGGCGATGGAATTGCCCTTAATGATACAGTTCGTAAATATTGGAATATTAATCATACTGATATTGATCGTGATCTCGTTCATAGTTTAACTTCGGGTGGAAATGCAGGGATAGGCTTATTATACCCTTTATCAAATGGAGGTGCCAGCACTGTAATCTGTCAAAAAGAAGCAGCATACAGCTCATCATCGCCATTTACATTCCATACTTACCCGACTTTCGATTTTACTTATGGAGTATATATTGTCTCCCATGAAATAGGTCATAACTTTGGTGCAGTCCACTCATTTACTTGTTTCTGGAATCCCCCTTTCGATACCTGTGTTATACAAGACGGTATTAACGGGAAGTGTTTTCAGCCTGATATTACTGTTCGTCCTAATCCCGGTTCGATTATGAGTTATTGTCCCAATGTTAATCTTGCTGCGCACAATAATGACTTTAGCTACTATCGGGTAAATATGACCTTTCTCCCAAAAATTGCAGATTATATGAGAGCCCAGGTTGAAGGGGCTTCCTGTATTGCATCTGCTACAAAACCTGCTTTAGTGCTTAGTTATCCACGAGGAAATGAAAAGATTGATGCTTCAAACATTGTGATTCGATGGCAATCGGCACACATACAAAATGTAAAGCTGGAATACTCGACCAATACAGGTGTAAAATGGGAGCAAATTATTGCAAGTACACCTGCAGTCGATGGACAGTTCAAATGGTATTTACCGGTAATTAATACAACAAATATGACGATCCGCGTTTCTGATGTATCCAATGAAAATCTAAATGACGGAAGTGTACTTCCTTTCAGTGCGAAAAATGCAACGGGAGTATCCGAAGAAACTATCAATAATACATTCGACCTCCATACATCTATCATTGACGGTCAATTGATACTCGAAGGTGATCTGCAAACAAGTGAACAGAACCTCACTGTGTCACTTTATTCAATTGATGGGAAAGAAGTTGGCAAATGGAATGTACCTGTCTCTGCAGGACATCTTGCACTTAAGTTTGATGTAAGTACGATTCCTCCCGGTGTCTATAATATTCAAGCAGGTGGTATAGGGATTCGCTATGGCAAAACACTTATGCATCTCTAGTATGAACTATCGAGTATAGAAATATAAACAATACTACATTCGTCTTATCATAGAGGAAGCCCGTGATTACTATTTCCGGGCTTCTTTTATTATATGAACAAAATTAAAGAATTCCTTAATTCGCTATATTTGCAATTAAAAAACCGAGATTTCTCCTCCATCAACTCAATTTCTATGAGCGACGAATCGAACGAACTGCAACCTAACTTCATTTTACCAACAATGGAATTAGCAGCAAAAGTAGCAAATTTACCAACCAAACCGGGGATTTACCAATTCAAAAATGAGAATGGACTTATTATTTATGTTGGCAAAGCTAAGTCGCTGCGAAATCGTGTACGCTCTTATTTTCAGAACCGTCCGATGGATGCCAAAACTAAAGCATTAATCAATAAAATTATTGATGTGGAGGTGATTGTTACAGATTCCGAAGTGGAGGCTCTGCTTCTTGAAAACAACCTTATCAAGCAATTCAAACCACGATATAACATTCTTTTAAAAGATGACCGGAGCTATCCCTATATTCGTGTTACAAACGAGGAGTTCCCCCGTATTTTTTCCACAAGAACTGTAATACGGGACGGAAGTAAGTATTTCGGTCCATACACCGACGGCCGCTACCTGTATTATCTGCTGAAAACCCTAAGAACAATATTTCCGCTTCGAAGTTGTGATTTACCTCTTTCAGAAGAACTGATTGCTGATAAGAAATTCAAGGTTTGTTTGGATTATCACATCAAGCGTTGCGAAGGACCTTGTGAGGGATATATAAGCCGAAGTCAATATAATGAGTATATTACCCAATCTATAAAAATTTTAAATGGACGCACAAGAGAAGTTGAGGCAATGCTCGAAACGAAGATGGAAGATTTGGCTGAAAATTTGAAATTCGAGGAAGCTGCAGCCTTGCGTAACCGGCTTCATCATTTGAAAGAATATACTGCTAAACAAAAGGTGATGACTACCGATTTGGTTGACCGTGATGTATTTGCTCTTTCACGTGATGACGATGATGCCTGTGCAGTTATCTTTGCAATTCGCGACGGGAAAATGATTGGCAAACGACATTTTTATGTTTCCAATTCCATTGCGCAAAATGATGAGCATATCATCCAACATATTGTTGAAAAGTGGTATATAGAAACTGATTTTGTTCCACCGGAAATTGTACTTTCACATATTCCGGAGGATCAGGATTTTTTAAGTGATATACTTTCTAAAAAACGGGGGGGAGCAATTGATATTATCGTCCCTAAAATGGGTGATAAAAAGAAGTTAATTGCTATGGCAATTACAAATGCAGATTTTCTTATCAGGGAGTTACACTTGCAACAGGCTGCGCGTGAAAATGCACTGCCACGTGGAGTTGCATCCTTACAGCGTGATTTGCGATTAGAGAAGCCACCGCGCAGGATTGAATGTTTTGATAATTCTCATTTTCAGGGAACAGAATATGTCTCTTCGATGGTAGCGTTCTCGGATGGTCGTCCGAAGAAATCAGATTACCGTAAATACAAAATTCATGTGGATGGTAATGATGATTTTGCTGCAATGCAGGAAGTGGTATCAAGAAGGTACACCAGAGTTTTAGAAGAAAAAACAGAACTTCCTGATTTGATAATGATTGATGGAGGAAAAGGGCAACTTTCGGCAGCTTGTGCAGTATTGGATACACTCGGACTTCTTGGCAAGATTCCTGTTATTGGATTGGCAAAACGTTTGGAAGAGATTTTCCTCCCGAATCAATCTGACCCTCTTCTTCTGCCGAAAACTTCGACGAGTCTCCGGCTTCTTCAATCAATCCGAGATGAAGCACACCGTTTTGCAATTACATATCATCGGCTTTTGCGTGATAAACGGACATTTCAAACGGAACTAACTGCAATAACAGGTGTTGGCGAAAAAACCGCTCAAAAACTGCTCATTACTTTTGGTTCAGTTGAAAATATCCGTAATACTCAAGAAACGGAGCTTGCCAAAATAGCAGGTGTTAAATCTGCACGAGTTATTAAAAAGTATTTTGAAGATATTGAAAATGAAGTATCGGAAGAAAAGTTATGAAGTATGCTTTCAGCAATTCAACAAGTTTATAATAAGTCTTGTGTTCGAACTTGATATTGAGTAGGAGGCTATAAACCGATACTCCACATATATATTGCGGAAAATATTACAAGCCGTTTTTCATATTATCTTGATATTGGTTAATTTCTTCAATTACTACATTAAATTTCACTACAAACCATTGTGTATCCCAAATAAGGGAATGTCAGATATTGGATTTCACCAAAATTAAGGGGCTGCCCTTCATAACCCGCAATTTGCTACATATCGGGGCGAGTCATTTTTGGTCTGTCGCTATCGTCATACCAAGGACTTAAATACTTCACGAACAAATCGTCACAATCAAGCAATTTCTTTTTGAATATGCTGAACATAGCATCTTTTCTATTTTGTTTCTAGGTAGAATAAAAAGGGTTTACTCTGCTACGATAAATGAAATTCCCTTTATTGCTTTTCCTTCTCTATAATGAGCCATATAAATCCCTTTTGCCCACCCGTTTGTAGATATTACAATTGAATTCTCTTTATCCTGAGTGTTAGTAACCATTCTTTGTCCAAGTTGATTATTGACAGTAAGTACAGAAACCGGATTTTCAAATTCAATCCGAACATACCCTCTACTTGAAATCAGTTTGGCTGACCCTTCATTGGTACTTTCGTGTACAGCTACCGATTGGTCATGAAATGAATACCAATTAGTATTAGAAATATATAAATTGTTTTCCCCTGTTCCGGCATAAGCAATATTACCGATAACTGTACTGACAGCTGCAAATGTCCCGTTCATGTCAGGAAATGGAGGGACAGTTGTATTCCATAAATCTGTTACAGGATTATATACATAAAAATCACGGTAGAACTCACCTGTACCAACTTCATCGAATCCGCCACCAATAAATCCCAAATTATTGATTGCAAAACCTATTGCACCCACTCTTCCTTTAGCCGGCAGGTCCGCTTTCTTAGCCCAAGTATTTGTTTCGGGATTATATTCGTAGTTAGATTTTAGAACTTGCACACCAGCCCTGTCGTGTCCGGTACAAACATACGCCCTATTATTAATTGTAAAGAAAGAAGGATGATGGTTCGGTGGACCTAAAAATTGCTTAACAGGCTTCCATTTGCTCTCAGATTGAGAATACTTATAAAAATCTTTGAAATCACCCAATTCACCGTCCCCACATCCAACGTATCCTTCATCACTTAGAGTAAATGAGGCCGGATGAGCGCGCCCGTCTCCTGGGAAATCATCTTTTTGAGCCCAAGAATCATCTTCAGGGGTATATTCCCATAGATCGATCAGATAACTTGAGTCATCCACACCCACACACAGATACCCTTTGTCTTTAATGACAAATGTAGCAGCATACGATCTTGCCTTCCCGGGGAAATCACGAAGTTGAAGCCACCTGTTTTCTGCAGGAATGAATTTCCACATATCGCGGAATTGTTGACTCTCATCAGAATTAGTTCCACACATCAAATATATATTCCCTCCTATGGCAAAAACTGAGGAATGATGCCGTCCGGGTGCCGGAATACTCTCTTTAGCAGTCCAAACATATTGGGCGTTTGTGTTCGATAGAGAACCAATCAGAAGAATAAAGAAAAAAGCCAAAATAGTTTTCATAATTTATCAGTCGAAATGAGAATAATTTTATTTGTCGATTATAACTTTCATCAACAATTGATCCTTATAAGTAAATATCCGAATGAAATACATACCGGAAGCCAAAAATTGTGAACTGCCAATTGTTATATTCCCTTTGTTATCAGGAGTATTCAAATAAGAAAGCACTAAATTTCCGTTCAAATCCGAAACTTCAATTTTAGGGCTTTCTTTCAATTCATCAGGAATAACAATTGTATAATTATCAGATGTAGAATTTAGATAGACAAACGACCGGGTAAGAACTTTACTTTCATCCACTCCGGTAATTTCTGTATTCTCATGCGCCCCTATATCTATAGCACCAACTTTAATACGAAACTTTAAATTCCTGGGATGCCTGTATTCGTTTGTTGGTACAAGAAAAATGCCGTTTACCGTTTTAGCAATATCTTCACCGCTATTAACAGCCGGAGAAGATTTAAGAAGATGATAATCATAAAGTTTACTATCAGCAAAATTTGCATCCGCAATTGAACCTGTCCAATTGTGAGAAGTATCTATTATGCTTGCCATTCCAACAATAACCGTCCCAACACCCGCAAAAATATTATTTCGTGCATAAATCATTTGAGCCCCTTCTTTTACAGAAAGAAAACTTCCTGCTGACCGCTCGTTTACGATGGTATTATTTACAATATACAATTCATGTGGTGATGGGTTTGAAAGCCCTTCCAAACCATAGCCTATCATATTTGAATTTTCAGTAAGAGTGCCCTGCTGGATTTCATTTCCCATTATTATTGCAGTTCCGCCATTAGGGAGGTCAATATTACGGCTTGCCGTTCCGTCAACTTCATTCGACAGGCGATTGTAAAGGATATAATTATTATATGCACGGCTTTTCAATTCATGCCCTACCATTGTGTGATGGGAATAATTATATTGAAATGTCAAACTATGAACATGATTGATATAGAGGTTGTGAGAATATCCATCACCTTTGCCATTCCGTGAAAATTCACAATATTCGATAAGTATATCACTTGAGGGGTTATCACCAGCCAGAATTCCATCCTCATTATCATGAAAATAACAACCATGAACAGTTAGATTTGCAGCTTCAAGACGAATACCCGCCCCATTACCGTCAGGAACCTTACATTCGGAAAATTCAATGAACGCAACATTTGTATTATTGCCTCCAATCACCCATATCGCCTTTCCTCCAAAACTTTTACCGTTTGATTTCATGTGTGCCGTTCCACCAACCCCTTGCAGTAAAAGATTGTTTGCTGTCCAATGGGCTACATCTTCACTGTACGTTCCTGCATCTATTTCAACAGTATCGTTATTCTTTACAAGTGAAGAAACTTGGCTGGGCATTGTATATTGGCGGGATACTCCTATTTGCCAGACAGTTGCCTTCATTGGAAGGGCAAAGCAAAAAACCAAAAGCAGAAATTGGAATATTGATTTCATTAAGTGTAAAATTGGAATAAACAATACAAAACTCCTTAACTGAGGTTTACAAATCCTCCGTTAAAGAATGAAAGACAATGCAAAAAACTATTCGTTAAAAATACTCGTTGAAGAACCAACTAACGTTAACAATTCCTGCTTAGGCGGTACTTCAAATCCGCCGATTTTAAGTTGCTCTTGAAAATACTTGAATGAAGGCAGTTCATTAAGCAATTTCTGATCTTCATCAGATTTGAAAAATGAAGTATGGGTGAACGTTTTTCCGTCGGGACCTAAACAGGCAGTATAGTTTATCCCGGTGTGATTCAAGTTCTGTAAATCATTCATAACATTTTTTATATTACGTTGATTTTGCTCTGAATACCCTGCATTAGTTGTGTAGATTACTCTAACTATTTTCATTTTTCATTTCTAAATATTATGATGCTTACTCTATACGGTTTTCAGCTTCCCCGTTCGTTTGTTATTCATTATTACTTAACATTTATTTCCTTACATTTTTCGTCAATGAATTGCAGTGCTTTAGGAAATATTTCAATTCCATGCCCAACATTTTCAAATATTTTTATTTCTTTCAGTGAATTGATATACTTCTTTGCGTTATCTATTGAAACTTGATATGGAAAGAGCATATCCTTATCCCCTTCAAGTAAATAAATATCGGTTTTTATCTTTTTAAGTTCATCACCCATGAAATATGGTTTTTGAGTATTGTCCTTATATCGAGTAAGTGCAAAAACTTCGTAATCTATTATCATGTCCATCCATTGCTCAGTAATCGAATGTGTCGGAGCGCAAAATATCGCTTTATCCAAGAATGTCCGCACATTCTTTTTCTTTGGAAAGATAATCGGAAGAAGATTATAATAAAGGTTTTTGAAAGACATTGAAAAAGGCTGAAGACAACCCGGGTTCAGCAAAAAGGCTGCTTTTACTTTTTCAGGAGCGACTATGCTGAGTTTCATACAGATAAGCCCGCCAAACGATGCTCCCGCTATAAATATTTTTGATATATTTAGTTTTTCAAGTATCTCCGAAGCCCATTCACCATATTCCAATGACTTTATATCAGGTGTTTTTCCGTCACTCAAATTTGGAAGTCCATTTGTATCCACCATGAAAATTCTAAAATTTTGTTCTAATTCTTTAAGACCATTATTCAAATCCCAGAACAATGAAGTAGTTCGTGCACCAGGGAAAATCACTACTGTTTCACAATCTTTTTTTTCGGTATTCAATCCCCAAATATGAGTTTTTCCGAGTGAAGTTTCAACTTCAATTCGAGTATATTTCTTACCGTTCAATTGTTCAAGTCTATTCACCCAATCATTGAAATATACATTGTCTTCAGTGGGATTTTTGAAGAAGGAGGTAGCTTTTATGACCATAAAAAATCTTTGTAAATGTATATAGAAGGACACAATTATCTATACATTTATTTAATATTAGGTAAGTAATTGAATTCTTCGATGAACTCAAGGAGAAATAACTTATTTGAACTGTAAATTAATAGAAAGCTCATGCTGTGCCTGTCGAAGCAAACAGATACTTGCTGATTTTCAGTCTTTTTTTGAATTAATAGCTGCCCTTCTACTCACTTTTTCTCTCCTACCAATTTCATCTGTATAAGCGATAATACCACAAGTAAAATAAAAATCCCATACGCAAGGGCGGAAGCATAGCCCATCATATCCGAACGTTCAAAAGCGTTTACGAATACTTGATAAACTAATGTTGTGGTATCCCCGGGGGTAGGTCCTCCCTTTGTCATTACGTACATTTCTACAAACACTTGAAAGGACTTTATCGTATTAATCACAACCACAAACGTCATAGTAGGACGCAGAAGCGGAAGGGTGATTCTCCAAAACTGTTGCCAAGCGGATGCTCCTGCCAATCGTGCAGCTTCGTACAAATCTGTAGGAATTGTTTGCAAACCCGCCAAGAACAGAACCATATAATAACCCGCTGAAATCCATATATCCATTGCCATCACCGACGCAAGTGCCGTTGAAGGTTCGAGCAGCCACCCTCGATCAGGGTGTGGAACACCCGCCATCCCAAGCAGCAAATTGATATACCCATCCTTGGCATACAGATTTGTAAAGATAAGAGCTATTACAACCAATGAAGTGACTGACGGCATGAAATACGCAGCACGGAAAAAACCGGCAAACCGAATCATCTTGGAATGAAGCAAAACTGCCAACGAAAGTGCAAAAGCGGTTGTGATAGGAACACTGCCAAACGTAAAAATCAAGGTATTGCGTAAAGCGTACCAAACTTCTATATCTGAAAAAAGTGCAGTATAATTCCCGAAACCGATAAATTCTGCAGTATTGGAAAGAGTGGAATATTTTGTAAAACTGAGATAAA